>PHAZ01000298.1 GCA_002841825.1 Deltaproteobacteria bacterium HGW-Deltaproteobacteria-22 | reverse complement strand
AGCTCGACCCACTTGTCCTCCAGGGCGCGCAGCTCCGGGTGGTCGAAGGCGCCCCGCAGGCCCATGTTGGGGGTGCCGCGGTTCTGGGCCAGCACGTTGATGTGCGCCAGCGGGGTCTGGAACTCGGCGGTGATGGTCCCGCTGCACACCGACAGATCGTTGGGTACCGTCTCGAGCACCGCGATGTCGCGGAACGAGAGGTACTTGGTGCCCGAGGACAGATCCTGCTCGGAGAAGAACCGCAGCTGCCCCATGGACGTGCCCAGGTTCAGGGGCTGGTAGTCGATGCCGGCGAAGAGCTCGTCGGTGGTGATGACGGGCACCTCCCGCGGGAGGTTTTCGGCCTCCCTGGCCACGGTGTCCGAGGTGGGATGGAACCGCAGGTCCGCGCCGACCCACAGGTTTTTGCGGATCCTCCGGAAGGCCTTGAGGATCATCGCGGCGCTGGCGGTGTCGTACGGTGCGATCTCGTAGGCCCAGACGCCGGGACCTTCGTAGTAGTTGAGCGCGCCGAGCAGGAAGCGGCGGTCGGGGGAGTAGTACTCGGTCTGGTTGAACTGCGAAAGGGTCGGCACGATGGGCAGGCCGTTGCCGGAGCAGTGGGTGGAGGCGAAGTTCCAGTGGATGGGATAGCGCCGGCTGTTCTGGAAGTAGAGGCGATCGCCGTCATTCTGGTCGACGATGGTCTTCACGGAGCTGGCGCCGGGGATGGCGGCCACCAGCGGCGGTGCGGCCACGGCGTCGTAGTCGGACCGGCACCCGACGACCGACACGAAGTCGGGGTCGGTGTTCCCGGGGGCCAGGCTGCACTCGAACGGGGTCCGGTTCAGGTCCTCCCCGCAGGCCAATAACCAACCTCCGGTCATGAAAACCAGAGAAAAATACAGGAATTTCTTCATGGGGCCTCCCGCGATCCGCAATGCAATGTAGCATAAATCGTGCAGGTGTGCAGCGGGAAGGTCAGGGGCGTTGTCCGGGGCCTCCTTTGCCCCCCGGACGCGGCGCTTGCCATCCCCTGGACAATCGGCTAGAGTGCTTGTCACAAAACGCTTGAATGACGGGCGTTTTCAGGCGCACCACATGAGCACGAACACCAACGAACCCATGGATCTCTGGCTTTCCCTGCTGTCCATCCTGGAAAAGGACGGCATCCTGCTCCCGTCACAGACCGACGTGATCCGGCGCATCTACAAGGGGCTGGGGCAGTCCATGGACGTGCTGCTCCTCGGGTCGGGGCTGATCTCGGAGCGGACCCTGCAGAACTATCTGCAGAAGCTCTACGGCGTGAACACGATGTTCGACCCGTTCGAGTTTCCGACGCCGGAGGCCTGCGCGATGCTCACCGTAGCCGAGGTGATGCAGCTCAACGCCATTCCTCAGAAGACCGAGAACGGCTCCGTCAGCGTGCTGATCATCCCCCCGATCGATCCGGGCCAGCTCGAATGGATCCGCGCCCGCACCCAGATGTTCGTCGTTCCGCTGGTCACCACGCCGCTGCGGTTCCACTACATCCTGAACCACTGCCACAACGTGCCCATGGACGAGACGGAGCGCAAGACGGCCATGTCGGTCCTCGAGCAGCTCGAGCCCCAGGAGGATCGCTTCGTCCGGCCCGCCAATGTGCTCTATGATCCGTACTCCGGTCCCGTCGAGGACATCTCCGATGACGATGACCCGCTGAACCTGCGGAACCTTCCGATCATGGATCGCACCCACGAGGTCCTCGACATCTTCCGCGAGGAGCTCGCCGGCATCATCGAGCACGACCTGCCGTCGTACATGGAAGCCACGACCAGCGACGCGCTCCCCGAGTCGGAGATCGACCCGGCCGCCACGGTCGCCTCCCGGCGCCTCGACGCCGCGTGGAAGGCACTGGATCCCGCGAAGATCCCGGAGCTGGCCGCCGGGATCGAGAGCCGCGAGGACATCCCCTCCCTGTTCTACAGTTTCGGGGCACGCGCGATGCGCTCGGTCTCGCTGTTCACCTGCACCGAGGGCTTCGCCATGGGGTGGACCGGCGCCGGGCTGGGCGTGTTCCCGCACCGTCTCGAGGGCATCATCGTGCCGGAGGATCGCGGCACGTTCATCGCCGACATCATCCAGAACAACCTGTTCCTCGGCAAGGCCGCCCCGTCGGTGGTCAACCGCCGCATCCTGCAACTGCTTGGCGCCGATCCCGAGGACATCCTCGTCGGCGGCGCGATCCTGCTCAAGGAGCGGCCCGTCATGGTCGTGGTCTGCGTGCTCGACGACGAGGTGGCCGGGCCCGACGAGGTCCAGTTGCTCCAGGAATTGTGCCAGGTCGCCGCATCCATCGTGCTCAAGCTCGTCCGCGCCAAAAAAGCCTCCTGAAGGTGAACGCATGAAAAACGCCAACGTGATCCTCCTGGTCGTGGCCCTCACGCTCGCGGCCTGCGACAGCACCCCGTACCAGCCCGAGATTCCGCCCTGTCCGCCGTGCGCCGCCGTGCGGTCGACCGCCGACGGTAAGCGCACCGCCGAACCCGCAGGGGCGGTGACGGCTCAGGTCCCTTCTGCGACGCCGGTCGCTTTGCCGGTCGCCTCGCTGGTCGACACGCGGGAGCCTGACGATCCCGCCGATGCAAAGCGCGCACCGGTCACCCTCGAGGCGCTGTACGAGGTGAAGTCCGTCGGCTTCCCGAGGCTGTCCCCGGACGGCCTCACGGTTCTTTACACCATCTCCACACCGGATCTGAAGACGGGCAAGTCCGACACCGACATCTGGAAGGTCAGCATCGACGGCACTTCAACCCGGCAGATGACGCGCTTCGAGGGGGCCGACTTCTGGCCGCTGTGGGCACCCGACGGTCGGTCGTTTTTTTTCCTGAGCGCGCGCAAAGGCGGTGTCCAGCTCTGGCGGATGCCCGTCGACGGTGGGGATCCCGAACGGCTCACGCACGTCGAATCGGGCCTGGAGTCCCCGGTCGTGTCTCCGGCGGGAACGCACGTGGCGTTCATCTCGGAGGTGTACCCGGAGGCCGGCGGTGATTCCGGCCGTCAGAGCGATTATGATCCCGCGCGGCAGAAGGAGATCGAAGCCGGTCGCGCCGCGAGTCCGCACCGGGCCATGGTCGCCGACCATCTGTTCTATCGCCGCTGGAATGCCTGGAAAGAAGGCCGCCGGCGGCACGTGTTCGTGCTGGAGCTTGGCACCGGCAAGCTCACGGATCTGACGCCGGGCGACTTCGACAGCCCGGCATTCACGCTCGGAGAGGCAGGACTGGCGTTTTCACCCGACGGAAGGGAGCTCGCCTTCGAGAGCAACCGCGAGGTGGATCCCGACGCCCACGCCGTACGCAACAACACCGACGTGTTCGTCGTCCCCGTCTCCGGTGGCGAGCCGCGAAACCTCACCGCGTCCAACGCCGGCTTCGACGGCTCCCCCGCCTACAGTCCCGATGGAACCCGCCTGGCCTGGCGCACCCAGCCCACCCCCGGCTATGAGGCCGACCGGTTCGCGTTGCGCATGATCGATCGCGCCACGGGTGCAGTGACCGACCTGGCCCCGGGGTTCCCCGAATGGATCGAGGAGTTCCGGTGGGTCAGGGACCGCATCGTGTTCGTCGCACCGGTGAAGGGACGTTTCCCGCTGTTCGAGCTCGAGGTCGCCTCTGGAAAGGTCTCGCCGGTCTCCGGAGCAGGGCATGTGCGCGCGTTCGACTGCGCCGCCGACGGCACGATCGCCTTCACCCACTCCACCACGGGGCGACCGGCCGAGCTGCACGTCCGGCAGCCCGACGGCAAGGTTCGTCCGCTGTCCGCGGTCAACCGCGAACTGGTGGAAAAAGTCGACTTCCGGCCGGCCCGGGAGCTCTGGATCGACGGCGACGACGGGGCGAAGATCCACACCTTCGTCGTGCTCCCCCACGGTTACCGGAAGGGAAAGAAATATCCGCTGGTGATCAACGTGCACGGTGGCCCGCAGATGCAGTGGTCCGACAACTTCCGGGGTGACTGGCAGGTCTATCCGGGGGCCGGGGCCGTGGTCGCGTTCCCGAACCCCCACGGCAGCACCGGCTACGGGCAGCCCTTCACGGCGGCGATCTCCCGGGGCTGGGGCGGCAAGGTCTATCGCGACGTGATGGCAGTGACGGACCACCTGTCGAAACAGGATTATGTGGATGCCTCCCGCATGGCGCTGATGGGCTGGAGCTGGGGCGGCTACCTGGTCAACTGGGTCGCGGTCCATCCCCATCCCTTCGTGGCGCTGGCCTCGATGATGGGAGTGTGGGACCTTCCTTCCTTCCATGGCACCACGGAGGAACTGTGGTTCCCAGAGTGGGATCTGGGCGGCACCCCGTGGGAGGCCCCCGAAGCCTATGAGAAGTTCAAT
>PHAZ01000297.1 GCA_002841825.1 Deltaproteobacteria bacterium HGW-Deltaproteobacteria-22 | reverse complement strand
CCGCGACGGTGACGGCGTGATCACCACGACCGACAACTGCCCCGGCACCGCCAACCCCGGCCAGGAAGACCTCGACGGCAATGGCGTCGGTGACGCCTGCGACACCGACTGGGACGGCGACGGTGTGGCCAACTCCTCCGACAACTGTCCGCTGGCGGAGAACCCCGACCAGTCGAACCTCGACGGCGACGCGCTGGGCGATGTCTGTGACGATGACATGGACGCCGACGGCGTGGACAATGCCGGCGACAACTGTCCGGATCTTTCCAACGCCGATCAGTTGGACACCGACGGAAACGGGATCGGTGATGCCTGTGACGGCGACGCTGACGGAGACGGCGTGAACAATGACGTCGACAACTGTCCGTTCGTGGCCAATCCCTCGCAGTCCGACCTCGACGGCGACACCCTGGGTGACGCCTGCGACGATGACATGGACGGCGACGGCATCCCCAACGCGACTGAAGAGGGCTGGGAGATGGATCCCGAGAGCCTGGACTCCGACGCCGACGGCATCCCCGATGAACTGGAGTACGGCGACGATCTCGACAACCCCATCGACACCGATGAAGACGGCACCATCGACGCGATGGACGACGACTCCGATGACGACGGCATCACCGACGCGGTGGAAGCCGGTGACACCGACCTGGAGACCCCGCCGGTCGACACCGACCTCGACGGGACGCCGGACTTCCGGGATACGGACTCCGATGATGACACGGTGACCGATGACATCGACAACTGCCGGCTGGAGGCCAACACCGACCAGCTCGACACGGACACCGACGGCGTGGGCGATGCCTGCGACGGCGACACCGACGGTGACGGCGTTCAGGACGAGGTGGACAACTGCCCGCTGACGATCAACGCCGGCCAGGAGGATCTCGATACCGACGGCCTGGGCGATGCCTGTGACCCGGATCTCGACGGCGACGGCGTCGACAACGACGTCGACAACTGCCCGACGGTGATGAACGCCGACCAGTTGAACCTCGACAACGACGCGCTTGGTGACGCCTGTGATGACGACCTTGACGGCGACGGCGTGAACAACGATGTCGACAACTGCCCTGAGGACGTGAATCCCCTCCAGGAGGATCGCGACGACAACGGCATAGGCGATGCCTGCGATGTGGCTCCCGACGCTGATGGCGACGGCGTGCCCGACTTTGAGGACAACTGTCCGCTGGTGGCCAACGAGGACCAGGCCGACGCGGATGAAAACGGCGTGGGTGACGTCTGTGAAGGCGACGCCGACGGCGATGGTGTGGCCGACGACGAAGACAACTGCCCCGAGAACGCCAATGCCCTGCAGACGGACACCGACGGCGACGGCGTGGGCGACGCGTGTGACGACGACATCGACGGTGACACGATTTTGAATGACGCGGACAACTGCCCGCTGGTGGCCAACGAGGACCAGGCCGACACCGACGACAACGGTGTGGGCGACGCCTGCGAGGGCGACGCCGACGGCGACGGACTGACCGATGACGTGGACAACTGTCCTTCGGTCGCCAACGTCGATCAGGCCAACAACGACGGCGACGCCGAGGGTGACGTCTGCGATCTCGACGATGACAACGACACGGTGAATGACATCACGGACAACTGCCCGCTGGTGGCCAACACCGACCAGGCCGACGAGGACGAGGACGGCATCGGCGACGCCTGTGAAGACGAGGAACCGCCTGTGCGCAAGCTCGACGGCGACTGTGGTTGCCGCACGCCGGCCTCCCGTGGCTCCTCGCTGCCGGCGGTCACACTCTCCCTGCTGGTCGGCCTGTTCCTGTTCCTGAACCGCCGCCGCATCCTCCGCCGCCGCTGAACCATTCCGAACCCATGAACCCGGGGTCGCCCGGCGCGGCTCCGGTGCCATGATCCCAGGAGGTTGTCATGACTCTCCACATCGTTGATTTGCGTTGAATGATCAACGGCATGCTGTCGGCCGGTGGAGCGCTGGTGCTCGCAGCATGTTATGGTCCCGTTCGTCAGCCGGTCGGTCCGATCTCGGGCACGGTGCGCGACGCCGACGGTCCGCTGCCGGGTGCCAGCGTCTGTGTCCGGGTCAAGGGGCACCCTGAGGAGGCCGGTCCGTGCACCAAGGGCGACGGGGATGGCAAGTTCACCGTTCCCCGTTTCCAATCGAGGTTTCCCGCCCATGAAATCTGTGTTTCCGTGCCGGCTGACGCCCCCGGACTGGCGCCTCGCGAGACCTGTGTCCCCCTGGATCCCGGCACCGCAGGCAACACGGTCATCAACCTCTCCAAGAACAGAAGATAGAGCGCGACAGAAAAACGGGATTTGAGAGGGGCGGGGTTACAACTTGAACGTGGCGAGGTATTCGACGTTGCCGGCAGGGCCTGTGATCGGGCTGGTCGTGGGTCCCTGAGAATCGGTGCATCCCAGGCCTGCCACGGCGGTCATGATTCCGGAGACGGTCTGCTCGCGAAGGGCCTCGTCGGTCACCACACCGCCCTTGCCGACCTTGCCGCGGCCGACCTCGAACTGGGGCTTGATCAGCGTGACCACGCGCGTGCCCTTTGGAAGCAGGGCAGCGAGCCAGGGCAGGACCTTGAGAATCGAGATGAAGGACACGTCCATCACGACCAGCTCGGGAAACGGATCGAGCAGCTCCCGGGTCACGTCCTTGATGTGCAGACGTTCGTGGACCCCCACGCGCGGGTCGGTCCGCAGGCTCCAGTGCAGCTGGCCGTATCCCACGTCCACGGCGTGGACAAAGCGCGCGCCGCGCAGCAGCAGGCAATGGGTGAAGCCTCCGGTGGAGGCGCCCACGTCGAGGCACACCATGCCGGATACGTCGATTTCGAACGTCGACAGGGCGTGCTCGAGCTTGATCCCGCCGCGGGAGACGAACGGTGAGTCCGCCTGCGCGATGGCCACGGAGGTCCCCTCGGCCACCATCGATGCCGCCTTGGTGACGACGATGCCGCCCACCTCCACCTTGCCCTCGGCGATGAGGATCTGGGCTCGTGCCCGGCTCTCTACGAGCCCGCGGGCGACGAGGACCTGATCGAGTCGGCGCAGACCTGGCATGCCGGCTACTTCAGCCTCTCGAGAACGGTGTAGGTGGTGGCGATGTCGACAGGAACGCTGTCGAGTTTGGCAGTGATCTTTTTGACGGACTGGTGCAGCTCCGCGTATTTCTTCTCGAAGGCGGCGGCGGCCTCCGGATCGCCGGCGATCTGGATCTTCAGGATCTCGGCGACAAAGTCACGGCAGGCCTGGGGCATGCGGTCGAAGGCCACCGTGACCGTGAGGGTCGCCGGATCCACGACGACGGCCTTCTGCTCCACGAGGTAGTTGAACGCCATCAGGTTCGCCTTCCCGTGTGCTTCACCCGAGCCGAAGCGGATGCTCCGGAAGATCGATGCGACGAACGTCACGTAGCCGGCCTTCAGGGCGGCCTCGGAGACCTTTTTCTTCACGTTCGCCATCGCCTCGAGGCCCACCAGTCCACCTACGTCGGCCTTGGCTTCCTCGTTGGCGGCATAGTATTCCTTCAACTGCGTCCGTACCTCCACCTCCTTGCGGTCGACCTTCAGGAAGGCAGGCCCAAGACCATGGGTGATCTCGTGGTACAGCGTGTGGGTGAAGAAGGCGTCGAAGGTCACATGCTCTATCTGGGCCGGGTTGATGACCGTCTTTGCGATCGGCATGAGCACGGCCTCGAACTTGGCTTGGGCGATGTTTTTGAAGAGCACCAGCTTGAAGCCCTTCTTCCGGCGCACCTCCTCATCATTGGGAAGGTTGAACGCCATGGTCTGCACGCCCGCCCGGGTGTCGCCGGCGGTGAACAACTGGTTCACCACGACGATGGGGAGATCCTTGCCGCGGGAGGAACGGAACTTGGCGTCGTAGGGCAGGGCTTCGTCGAGGTCCTTGCGGTAGGACTTGAGCTCGGCGAGCCTGGCCGAGTAATCGCGATCGATCAGGTTCACGAAGGCCTCGTAGGCCGCCCGGTAGCCCATCAGGCCGTCCTCGTAGACCTCGTAGGGTCCGATCAGAAATTCGATTGGGCCCTTGAGGTCCAGCCATGCGAAGTCGCTCTCCTGGTATCTGTCATCCTGCAGTGCCTTGGCGCGGAGGGTGAGGTAGCGCCGCAGCGTCGGTTCCTGGGTCAGTTTGGCAGCCTCCTCCATCGCCGCGACGGCGCGGGCCAGCGGTTCCTTGTACTTTTCATGATAGGGCGTGAACACGAACGCGCCGTCCTTGCGATCAACGACCGTGAACAACGATTTCAGGCCGTCAAGCTCGCTCCTGAGCGTGTTCTTCCGGATGCGGTCCTTTTCGACGGCCAGGGCGGCCTCGAGGGTGCTCAGGTGGGTCTCGAATGCCTGCCT
>PHAZ01000296.1 GCA_002841825.1 Deltaproteobacteria bacterium HGW-Deltaproteobacteria-22 | reverse complement strand
CGGTACCGGCTGCTCAAGGTGCCCCGCATGCTGTGGGTGGCCGTGGCGCTCTCGGTGCTCTCCTTTACCCTGATCGGGAGGTTCACGGCATGACGCTTCCACTCGACACCATCCTCGTGACCGTCATCCTCACCTGCTTCCTGATCATGGGAACCACCCGGCTGCTCACCGCGATCCGGATCTCGGCGATCCAGGGGATCTGCATCGGCCTGCTGCCGGTGGCCGCCAGCGGCGCCCACACCTCGATCCGCGTGGCGCTGCTGGGTCTGGTCATCATCGTGCTCAAGGGCTTCGCGTTCCCGCGGCTCCTCAAGCGGGCCATCCGCGAGAGCTCCACCTCGACGGAGATGATGCCGTTCGTGGGCAGCACCGCGTCGATCGTGACAGGCATCCTGGCGCTGATCGTCGCCTTCTGGATCGACTCGCGCATGGAGTTTCTGCCCGGGTCCCACTCCCTGGTGGCCCCGGTGGCCTTCTTCACCATCATCACGGGCCTGTTCATGATCGTGGCCCGCAAGCTCGCGATCACCCAGGTCGTGGGCTACCTGATCCTGGAGAACGGCATCTACGTGTTCGGCCTGGCCATCGCCCTCGAGGTCCCCATCATCGTGGAGCTGGGCGTGCTGCTGGACATGTTCGTGGCCGTGTTCGTCATGGGCATCGCCATCTTCCGCATCAACCGTGAATTCAACCACATGGACTCCGACCAGCTTCGGAACCTGAAGGGGTGACGCCATGCACAAGGGATGGATCCTGCCTCTCCTGCTGTTCCTGCCGACGCTGCTGGCGGGCATTGGAATGCTCGCCCGCACCCCGCGCATGGCCGTCCGCCTGCTCACGTGGGGCACCCTGGCCAGCGCCGGCGCGTCCGTCGCCGCGGCCCTGCTGGCCCTGAACCAGGCTGGTGAGCTCAAGGCGATGGGCGCATGGCTCATGGTCGACGCGCTCTCGGCCTATCACCTGCTGGTCATGGCCGTGGTCTTCTCGCTGTCGGGCCTGTACTCCCGGTCCTACTTCGAACCCGATCTGATCGACGGCAGCCTGAGCCTGGGCACAGCCCGGCGCTTCGCGGCCCTGTGGTTCGCCTCCATGGCCGCGATGAACCTGGTGCTGGTCTCCAACAACCTGGGCCTGATGTGGGTCGGCATCGAGGCCACCACGCTGGTGACCGCGTTTCTGATCTGCATCCACGCCACGCCGACCTCCCTGGAGGCCATGTGGAAGTACCTGCTGATGTGCTCGGTGGGCGTCGCGCTGGCCTTCATGGGCACGCTGCTGCTGGCGGCGGCCACCCATGGTTCGGGCATCGAGGGTGCCGACGCCCTTCTATGGACCGAGCTTCGCGACTCCG
The DNA here is from genome assembly GCA_002841825.1 of Deltaproteobacteria bacterium HGW-Deltaproteobacteria-22. Taxonomy (GTDB): domain Bacteria; phylum Myxococcota_A; class Polyangia; order HGW-17; family HGW-17; genus HGW-17. The sequence goes on along the minus strand of PHAZ01000296.1, from coordinate 3,068 downwards.
CGGCCCGGCTGAACCCGAAGCTGGTCAAGATCGCCTTCCTGTTCCTGGTCGTGGGCTACGGCACCAAGGCCGGGCTCGCCCCCATGCACAACTGGCTGCCCGACGCGCACAGCCAGGCCCCCGCACCGGTCTCTGCGATCTTCTCGGGCTTCTTGCTCAACGCGGCGCTGTACTGCATCCTGCGCACCCTGCCGCTGGTCGAGGCCCTGCCCGGGCAGGCCGGCTGGGGTCGGGAGATCCTGGTCGCCTTCGGCCTGATCTCGATCCTGGTGGCCGCCGTCTTCATCATCGCCCAGCACGACGTCAAGCGGCTGCTGGCCTACTCCAGCGTCGAACACCTGGGCATCATCGCGCTGGGTGTCGGCCTGGGCGGCCTCGGATACGTGGCGGCCCTGTTCCACATCTTCAACAACTCCGTGAGCAAGTCCGTGGGCTTCTTCTGCGCGGGCTCCATCGGGAAGCTCGCCGGCACCCATGACATGCGGAAGATCAACCGTGTGATGGCGCTGTCAAAGGTCTGGGGCGGCGGCCTCACAGGCAGCCTGCTGGCGATCATCGGCGCGGCGCCGTTCGCCCTGTTCCTCAGCGAGTTCCTGATCCTGCACACCGCGATCCAGCAGGGGCACTGGTTCATCGCCGGCGCGTTCCTGTTCGGCCTGGCCCTGGTGTTCATCGGCGCCCTGCGCCACCTGATCTCCATCTCGTGGGAGCCGCATGTGGAGCCGGTCACGCCGCACCGGGCCACCCTCCTCGAGGGTGCCATCGTGTTCGTGCCCCTGGCCACGCTGCTGATGCTGGGCGTCTCCGTGCCCGCGCCGTTCTGGCACCTGCTCGAGAAGGCCGCCCGGATCCTCGGAGGTGCGTCATGAGCACTTGGAAGAACGCCTGTGCGATTCCCCTGGCCGGCATCGAGCCCCTGTCCATGTGGGACTTCCAGGACTGCGTCTCGGTGGGCCTGATGAAGGGCGCCCAGCTGCTGGCCCTGTTCGCTGCGGACGGGGGACCTGCGGACGGGGGACCGTCCGCGGCGGACGGGGGACCTGCGGACGGGGGACCGTCCGCGGCGGACGGGGGACCTGCGGACGGGGGACCGTCCGCGGATGATTCTCCGTCGGTAGAGGCCGCGCCCGTGGGCGGCCTTCGCCTGTATGCCGTGCTGGGCCACCCCGGCAGCGGTCTGATCGAGCCGTTCTCGACCGTGGTGGACGACTCCTTCCTTTCACTGGCGCCCATCCACCCCCAGGTGCAGTTGTTCGAGCGCGAGCTCGCCGAGAAGTTCCGCGTGAAGCCCCAGGGGCACCCGTGGCTCAAGCCCGTGCGCTTCGAGCGGCCCCACCGCGACGGCGCGGACCTGTGGGAGGACCACCCCGGCACCTGCGGCACCGCCGACTACTTCCGGATCGCCGGCGAGGAGATCCACGAGGTCGCCGTGGGGCCGGTCCACGCGGGCATCATCGAGCCGGGCCACTTCCGGTTCCAGTGCCACGGCGAGACCGTCTACCACCTCGAGATCTCCCTGGGCTACCAGCACCGGGGCATCGAGCGGGCGCTCATCGGCGGACCCGCCCCGCGGACGCTGCACTTCATGGAGACGGCCGCCGGCGACACGACCATCGGGCACACCCTGGCGTACTGCCAGGCCCTCGAGGCCGCCCGCGGCGTCGAGGTCCCCACCCGCGGCCTGGTGCTGCGCGGCATCGCCCTCGAGTTGGAGCGCATGGCCAACCACATCGGCGACCTGGGCGCCCTGGCCGGCGACGTCGGCTTCCTGCCGACCCAGTCCTTCTGCGGACGCATCCGCGGCGACGTCCTCAACCTCACGGCCAGGCTGTGCGGAAACCGCTTCGGCCGCGGCTTTGTCCGGCCCGGCGGCTGCACCTTCGACTCCGAGCCCGGGCGCACCCGCGAGCTCGTGCGCGCCCTCGAGCAGGTCGTCGTCGACGCGACCGGGGCCGTCAACCTGCTCTGGCAGAGCGGCTCGGTGCTGGAGCGCTTCGAGGAGACCGGACCGGTCTGCGCGGAGACGGCCGCCCGGATCGGGATGGTAGGCCCCGCCGGCCGCGCCAGCGGCCTGGATCAGGACGTCCGTCGTGACTACCCCGCGGGCATCTATATCGACGCGCCGATTCCCGTGGCGCTGGGTGTCACGGGCGACGTGTACGCCCGCGCCAGGGTCCGCTGGGACGAGATCCTGAACTCCGCGGAGTGGATCCTTGCCCGGCTCGCGGAGCTGCCCGCAGGGGCCGTGTGCGCCCCCGGACCGGTCCCAAGCTGGCCTGCCGACGTGCTGACGGTGTCGCTGACCGAGGGCTGGCGCGGCCGGATCTGCCACGCGGCCGTGACCGACGCCCACGGGCGGTTCGCCGCCTACAAGCTGGTGGATCCGTCGTTCTTCAACTGGTTCGGGCTGGCCCAGGCGCTGCGCAACCAGGAAATCTCGGACTTCCCGCTGTGCAACAAGAGCTTCAACCTCTCCTACTGCGGACATGATTTGTGAGGTGAAATGATGCCCGGAATCCTCCAGACCCGACTGCAGCAAGGCTTCCGCACGATGAGCTGGCCCGACGGCCCCCTGCCGCCGCTGCCCGACCGCTTTCGGGGCCTCCCGTCGCTGGGTGACGCCGATTGCCCCGAGAACTGCGGGGCCTGCCTGGGCGCCTGCCCCACCGGCGCGCTGCACCTCGAAAACGGCAAGGCCGCCCTGGACCTGGGCCGCTGCCTCTTTTGCGGCGCCTGCGCCACCGCCTGCGGCGCCAATCGAATCACGTTTACCGCCGAGCATCGGCTCGCCGCGGCCTCCCGCGAGGCCCTCGTGGTGCGCCCCGGCGACACCGGGCTCCCCTCCCGGCGCGTCGAGCTCGCGCGCAAGCTCTTCTCCCGCAGCCTCAAGCTGCGCGAGGTCTCCGCCGGCGGCTGCAACGCCTGCGAGGCCGACACCAACGTGCTGGGCACCCTGGCCTGGGACCTGGGGCGCTTCGGCATCTCGTTCGTGGCCTCGCCGCGCCACGCCGACGGCCTGCTCGTCACCGGCCCGGTGCCCGAAAACATGCATCTGGCCCTGCTCAAGA
>PHAZ01000295.1 GCA_002841825.1 Deltaproteobacteria bacterium HGW-Deltaproteobacteria-22 | reverse complement strand
CGCGGGCCGTCAGCGGGCTCGGTGCGGCTCCATCAGTTTCGCCAAGGCCTTTCGCGCGTGAAACAGGCGCGACATCACCGTGCCCATGGGGATTTCCAGGGCTTCGGCGATGTCTTTGTAAGGCATTTCCTGCAAGTGTTTCATGATGACGATCTCGCGGAATTCGGGTTTGAGTTCATCGATGGCCTCGTGCAGCCGAGCGGCCATCTGCTGCTTGTGGATTCGCTCTCTGGGGTCCTCGACTTCGGCGGCGAACTTAGCATGGTTGTCCTCGATCAAGGCGTCCAAAGAGACAGAGCGTCGGGGGCCGTGTCGTTCGAGGTAGTCCAGACAGCGGTTCCACGGAAGGTCGCCGTCGGAGCCCACGAAGGAGAAGAAGGCCCCGGGGATCGCCTGGAAGTCGGAAAGCGGGATCGCGCTGTGGAACTGCGTGTAGAGCGGATCGAGCCAATCCTCCTCGCCGGTGTAGTCGTCACCCTCGAAGCGGGCGTCGCCGCAGTTGTCATCGGGGAAGTCGGCCACCTGGGGGGAGCCCGGCGGGATCGAGTTCAGATCGCCGCCTGCGACAAACGGCAGCCCCGCCGCGCTCACCTCGGCGAGGACCTGGGCGAACCTGGCGAGGTGATCGAGCTTGGTGCTGTCCTCGGCGAAGGCCTCGGTGTGCACGTTGACGACCGCGAACGTGCGCGACGGGTGCAGCACCTCGGTCTTCAGGATGTTGCGCTTGAGATAGAAGTACTTCTCGATGAACGAGTAGTTGCCGATCAGGGGCAGGGCGATGCGCTCCGAGTTCGAAAGCGGCCAGCGCGAGAGGATCGCATTGCCGCTGTCCATGCGGCCGATCCCGTCGGAGGGGATGAAGTCGGCTTTCCACGCGGAGGCGTACACGCCGTAGTTGAGGTGCGTGTGATCGAGCAGGTACTGCACCTGATCGACGTACGCCGATCGCTTGGACTGCACGTCGGCCTCCTGCAGCAGCAGGATGTCGGGCGAAAGCTCACGAATCTTGTCGGCCAGGCCCTCGAGGTTGTGCACGACCTCGGCCTTGGTCATGTTGCCGACCGATCCGCCGCACTCCCAGAAGAACAGGATGCGCCCGCCGCCGTACTTGATGTTCCAGGTGACGATCTTCAGGGGATCCGTGGAGGTCGCCACCGGAGTGAGCTCGTGGGCCCGGTAGTTGTGCGCCTTCTCGACGTCGTCGAACTGGGTGTGGAACGGATCACAGGCGGTGAGCAACCACAGCAGGATCAACAGGATTCGATTTGACATGCATCATCACTCCGCAAAGGGGTTGGCCAAAAGTACCACACGACGTGCCGTCCGGGGAGAAGAGATTTACTGAAGAAGAGACTGCGGAGAAGACGGATGGGAAGAGACTGCGGAAAAGACGGATGGGTATGGGAATTGACAAGAGCCGATCTGCTTACGCATCGGTCTATTCCGCTCCCCTTCAGTTTTTTCCGTAGTCTTTTCTCTTCTGTTATTCGACGGGGGCGAAGCGGGACTGGAAGAAGCGCAGGTGGGCGGGCTCGTACACGAACTTCAGGCCCTTGATCTCGGTGCGGCGCTTGTACAGGGCGATGACGCCCTCGGCGATGGCCTTCATGTGGTCGTTGGTGTACACGCGGCGCGGGATGGTCAGGCGCACCAGCTCCAGGGAGGGGCGGTAGTTCTTGCCGTCGGGCGCGCGGCCCTTGGAGACGTTGCCGCGCTCCATGGCGCGGACGCCGCTCTCGACGTAGAGCTCGGCCGCGAGGCGCTGGGCCGGGAACTCGTCCTGATCAATGTGGGGCAGGAAGCGCTTGGCGTCCACGAAGATCGCGTGGGAGCCGGGCGGGACCACGATGGGCACGCCCGCGGCCATGAGCAGGCGGCCGAGGTACTCGGTCTGCTTCACGCGGGAGTGGATGTACCGGTCGTCGAGCATCTCCTCGACGCCACGGGCCATGCCGGCGAGGTCGGCGATGGACAGGCCGCCATCGGTGACGGCGCCTTCACAGTACCGCAGCATCTCCTCGGACTTGCGCGCCCACTCCTCGTTGTCGCGGTAGGCCAGCAGGCCACCGATGTTGATCAGGAAGTCCTTCTTGCCGGAGATGGTGCAGCCGTCGCCGTGGGCCATCATCTCGCGCAGGATGTCGCGGATCTTGATGTTTTTGTAGCGCGGATCCTTCTGTTGGATCATGAACGCGTTCTCGACCACGCGGGTGGCGTCGAACATCACCGGGATCTTGCGCTCGCTGCAGTAGGCGTAGGTCTCCTTGATGTTGTCCATGGAGCAGGGCTGGCCGCCGGCGAGGTTCACGGAGAACTCGTAGGAGATGTACGCGACCTTCCCGGCGCCGTGCTCCTGCACGATGGCGTCGAGCTTCTTCAGATCCACGTTGCCCTTCCAGATGAACTCGTTGGTGGAGTCGTGGGCCTCGTCGCAGATCACGTCCACGAAGATGCCGCCGGCCATCTCCTGGTGCTCCTTGGTCGTCGTGAAGTACATGTTGCCGGGCACGTATTGGCCCTTCTTGATCATGACCGTGCTCATGATGTGCTCGGCCGCGCGGCCCTGGTGCGTGGGCAGGATGTACTGGTACCCGAAGAACTCCTTGAGGTTGGCGACCAGGCGCTTGTACTCCAGCGAGCAGGCGGCGGTGGCGCGGGTGGCGTCGTAGGCGGCCCACTGGTCGGTGCTCATCGAGGAGGTGCCGGAGTCGGTCAGGAGGTCGATGGACACGTCCGGAGAGCGCAGCAGGAAGGTGTTGTAGCCGGCTTCCTTGATGGCGCGTTCGCGGTGCTCGCGATCCAGCCCGCCGACCTTCTCGATGGTGTGGATCAGGTAGGGCATGGCGTTGAACTCGTAGGTCTCGAGGTTCGGGAACACGCCGCGGAACTCGAGCTGGTCACGCCAGCGGCCGCCGCGCACGAGCTCGAGGGGCTTGATCTTGTCGCGCTGCGCGTGCACCTTGATGAGGGCCTCGGCGATCTGGTCGAGTTGTTCGTTGGTCACCGCGAGCCGCGGAATCTGCACGGGCAGGAGGTTGTCGCGATCGACCAGGCCGGTGGCGGCGCAGCGCATGCCGCAGGCCAGATAGATCGCCGCCGACAGGGCTTCGTGACGGTACTTCTCGAGTTTCGGAAGGAAGGCGTCGACCTTCAGGTAGGCGCCGTCACAGCCGCGCTCCACGGGGACGCCGCCGTCGACGAGCTTCTGGGTGAAGCGCTCGACCTGATACATCAGCCACTGCACCTCGGGCTCCTCGAGCATCTCGCGCAGGCCGCGGGAGAACACCTCCATGGTGCGGCCGGCCATGCCGCCGTAGGTGTGCAGTCCCTCGAACAGCACGACCTCGTTCATGAACTTCTCGTAGTCCACCGGGTTGTCGGCCGCCAGGAAGCCGCCGATGTTGCACTTGGCGTCCTGCGCGGCGTCCATCATGAAGATGTTCGTGCACTGGGCGATGTCCTTGACGATCTCGGCGACGCGGCGGTGCTCCTGGCCGGGCTCGTGCTTCTGGATGTACCAGGCGTTCTCCACGATGCGGGAGCCGTCGAGGGACATCTTGTGGCCATACTTCTGGATGACCGCGCGGGCGGACTTGATGTTGGCCAGGCTGAAGGGGTGCTGGCCGTCGGCGAAGGTCTGCAGGCCCACCAGCGCCACGTTCTTGGCTTCCTTGAGGATGCCTTCGAGCTTGGCCAGATCGACGTTGCCGGTGAAGACCTTCTCGGCGTGGTCGCGCACGTCGGGCATGGTCACGCCGCGGGGCTCCATGGTGTCGACGCGGGTGCGGCCGTTGGAGGGCACCTGGGACCCGGCCGGGATCAGCGTGGCCGCGACGAGCTTGATGCTGCCGAGGATGTTGTGCGTCGGAGTGACGTAATTGATGCCGAAGACATCCTTGATCGCCGCCTCGAGACGCTCGAAGTTGATGGCGCCCGCATAGGCCTCGTCGCCGAGCAACTGACCGGACAACTGCTCCTGGCTCACCGCGGAGGTGCCCAGGCTGAACATGTCGAAATTGAGTTGATCCTGCGTCAGGTTCAGCACATTGAACCTGGCGTCCACCAGGTGGCGCTTGCGCTCCTCGAGGGTGGGGAAGTTCAACAGGCGGATGGTCTTGATCTTGTGCGGTTCGTGGACGGGCGCTTTGCGAGTCATCGGATGCTCCTAGGAAATGAGGAATAAATCGACCAGTCAGACAAAACGTGACACGGCCGGACCATATCCACCCCTATGGGAGAAGTCAATGAAGAAGTCGGACGGGTCGGACGGGTCGGACGGGTCGGACGGGTCGGACGGGTCAGATTGGCTGCGTGTTCGTGTTCTTGGGATTGCAGGGCGGAAAAGCTACTGAACGAGCTTGCCGGAGCCGCGCTCGAGGATGATGAACTCGACGCGACGGTTCTTGGCGCGGGCTTCCTCGTTGAAGCGCTTGTCGATGGGGCGGCTCTCGCCGTAACCCTTGGCGACCAGGCGCGACGGGGCGACGCCCTTGTCGATCAGGTAGTCACGAACGGAGTTGGCGCGGTCG
>PHAZ01000294.1 GCA_002841825.1 Deltaproteobacteria bacterium HGW-Deltaproteobacteria-22 | reverse complement strand
GGCGTGTCAAGCAGCCAGGAGGAGTCGATCACGACGCGCAGCCCGGAAAACCCATCGGCTACGGCCTCGTCCATCATCCTTCGGATCGCCTCAATCATCGGATCCACCGAACGAAGCTCCTCGGGGGTGAAAACGTCGGCGACTGCGCCTGAAATGCCCTGACGGGGTTTTCCGTGGACCTCGGCTTCCTCAGGCAGGTGCATCCAGTCGGAGAGCACCATCCACCGGCAGCCGGATCGGACCGCCGCCGAGATGAAAGCCTGCACGGGCACGGTGGTCTCCTCGTTTTCATGGTACAGCACGCACAGGTGGCGAAGAAACAGTTCCGGAATCGGGAAGGAGGGAGACTGGTTCATTTAGCGATCACCTGTGCCTGAAGGTTCGGAAAACGATAATTTTTTAAAGGTTAGCGCATTGCGGAGGAAAATCAACCACTTTTTTCGGGGCACTCATTACGGAAGGAACGGACACTGAACCAGGCCACCAAGGAGAACACCAGGCCTCCAAGGGCAATGGCGGGGAAAACGGAACCGGCCCGCAGGGACCAGTCGGCGGCGAAGGCGTAGAACAGGGCGGTGGGGATGCATCCCAGGATCGTGCCCGTAACGTATACGGGCAGCGGCAGACGCAGGGCACCCGACACCAGGGAGATTGTGGAAAAGTGGGAGAAGGGAAGGATCCGCAGCACCGTCAGTGCAAGCAAGGGGGAACGGCCGCACAGGGAGTCCCGGACGCGGCGCCACTTCGGTCGCCCGGCGAAGAACCCGTCGGTGGCGTCGGAGAACGACCAGCGGCTCCAGGCCCACACGACCACCGCCGCGGCCGTGTCGCCAAGCAGCGTCAGTCCCGCGGCCAGAACCGGGGTGAACAGAAGGCCGGAGATCACGAGCATGGTGATGCGCGGGATGAAAAGCAGTTGGGCCAGGAAAACGAAGACGGGAAAGAGCAGCGGACGCTGCCGAACCCAGGCGCCAAGCTCGGCGTGGAACAGCACACCCCCGGTCACGAGGGTGACGGTGAGTAGCAGGCCCAGGCAGACGCGCGGGGCGGGCAAGGCTAAACCCGGACGTCCCAGTCGGTCCTGCCGGGGGAGTCGCGCAGTTCGAGGGCCAGGGCGTCGAGCTCGAGGCGGATCGCGTCGGCGCGGGCGAAGTCGCGCTCTGCCTTGGCGGCGCCGCGCTCGGCGATCTTCTGTTCGATCCAGTCAGCCTCAAGGCCGCGTTTCTTCAGTTCGTGGGCCCGGAAGCGCGCCAGGAAGGACTCGGGCTCCTCCAGGAACAGGCCGAGCACGCCGGCGACCTCGCGCAGCCGGGTGGTCAGCACGTGCAGGGTGTGGGCGACCGATTCCTCGCCGATCTTCTTGATTTCCTTGGCCTTGAGGGAGACAAGTTCGTTGATGGCGCGGGCGGCCTCGCCGCAGAGCCCGAGGGCGACGGCGGTGTTGAAGTTGTCGTCCATGGCCTCGCAGAAGCGCTCCTGAAGGTGTCCGGCGATCTGGGTGTGCAGCAGCGGCGCCTCGGTGTTGACGGTGCGGCCCGCCAGCGCCTCGTCGGCCCGTGCCAGCGTCTGGTAGAAGTACTGCACTCGCTCGGCGGCCACGTCCACGCTGCCGCGCACACGCTCGCCGGCCTCGTTGATGCGGGTCCTCGAGAAGTCGATGGGGCTCTGGTAGTGCACGCTCTGCACGAGGAAGCGCCACACCTCTGGCAGGGCCAGCTCGAGCGCGTCGTGCAGTGAGAGGAAGTTGCCCAGGCTCTTGCTCATCTTCACGCCATCGACGGTGACGAAGCCGTTGTGCAGCCAGTTGGTGCAGAACGGGGCGTCGCAGGCTGCCTCGGCCTGGGCAATCTCGTTCTCGTGGTGCGGGAAGATCAGGTCCTTGCCGCCGCCGTGGATGTCGAAGGTGGTGCCCAGGTATTGCGTGCTCATGACGGAGCATTCGATGTGCCAGCCGGGCCGTCCCGGACCCCATGGAGAGGGCCAGGACGGTTCACCGGGCTTCTGCGCCTTCCACAGGGCGAAGTCGACCCCGTTGCGCTTGTTCTCGGAGGGGGAGACGCGGGCCCCCTCGATCATGGCCGCCGCGTCGCGGCGTGAGAGCTTGCCGTAGGCGTGGGTGGCCGCGTCGTAAGCCGCCACGTCGAAGTAGACGTCGCCGCCGGCCTCGTAGGCGTAGCCACGTTCGATGATGCGTTCGATGTACTCCACGATCTGGGGCATGTGGTCGGAGACCTTCGGCTCCACGTCGGGAGCGCGCATGCCGAAGCAGGAGAAGTCCTCCTGGAACTTCTCGATGAAGTACTCGGAGACCACCAGCGCCAGGGGCTTGTCGGTCTGGTCCACCCTGGCACGGATCCGGGCGTCGTCGGAGTCGCGCAGGGCCCAGTCCGCGGCGGTGAAGGTGGCGTAGCGGTCGGCCCGGCGCCAGTCGCCGTCGGGTCCGGCCTCGATCTCGCGGGCGCGCTCGATGATCTTGTCATCGACGTCGGTGAAGTTGCGCACATAGCGCACCTGGTAGCGCTGGTATTCGAGGTAGCGAACCAGCGCGTCGAAGGAGAGCATCGACCGCAGGTGGCCGATGTGGCAGCGGTCGTACACGGTCACCCCGCAAACGTACATGCCGACCCGGTTGGGGTCGCGGGTCTCGAGGGTCTTTTTCTTTCCGGACAAAACGTCGTCAATCCAGATGGGCAAAGTCGTCTACTCCTTGTGAATGTTTATGTGCTTGATTTCCTTGATCGCGCGCAGCATCTTGATGCAGGCGATCAGGTGGCGCTGATCCACCGGCGCGTGCTCACCCATCCGAAGTTCGATGGAGATGAAGATGTGCCGGAGATCCGAGGAATCCTGCTCGCGGGAGTCCGCGTGCAGCGAGATGATGTTGAGGTGGTTGCGGGCGATGACGCCCGTGATCTTGTAGGCGAGCCCCACGCCGTCCTCCACCCACAGGTCCAGCCCCATCTCCGGGCCCAGGGTGATGGACCACTCCACCGGGATGCGCGGCCGGGTGTGCACGAGCTTGTCGCAGGAGGCACGGTGGATCTCGATCAGGCCCAGCGTGGCCGCCTGGGATGTGTCGGGGAAGTACTGCATGACGACCTCGCGGTCCACCATCGGGAACACCGTGCAGCAGTCGGGCATGCGGTACATGTGATCGTAGAGCGAGCGCACCTGGCGCGGGATCTGGATGATGGGCTTGGAAAAAAGGCCGCCCTGGGGCGTGAACACACCGTGGCTCTCGAGCACCTGGGCGACGGTGAACTTGCCCACGCCGATGTCGATGATCTCGTCCTGGGTCATCAGGCGCGGTTCACCCCGCGAGTCGAACAGTTTCTCCACCGGGATCTGGTGCAGCTGAATGAAGCGCATGAGCACTTCGCGGCCCAGCTCGTAGGCCTTCACCATGAAGTAGGTCTTCACGCGGTCGCGGTAGTGCTCGACGGCCACGCGGCTGCGCAGCAGCGTGAGCAGGTTCTCCTGGATGAACGGCTCGTCGGAGGTCTGGACCTCGACGTGCTCGCCGTGCCGCAGCGGGTACAGCGGGTTCTCGAAGCGGCCGTTCACGATGGCACCCTTGCAGTAGAGTCCGAGATCCGGATCCAGGATGTAGGCCAGGTCCAGCACCGTGCTGCCCGCGGGCAGCTGGACGATGCGGTCGTGCCGGCAGCGCACGTGGATGTCGGCCACCGCCGAGGAGGTGAGGGACTTCAGGTCAGCGTAGCGCAGGTTCGAGATGTCCTGGAAGTTGTCCCGGAAGGCAAGGATCGAGGTGTAGTAGAATTTGCGGCGCTCGGTGTTCTTGAAGTCGCTGAGGATGCCCCAGTCCACCTGCTGCTCCAGGTCGCGGGTGACGATCTCGAGGAGCCAGGTCTGCTTGCGGTAGGAGACCGTGGTGGTCAGCGCGCAGTAGCCGTTGGCCAGGGGTGAAACCACGTAGTCCTTGAAGGAGTCGGAGAGAACGGTGATGCCCGACGCCGGCATCTCCAGGTGCGCGGAGTGCAGGTAGCCCACCAGTGCGTACATATCCGGGATGGTCGGCACGCGCAGCCGCATGTGCAGGGGCATGGTCTCGAACTGCAGCAGGGTCTTGGACACGGGGTCGAGGTAGTCCGCGATCGTCGGATACAGATGGATGAACTTCGTCTCGATGTGTCCGCCCACGAGCTTCTTGATCACGTCCTGGATCTCGGTGCGCTCCCGGATGTAGACGTGCATCCGCTGGTCGCTCTTGGCCTTGATCGAGAGGTACTTGTCGGGGAAGAAGGCCGGGATCGACCGCACGACCAGCTCCGTGGCGATGTGCTTCATGCCCAGGATCGTGGCCAGGCTGGAGTAGATGAAGAGCGTCTCCTCGCCGTAGCGCTGCTGCTTCTGGACGCGGAACACGTCGACGGTCTTCATGTTGTCGAGGCGGTCGAAGATCTTGACCAGGATCGTGCGCAGCAGGTTGTCGGACTGGGCGCCGCCGAAGATGCGGAAGAACGTCAGCACCTTGTCGCGGTCGATCATGGACTTGTCGGTGCTCTTCACCTTGGAGA
>PHAZ01000293.1 GCA_002841825.1 Deltaproteobacteria bacterium HGW-Deltaproteobacteria-22 | reverse complement strand
CCACCTGTAACACGGGCTCGGGCGCGTGCGAATGCAACAACGGCTTCACCGGCGATCCGGTCGCCGGCTGCACGGCCGTGGGCCTGTGTGAAAACGTGACCTGCGGCGACAACGCCACCTGCGACCCGGGCACCGGTGATTGCGCTTGCGACAACGGCTACATCGGCGACCCGGACACCGGCTGCACCCTCTCCACCCTGTGCGACGAGGTCACCTGCGGTGCCAACGCCACCTGCAACCCCAACAACGGTGAATGCGCTTGCGACGACGGCTACATCGGCGACCCCGACACCGGCTGCTCCCTTGCCGGCACCTGCGAAGCCAACACCTGCAACGGTCATGGCACCTGCGACGACGCTGGCGGCGTGGTCACCTGCGACTGCGACACGGGTTATTCGGGCGACTTCTGCAACACCTGCGATGCCGCCAACGGTTACGAGGCGGATCCGGAGAACCCCGGCGACTGCATCCAGAACCCCTGCATCCCCGACCCCTGCTACGGCAACGGCACCTGCTCCGTGGAGAACAGCCTCCCGGTCTGCGACTGCAACACGGGCTACGCCGGCGGCAACTGCAACCGCTGTGACACCGACAACGGCTATCAGGACGACCCCGAAAATCCCGGCGACTGCATCCTGGACGCCTGCTTCGGCTTCGACTGCGGCCACGGCACCTGCGCGGTGAACGGCGGCACCCCGACCTGCACCTGCTCCACCGGCTACACCGGCGCAGCCTGCGACGCCTGCGACACCGCCAGCGGCTACGTCGCGTCCATCGCCACCCCGGGCACCTGCGTGCTCAATCCCTGCCTGAGCCAGACCTGCTCCAACCACGGCACCTGCTCGCAGAGCGACACCGACACCGCCCTGTGCGCCTGCGCCACCGGCTACTTCGGCGCCACCTGCTCCACCTGCGACACCGCCAACGACTACATCGCCTCCACGTTGTCCCCGGGCACCTGCATCATGACCCCCTGCACCGCCGGCGCCTGCAACAGCCATGGCACCTGCACCGTCGTCAGCGACGCGGCCTCCTGCGCCTGCGCCACCGGCTGGACCGGCGCCACCTGCAGCACCTGCGCCGCCGGCTATCTCGGCCCCCTGTGCGACACCTGCGACGGTGACAACAACTACATCGCTTCCACGCTGTCCCCGGGCACCTGCATCACCGATCCCTGCACCGGTGAGGACTGCAACAGCCACGGAACCTGCGCTGCCGTCAACGACGCGCCCTCCTGCACCTGCACCACCGGATACACCGGCACCCTGTGCAATTCGTGCGACACCGCCAACGACTACGTCGCCTCCAACGTCACCCCGGGGACCTGCATCATCGACCCCTGTCTGAGCCAGACCTGCTCGGGCCACGGCGCCTGCGGCATCGATTCCGCCGACGCCACCGTCTGCACCTGCACCACCGGCTACACCGGCGCCCTGTGCGACGCCTGTGACGGCGATCTCGACTACATCGCCTCCACCGAAGTCCCCGGCACCTGCATCCTGAACCCCTGTCCGGCCGTGGGCGCCTGTTCGGGCAACGGCTCCTGCGTCGTCGTCGCCGACGCGGCCTCCTGCACCTGCGACACCGGCTTTGCCGGCACGCTCTGCGCCTCCTGCGACGCCGACAACAACTACATCGCCTCCACGGTCGTCCTGGGCACCTGCATCATCGACCCCTGCCTCACCGAGACCTGCTCGGGCCACGGCACCTGCGGCGTCGACGCCGACCTCGCCGAGTGCACCTGCAACCTCGGCTACATCGATGACCTTTGCGACGCCTGCGACACCCTCGCGGGCTTCGTCGAGTTCCCGCTGGGCTCGGGCACCTGCGTCGAAAACGTGGTCCCCCAGCCCGGTGAGCTGGTCATCACCGAGATCATGATCCAGTCCGCCATGACCCCCGTCGAGAACGGCCAGTGGTTCGAGATCACCAACATCACCGACGCCACCAAGACCCTCGCGGGCCTCAGCGTCATCGCCGACGGCGCCCAGATCGACATCCCGACGGACTCCCCGGCCACCCTGGCGCCGCATGCCACCATGCTCGTGGCCAAGAGCAACAACCCCGGCGTCAACGGCGGACTCTCCGTCCAGCTCCAGCTCTCCGGCATGGCCCTCTCCATCGTCTCTGGCAGCCTCGAACTGATGCGCACCGATGACATGACCACCATCGACCTCGTCGAGTGGGACCTCTCCTGGAACCACCAGGCCAATCGCTCCCTCACCCTCTCCCCGTCTGCGCTGACCAACGGCCTGCCCCCGGCCGACCTCAACGACAACGGCGACCACTGGTGCTTCGGCGCCTCCGAGTACAACGTGACCGGCATGTACGGCACGCCCAATGATGCCAACGACATGTGCCACCTCACCTGGTGCGGCCTGCAGGCCCCTGCGGCGACGACCACGGACGAAGGCGTCGCCACCGAACTGATCTACGGCCAGGTCTACGATGCCCTGATGACCCTCGGACAGGACAACTTCAACCCGTTCATCACCGCCCAGCTCGGCTTCGGCCCGGTGGGCACCGACGTCACCGATCCGGGCTGGACCTGGACCGACGCGGCCTACAACACCTCGTTCGCGGGTGATGTCAACAACGAGGAGTTTGAGGGTTCCCTGGTCCCGACCACTGCCGGAATGTATGACTATGTTTATCGCATCTCCTCCGACGGCGGCCTCAGCCACCAGTACTGCTACTGGTATGCCGATGGCACCAGCAGTGGCGAATTGACGGTCAATGCGATCACGCCGATCCCTCCGTCGATTTACTTCTCCGAGTACATTGAGGGATCCAGCAACAACAAGGCGCTGGAAATTTATAACCCGTTCTCCACCCCATTTGATCTGACAGGCTGCGCTGTTCGCCTGTATTCAAACGGGTCGGCGACCGTCAGCCAGACCCTGAACCTCACTGCGACCATCGCCGCCGGCGACGTCTATGTCATCTGCAACACCTCTTCGAACGCAGCCATCCTTGCGGCTTGTGATCTCACCAACGGTTCTGTGATGGTCTTCAACGGTGATGATGCCGTGGATTTGGTTTGTGGCGGAGTCACCCTGGACGTCATCGGCCAGATTGGCGTGGATCCGGGCTCCGAATGGGGAACCGGCCTGACCAGCACTTCTGACAACACGCTTCAAAAAAAATGTGAAGTGTTCACGGATTCCGATGGAAGTGATGTCTTTGATCCAGCCACACAGTGGGATGGGTTCGCGACGGACACCGTCAGCGACCTTGGCTCCTACACCCACGTCTGTCCCTAACCCTCCATGGGGTGCTGACATCGTCGGCGCCCCCTGCTCCCACACCCTCCCATGAATCCCACGCCAACCCCGAAGAGCATTGACCTCAACGCGGCCGAGCTCCAGCTCGTGGCCGACGAGGGCGCCCGCCTGCTCACCGGGCAGCGGTTCTCGCGCCTCGTGGAGGCCTCCGAACGATGCCTGCTCTTCTGCGGCGGCTTCGTCGACTTCGCCGTGGACTTCTCGCCGGGGTTCGTGCACGCGTGCCTGTGCGCCTCCCGCAAGGCCCGTGGCGAGGTCGGCGCCTTCACCATGCTGCTGCGCAAGCACATCGGCGGCGCGCGGGTGATCTCGTGCGCCCTGCCCCGTACCGGGGACCGGATCCTGCAGCTGGCCTTTTCTTCGGGCGTGAGGTTGTCGCTGGAACTGTCGGGGCGCCACGCCAACGCGTTTTTGCTCGACGACGGCGGCGCCATCCTGGGGTCGTTCTTCCCCACGCACAGCCTGACGCGCCCCCTGTCCACCGGCGCGATCTACACGTTGCCGCCGGCCCCCACCGGGGCTGCGGCTGCATCAACCACACCCGGCACCTCGCGCTTCCCGGCCGAGGAGCCCGGCGCGGCCGTTGATGCCTTCTTCACCGCAGCGCAGACCGCCGCCGCCCGGGATCGGGCCCGCACCGCCGCCCTCACCGCGAAGACCCGCGAGATCGAGAAGGCCCGCAAGGTCCTCGAACACCTGCGCACCGATGCCGTCCGCATGGAGCAGCGCACCGAAGGCAAGCGGCTGGGCGACCTGTTCCTGGCCGCGCTGCATTCCTGGCCGGCCGGCGCCACCTCGTACACGTTCACGCCATACGACGGCGCCCCGACTGAGACCCTGACGCTGCCGATCAAGTGCAAGACGCCGGCTGCGGCGGCCCAGATCCACTTCGGCCAGTACAAGAAGGCCCGCCGCAGCCGCGCCGTCATCGAGGAGCGCGCAGCGCACTTCGAGGCGCTGGTGGCACGCCTGGAGGAGGAGCGCACGAAGCTGGAGCAGCGTCCGCCCGAGTTTTTCGACGCCCCCGCGCAGTCCGCTCCAAAGCCCGGCGCCCGTGGCAAGTCCTCCCCCGGCGGCGGCAAAAAGTCGAAGCAACCCGCCGGCGATGCTGGGATCCGCGCGTTTCTCTCCTCCGACGGCCTGCCGATCCAGGTCGGAAAGTCCGCCACCGACAACCACCGGCTGACCTTCCAGAGGGCCCGCGGCGCCGACGTCTGGCTCCACGCCCGGGACGTCCCCGGCTCCCACACCGTCATCTTCTGCGGCAACGCG
>PHAZ01000292.1 GCA_002841825.1 Deltaproteobacteria bacterium HGW-Deltaproteobacteria-22 | reverse complement strand
GTCGGTGACGCCCCACATGGTGACGGTCTACCTCGAGAACGGCGCCCAGAAGCAGGAGCAACAGGGCTTTGACGCCTCCCAGAGCATCACCATCGTGACCAAGGATCTCGAGCGCATCGTCAAGGCCAACAAGAACATCCTGGCCGTGCAGTCCGAGGGGCACCCCATCACCGCCGGCGACCCCCTGTTTCTGGTGGGCAACCTCGAGGAGATCAAGATGTCGCTCATCGCCGACGCGACGGCCAACGCCCGCAAGCGGGCCATCGAGTTCGTCAAGCAGGACGGCGTGAGGGTGGGGGTCATGCGCTCGGCCTCCCAGGGATCGTTCTACATCCTCGCCGAGGGCGCCTCATCCGACAGCGACGATTACGGCGGCGTGTACGACAAGTCCACGATCAACAAGATCGCCAAGGTCGTCGTCACCATCGTCTACAACATCCAGCCATAATTAAATATTCACCAAAGCCGAGCCGGCGACCACCTGTGGAAGTACGGAACTCACCCGCGCTGGCGCGTGGGAGATGAATTTCGCTTAACAAACCGTACAACCTGTGTTTTCCTTGGGGCCATTGCGATTTACCTGCAGGAGCGTCTTCATGAAAAACCTGTATATTTTGAGTCTGATTGCGGTTTCCGTCTTCCTGTTCACGTGCACGCCCAAAGGCACCGACAAGCCCACGCCGCCGCCCAAGGCGGCGGCCGACGGCTCAGGAGGCGCCGGCGGGACCGTGGACCCGTTCACCGGACTGCTGGTGTCCGACGCCCACCTGCCGTGGGTGTTCAAGCACGGCGCCGGCCCCAAGCCGCCGGCCTCCGGGTTCGAGAAACTGACGACCTTCCCGCAGCCGCCCGAGGCGCCCAGGGTCGAGGCCCCCGGCCCCCTCAAGGTGCTACGCGTGCAGCCCACGGGCGAGATCAACAACACCGCAGCGCTCACCGTGGCGTTCTCGCAGCCCATGGTGCCCCTGGCGAGCCTCGACCAGATGCGCGACCAGCCCATCCCGGTCACCCTGGAGCCGGCCGTCAAGGGCCGCTGGCGCTGGCTGGGCACGACGCTGCTGGCGTTCGAGCCCGAGATGCGCTTCCCGTTCTCCACCCATTACTTCGTGAAGATCCCGAAGGGCACCAGGAGCGCCCTGGGCGCGGCCCTTCCCGAGGCGGCGCAGTTCTCGTTCTCCACGCCCGCGCTGAACATCGCCAGCTCCCATCCATACTCCGGTGAGACCCACGCCCGTCCGGAGTCCCTGATCTACATCCAGTTCGATCAGAAGATCGATGCCGCCCAGGTCGCGCCGTTTCTGAGCATGCAGAAGGTCGGCGGCGAGGCCGTGGCCTGGAAGATGCTTTCAAAACAGGAGTTCGAGGCCCATGCCTATGTGAAGAAGCACCGCCTCAGTTGGAACGAGGGGCGCGCGGTGGCGTTTCTGCCGGACCGCCCCCTGGACAAGGCCAGCAACTACACGATCATCCTGAAGAAGGGCGCCCCCAGCGCCGAGGGCCCCCGCAAGACCGCCTCGGACAAGCTGCTGTCCTTCAGGACCTACGGCCCGATGACGGTCACCAGGTTCCGCTGCGGCTGGAACAACGAGCCCTGCCGCCCCGGCTACCAGTGGGGCGTCGAGTTCTCCAACCCGGTGGCGACCGAGGACGACCCGCTGCAGAAGTTCTTCAAGATCTCGCCCAAGGTGCAGGACCAGAAGGTCGAGATTCACGGCATGTACGGCTCGGTCATGGGCGACTTCCGTGCCGCCACCAAATACAACATCAAGATCTCCGCCGGCATCGAGGACATCTTCGGACAGAAGATGGCCGCCCCGTACAACACGACCATCCAGGTCGTCGACGAGTACCCGACCCTGAGCATGCCCGCCTACCATCAGGCGGTGCTCGAGGCATCCACCAGCCGCACCCTGCCGGTGCCGTCGGTCAACAACATCAGCCCCGCGACGATCAAGCTGGTGAAGATCGCCCCCGAGAACGTGTTCGCCGCCCTGGCCGCTGCCGGCCGCTACTACAACGGCGAAGAAAAGGATCCTCCCTCGACGGGCCTGGGGACCCCCGCCGCAGTCTGGCAGATGAAGCTCAACAAGAAGAAGAACCAGCGCGAGATCACCCATATTGATCTCGATCGCGCCCTGAAGAAGAAGAACGGTATCGTGTTCGTCGAGATCTCCTCGCCGGATCTGCGCATCTCGCGCTGGGACACCACCTTCCGCCAGCTCCTGGTGCAGGTCACCTCCATCGGACTGACCGTCCGCTATGACGCCGACAAGATCCACGTGATGGCCACCGGCCTCTCCGACGGCAAGGTCCGCGGCTCGGTGCCGGTGAAGATCTACCTGCAACCCCGCAACAGCAACAAGTCCGAGGTCATCTGGGAAGGCACCACCGCCGCCGACGGCACCGTCTCGGCGCCCGGCCCCGAGGCCGCCAAGAAGTTCGGACAGTACCTGGTCGTCGCCGGCGACGAGGCCGACATGGCCTTCGTGGTGCTCGACGGCTCCGGCGCCGACGGCGGCTACACGTCGTCGTACACGCAGTATTACACGCCCGTGCCCGAGTCCCGGCTGCGCTACCAGATCTTCACAGACCGCGACCCGTACCGCCCTGGCGACACCATCAAAATGACCGGCTGGATGCGCCGCGAGACCCGAGGTCCCGAAGGCAGGCTCGCGTTCCTGATGTACGAAAAGGCCGAGATCGAATGGGAGATCACCAACCCGCAGGGCGAGTCCGTCGAGAAGGGCAAGGCCCCCATCGACCGCCACGGCGCCTGGGCCGTCTCCTTCAAGACCAAGCCCGACTTCAGCCTGGGCCGCTACAACTTCTCCGCCACGGTCAAGGGCATCACGGGCTTCGAGAAGGACCGCATGTATCACGGCTTCTCGATCCTGGCGTACCGCACGCCCGAGCACGTCGTCACCGTGACGATCCCGTCCAAACCCTACATCTATGGCGACACGCTCACCGGATCCATCGAGGGCCGCTACACCTTCGGCGCCCCGATGAAGAAGGCCGACGTCAACTACTCGGTGAACATGCAGGAGTCGTCCTACCGTCCCCCGAAGAACCCGGACTTCACCTTCGGCATTCCCATGCGCTATTTTTGGGGCTGCTGGGGCCGCCACTGTCCGAACAGCAACCAGTCGATCACCAGCGGCTCTGGCCAGCTCGACGATCTGGGCTTTTTGAACATCAAGACAGAGATCAAAAAGCCCGAGGACGCCGAACGCGCCCTCAAGCCCGGCACCATCACCCTCGAGGCCGACGTCACCGACGTGAACCGCCAGAGCATCTCCTCGCGGGCCAACACGCTGGTGCATCCGTCCGCGGTCTACACCGGCCTGCGCACGGCCAAGAACCTGATCAAGGAAGGCGAGCCCATCTTGGTCGAAGGCGTGGTCGTGGACACCGAGGGTGTCCGCAAGCCCGGCAAGACCGTGAAGATCCGCGCCCTGCTGCGCTCGTGGAAGCGCAAACCCGCCAAGGAACTGAAGCCCGGCGAGGACACCTGGCAGTCCGTCGACGAGGAGAAGGCCGCCTGTTCGTTCACCTCGGCGGCCGATCCCGCGTCCTGCAGGATGACCATCGCCAAGGCCGGCTACTACGTCCTCGAGGGCAGCACCAGCGACGACAAGGGCCGCCCCGCGGTCACCCAGCGCTTCCTCTATGTCGCGGGCAAGGACGCCGTGGCCTGGAAGCAGGAGAACCAGGAGAAGATCCAGCTGGTGCTGGATCGCGAAGGCCCCTACAAGCCCGGTGACAAAGCGAAGATCCTGGTGCAGGCGCCGTTCTACCCGGTCGTGGGCATGCTCACCGTCGAGCGCGAGGGCATCGTCAGCCACAAACAGATCATGGTGACCTCGTCGACCCATGTCGAGGAGATCCTGATCGAGGAGAAGCACATCCCCAACCTCAACGTCGTCGTGGCGCTGGTGCGCGGCCGCGTGAAGGTCGCCGCCGACACCGAGGATGATCCCGGGCGTCCGCTGATGGCCACCGGCCGCATCCGGATCCCGATCTCGATGGACTCCAAGAAGATCAACCTCACGGTGAAGCCCTCCAAGAACCTGATCAAGCCCGGCGAGACCATCCAGTTGGATCTGCGCGCCACCGACGTGGCCGGAGCCCCGGTGCAGGCCCGCCTGGCCGTCATGCTCGTCGACGAGGGCGTCCTCTCCCTGCTGGGATTTCCCACACCCAATCCGCTGTCGGCCTTCTATCCCGAGCGCTATCCGTACACCGCGCTGGAGGACCTGCGCATCTACCTGCTGAAGAAGACCAAGATGACGCCGCCTACTGACAGCCGCAACAAGATGATCAACCAGCAGAAGCCGATGACCATGAACACGGGCAACGGCCCCGGTGGCGGCGGACTTGTTCGCGTCAGCGCCAGCAAGATGGCCATAGCCGACGCGGCCCCGGCGCCGCCGCCCCGGATGGCGATGAAGCGGGCCGAGTCCTCGCGCGAAGCCGAAGAATCCGCCTCCACCGGCGGTGACTTCAGCGGCATCACCATGCGCACGTTCTTTGCGACCACCGCGTACTTCAACAACCAGGTGC
>PHAZ01000291.1 GCA_002841825.1 Deltaproteobacteria bacterium HGW-Deltaproteobacteria-22 | reverse complement strand
TAGGGGGCGCGGTCGGGGAGCAGGCCCGCGCGGACAGCGGCGCGGCCGGCCTCGTTGAAGTCGCGGATGATCACGTAGATCTTGCCGTCGAGGAGGTCGATCTCGGCAGTGTCGTCCATGGGCTTGCCCTTGGCGTTGTTGGTCTCGCCGAAGATGGTGACCAGGCTGGTGATGAGGTCGTCGGCCTCGGCGATGCGTGGTGCCACCGGGATCGCCGGGGAGAGCAGGCTGCCCTTGTTCGTGAGCAGCGTCTTGAGCTGGCGGATGATCTCGGGGAGCTTGGGATCCAGGTCCGAGTTGCTTTCGTTGAGGGCGCGGGCGACCTCGACGTCGGTGCGGGAGAGGCGGTAGAACGAGGCGCGGACCTTGGAGACCCAGGTCCAGGCGTTGTTGAGGATGGCGTTGCGTGTGTCGATGGAGACTCCCTTGGCGATCACCGATTGGGAGCGGGAATGGATCAGTGCGCGGTGCTGCTCGAGCAGGGCGATGAACTCGGCGAGCTCGTCGGGGCCGAAGCCGAACTCGAGCATCACGTCGATGAACTCCTTCCATCGGGCGACCACGTCCTGGCCCTCCTGCTGGATGAGCGTGGAGCCGTAACGGGAGCCGATCAACTTGTAGAGGATGTCGTCGTAGATGGTCTTGGTCTTCATGGTTTGGGAGCTCCTCTGAAACAACGGCGGGGGGTTCGTGTCTCCGCCGGAAAATGACGGTCGCGAAATGCGTCCGCCGGGGTCGTCTTCGGATCACGCGGCCCGTGGTGGGGCGTGCGCTGGGCCGATGGGTATTGTGTTTCACCCGCGATGCAGGGTGCTGCCGTGGGTGATGGACGTACCCATAGCGTATGTGAGAAGCAGAGTCAAGAGTTTATATTGGATCGGGGTGGTGACTGGAGGGGCGTGGAAAAATGCTGGGTGGGGATTGATTTCGGAAGAATTAGTCCTATTTTAACGGATATTGTTTCGGAGGTGCCCCATGCGTCGTGCGATTTGGTTTGTGGTTGTTGGAATGCTGGCTTGGACGGGGTGCGCCCGGGAGACGCAAACGAAAGTGGACCCGGGGATGCGCTTGTGGCCGGTGGTGCAGACGGACTGGCCTGCGGTGGGAGATGAGATCGGCGTGGACGATGTGGTTTGGGTGCCCACGAAGACGGGGGCCAGCGGGGCGAAGGTTGCGTATGGCAATGGGCTGTGGTTGGTTGTCTGGCAGGACGCCCGCGGCGGGGTCAGTAGCGTGTACGGTATGCGCATTCTTGACGACGGGACGGTGCTGGACCCCATCGGTTTTCCGATTTCGGCTCATGCTGCATCCTCTTCGGCGCCGGCAGTTGCTTTCAACGGCACTCACTTCTTTGTGGCGTGGATTGACGCTCGCAACCAGGTAAATGACGTCTTTGGCGCCCGCGTTGAGTCAACTGGGACGATTCTTGATCCCTACGGCATTCCCTTGGTGCTTAGTGGATATCCAAAGGGAAATCTTGCCATCGCATCCGATGGCCGGGACTTCATGTTGGCCTACACGCATTCAAGAACTGGCAATCCAGGGTTCTTTGTCACAAGGGTTTCTCCGAATGGTGTAGTTTTAAATCCATTAGGCAATCTGGTTATCAGCGGCGGAATAACTTTTGCCAGTATTACTTGGGCTGGGTTTCATTACATGCTGCTGTTCAGCCCGTTGAGCTCGAGACTCTCCGCTACCCGCGTGGCTGTGGACGGAACCGTGCTTGACCCTGGCGGCAACTACATCTTTAGCGGCAACAGCAATTATTATGTCTCAATTTCATCTTCGGCCAGCGACGGCACCAATTCGTTGATTGCATACCATTATTATTATTATTACACCGGGAGTGTCATGAAAGCCTTGAGGATAAACGCGGATGGCGACCAGTTGGATATTCCTCAACTAGAACTGAGCCCAGAGTACAGCCCCCAGGGTTTGCGGTATTCCCACAACGCAACAACCTTTTACCAGGACCGCTATCTAGTGGTCTGGAATGACTACCACGTTCCGGGAAATTTGTCACAGGCAACAAATTCGGCGGACCTTTATGGGAACATTGTGTATCCGGATGGCACGATAATGACGTCGGAGGGCTTTCCGGTTCTGCAGGAGCCCGGGCACCAGACGCTTCCCCAGCTCGCCGCCGGCGGTCCGGGCGCCCTGCTAGTGTTTCAGGACCAGCAGCGCTCGGTGAATGACGTGCGAGCGATGCTGCTCGATGAAAACGCCCAGCCCGTCGGGCAGCCCTTCTACCTCAACGTCGCCGGGAACGCGCAGTACCGGCCGAAGATGGCCGCGGGCGTCGACGGCGGCGGGGCGGCGCAGAAGCTGGTGCTGTGGCAGGACGAGCGCGGCGTGGATTTGGATCTGTACGCCGCGCGGGTGGATGAGAACGGCGTCTCACTGGACGCCACTGCGATTGCGGTGGCCGTGGCCGACGGGACGCAGACGCCCGGCGGGGTGATCTTCTCGGGGGGCGCGTACTGGATGGTGTGGGAGGACCTGCGTGACGGGGATGCGGACGTGTATGCGGCCCGGGTGATGCCCGACGGCAGCCTCGTGGACACTGTGGGCGGCTTCGCGGTGGCGGCGGGAGCCGGAGGCCAGGGAACGCCCGCGGTGGCAGCAGACGGCGCGGGAGGCGTGACCCTGGCGTACAGCGATGACGCTCGGGGCGAGAGTGCCGTGTGGCTGGTGGGCGTGGCCGCCGGTGGCAGCGTCGGGACGGCGCTGCAGGTGTCGGATGCGGCGCGGCCGGGGTTTGCGCCGGCGATGGCGCGGGGCGACGGCGGGGTGTTCGTGGCGTGGCACGCCTTTGACGGACTCACGCAGCAGGTCGAGGGCGCCTTCGTGGCCGACGGCGGCGCGGTGCTCTGGGGACCGCAGGTGCTGGCCGCGTCGCAGAGCGTGCAGCTGCGGCCGACCGTGGCGTGGGACGGCACCCAGTTCCTGGTGGCCTGGGAGGACAACCGCGACCGCGTGTACAACGTGGTGGGCGTGCTGGTCGGGAACGAGGGGAGCGTGAGCGCGGCGGTGACCCTGGGCGCGGCCGACCGCAACCAGTTCCTGCCGTCGGCGACCCATGACGGCGAGCACTTCGTGGTGGTGTGGGAGGAGAGCACCGACACCGGCTCGGACATCCGCGCGCAGCGGGTGGACGCGACCGGGGCGCCGGTGGACGCGACGGCCGCGTACGTGACGCAGGGCGCCTCGCCCGAGCGCGCCCCCGTGGTGGTGGCCGACGGCCCGCGCAGCGTGAGCGTGGCGTATTCGCGTCCGGTGGTGGAGTATCCGTACGGGGCCTCGCGCATCCGCCTGCGGACGGTGGGGTTCAATCATCCGCCCCAGGCCGTGGATCAGACCGTGGTGACCCTGGAGGACACGCCGGTCCCGCTGACGCTGTCGGCGTAATGGTCACGCTGGCGATACCCGTAAGCACGGATGCGACGTAATCGATTGTGCTCGCGGCAAAGGCGGGCGCAAGCACCGCGGAGTTTGATATGACAAGAGCGGAAAGCCCTGTCGAGGTTGCGACTGCGAAAACGGGTTTTCCAGTCGGCTTGATGGTGGCTGAAAATGGGATTTTGTCATCGATAGGCGCATCCCCTATTTTCAGGTTCGTGATATATCCCTGAAAGGTCCAGGTGCTGCCTGTTGCGGCAGGGAATGTGATGACCCCGGTCCTGGCTGTCCTGCTGTTTAAATCTGAGAGCATCGCCTGCTGACCCGAGACATCGGTAAATTCAAACTGCCCTTCAATGCTGACCTCACCCGGGTCAATGAGTCCAGGCAGGATTTCCTTATAGTAGTTTGCGGACTGGTGCGTCGTGACATCGATGGTGTCCACCGAAAGCTCAATGCCGTTGATGGCCGTAAGTCCGGCGATCACAACGCTGTTCCAAGAAAATGTTGTTCCGAATGCATGTGTTCCTGGCATTTATTTCACCCCTTTACAAAGTTGATTTCAAATTCCAATATCTCTGTGTTTATTTTTATGATCCCGTCCGAGCTTTTCTCAAGACTTGAGATCTCGTTTTCAAGCCTGATGTACTGAATCTCAAGACCGGATAGTTCTCCCTGAAAGTCGCATAGCGCTGCTTTTAGCTGGTTTGCAATCGCCCTTGCTGCTGTTTTTGAGCCCGCAAAGGCGGCAAACTGTAGCATCGGCCTTTCCAGGCGGTTTTGCCCGACAAGTGTGTGGTCCTTGACGTCGCTCACCTTGCTGTAAATGACAGCCGGCAGCTTTATCCCTTGAGGTATTTCATCTGGGTAGAGCTTATCCCCAATTAAGGCTGTAAGACCTGAAAAGTCCAGCAGATATGACGTTAGCGCCTCCTCAATTTCCATCAGGCCACCTCCTTGCACATCAGAAGAAGAGAGATGTTCTTTTCTTGTGGGTTGATAATCGAGTTGATTTCAAAAATCCGATTATCGAACAGGACTCTCATTTCTGCTGTAACCCCTGCGAGATAACGGATAGTGATCTTGGTTGTGATCTCCGAATTGATCTGCTTGAAGGAGGCAAATTCCCTTCCGGACACAGGCGATACATCGGCCCAAACTTTGGCAAACTGTATCCATTCGTAAACCTCTGCTCCAAA
>PHAZ01000290.1 GCA_002841825.1 Deltaproteobacteria bacterium HGW-Deltaproteobacteria-22 | reverse complement strand
CGCCCGCCGCGCAGGCGGGGAAACGCGATGGGACCGGCGATGGGGCGGGTCCATTCGAAGCGGCTGGCGTGGTTCGCTAAAAACGCATCCAGCAGCGCCAGGTTGTCCTTCACAATGCCCAGGTTCCGGGCCAGGATCGCGTCGGCGTGGCGCAGGGCCAGCGTGGCCAGAAACTCCGACGGTGCGGCGTTGCAGATGGTGGTGTAGTCCTTGAAGCGCGCCATCTCCCCCAGCAGCCGTGCGTCGCGTGAGGCAATCCAGCCGATGCGCAACCCGGCCAAGCCGAAGGACTTGGACATCACCCCCAGGGAGACCGCGCCCTCGTCCAGCTCCGCGGCCGCCGGCAGCCGGTCGGCCGGATCCTGCTCCAGGCCCCGGTAGACCTCGTCGCAGAACAGCCGGAACCCGTGCCGCCGCGACAGTCCGACCAGCTCATCGAGGAAGGCACGCGTCGGCAAAAAGCCCGTGGGGTTGTGCGGAAAGTTCACCACCACCCACCGCGTGCGGGGCGTGAGCACCCGCTCGAGATCCCCGAGGTCCAGCGCCCAGCCTGTCTCGGGACGACCACGCCATGGGGTGACCTGCGCCCCGATGCCGCGGGCGACCTCGGCCAGCGACTGATAGCACGGCTCCTGCACCACCACGTGGTCTCCGGGCTCCAGCGCGACGTTCATGAAGTTGAAGATGGCCTCGCCGGCGCCCGCGTGCACCAGCACTTCGTCGGCATCGATCTTTTCGTACAGGCCGGCCACGGCCGCGCGCAGATCGGGGGCGCCCAGGGACTCGGTGTATCCCAGGTGCAGCCGCGCCAGGCACCCGGCCGCGTCGGGCTCGAAGGCGACCAGTTCGTCGAGCCGCCAGCTCTCGCAGTCCGAAGAGCCGAGCAGGTACGGCGCCGAAAACTCGTGCCGCGCGAAGTAGCGTTCCAGGTGGAAGGGGGACAGTTTCATGCGGCCCTCCGGAAGGAGGACTCAGTTCTCCGTGGCCGGAGGCGAGTCCAGGGGCTTGGGGAGACGGATGACGTACCGGTTGATGCGGTTGCCGTCCTTTTCCTTGACGAAGATCGAATACTGGTCAATCTCGAGGGTCTCCTTCTCGTTGGGGATCCGCCCGAGCCGGTCCAGCACGTATCCCGAGAAGGTGTCGTATTCGCCGGACTCGGGGAGCTCCATGCCGAGCACCTCGTTGACCTCCTCGATGGAGGCCTTCCCCAGCACGACCCACTCGCCGGGCTGGATGCGCTGCAGGTGCGGCTCTTCCTGGTCGGTCTCGTCGCGGATCTCGCCCACGAGCTGCTCGAGCGCGTCCTCGAGGGTGATCAGGCCCGACACGCCGCCATGCTCGTCGATCACGATGGCCAGGTGGTTCTTGCTGCGGCGGAACTGCTGAAGCAGCTTGTCGAGCTTCTTGTTCTCCGGGATGAAGTAGGGCGGCCGCATGATCTTCCGGATGTCGGGCGGCTCGGCCGACCGCGTCTGGTGCATGAAGAGATCCTTGATCAGCACGATGCCCACGATGTGATCGATGTCCTCCTGGATGACCGGGATCCGGGTGAACCCCATCTCGGCGATGGCATTGAGGTCCAGGGGCTGCTCGAGGTCGATCACGAACATGTCGCGGCGCGGGGTCATGATCTCGGAGGCCTTGGTGTCGTCGAAGTCGAAGATGTTGTGGATCAACTTCTTCTCTTCCTCCTTGATCTCGCCCTCCTCCTCGACGACCTCGACGAAGGTCATCAGTTCCTCCTCGGTGGCCGTGGGGGAGTGCTGGATGCGTCCGGTCAACTTGGGGATGAAGTTGAGCAACCAGATCAGGGGGGCGAAGATGGCCATGGACCAGCGGATGAAGAAGATCGTGCCGCGGGCCACCATCACGTTGTTGCGCGTGGCCAGGGACTTGGGCAGGACCTCGCCGAACACCAGGATGAGCATGGTCATGCCGCCGGTGGCCACCCCGAGCGCATAGCTCGACAGCAGGCGGATCGCCAGCATGGTGGCCAGCGCCGAGGCTGCGATGTTCACCAGGTTGTTGCCGATCAGGATCGTCGACAGAAGCCGGTGCGGATCCTGCTTGAGCCTGTAAATCATGAGGTTGGCCCGATCGCCATCCTTGGCCAGGTGGCGTGCCCGGGTGCGGCTGATCGAGAAGAGCGCGGTTTCGGAGGCCGAATACAGCGCAGACAGGAGAAGCAGGATGAACAGAATGATGATGTATAGTGCCATGGCGGATCGGCGGAAACGACTCGACTCCTCGGTCACAGGAGAAAAACACAGTTGGGCCGGACAGTCAAGCCGCGCGCGCCTGCCTCGGTGGCGGGAGCCTCCGGGCGGACGGTCGGCTTTGCCCGCGGCGCCTACCGGAACACGTACTTGCGGTCCCGCACCGTCACCTCCGGCGGGACGCGGTCCTTCTCGAACCGATCATAACCCTCCTTGAGGTTCCGCCAGAACGCCAGATGGGGCGAAAGGCGGTGGGGCGCCAGGTTGGCGTCGGTCATCCGGAACGGGAAGATGTGCACGCGGAAGAACGGCTGACCAGCCTGCAGGGCGGCCGAGACGAGGGTGTAGATTTCCTCGATGCCAGGGTCCGTCATGGCGAAGCAGCCGATGGACACGTTGCTGCCGTGCACCATGATCAGCGAGCCGGTGCGGCCGTTGGCCCGGTCGAAGGCGTTGGGGTAGCCGACGTTGAACGCCAGGTGGTACGAACTGGTGGGTCTGAGCATCCCGGGCGGCACGAAGTAGAACCCCTCGGGCGCCTGGCGGTCTCCCACCTGCATCTTGGGGCCGAGGTCCCCCGAATAGAAGGCGATCTTCCAGGTGTCCAGCAGCACGTAGGCGCCGTCCTTCTCCAGCCACACCTCCAGTTCGTGCTCCTGCTTGAAGATGCGCACGAACGCGGGGGCGCCCAGGTGAAGTCCCCTGGCGGCCAGGCGCGGCGCCAGCTTCGGGCCCACAGCCGCTGCGGCCGCCTGGGACCTCGCGCTCTCGGGAACGGTGGTGACCTTGGCGGCGGCCTCGATCGGCGGCGGCGCACCGGCGTCACCTTCGGCCGCCGGCGCAGGCCTCGGCTGCGGCAGCACGGGGCGGGCCTCGCCGCCGGCGCCCTTGGCTCCGTGACAGCCTGTCCCGACGACGATCAACGCGCCCATCAGCCACAGGATCCGGAAAATCTTTCCCATGGGTCCTCCTCGGGCCGGTCCGGCCGCAACATTCATATCACAGGATCGAACGCGCTCCGAAAATGCGCGGAGGATCCAGCCTCGGTGTTGAATACTTGCTTGACGGCTCGGCCTACAAGGCTATACTTTTGTCGAACAAAGCAGTCATCGGAGGTGTCTAGATGAACGTGAAACCCCTTATTTTTGCCCTGCTGGTTGTGCTATTTACATTTTCCTGCAAGACCGAGGTGTCCAACAAGGCTGCCTGCGGGGACGGCATCCTCGATCCTGGTGAGCAGTGTGATCTGGACGTTTTCACCATCCAGAACTGCGCCCAACTGAACTATTACGAGCAGAACGGTGAGATCGTCTGCAACCCCGACTGCACCATGGACCTTTCAGTCTGTGCCTACCAGTGCGGCGATGGCCTCGTCCAGGCTGACCACGAGGAGGAATGCGACGGCGCCACCATGCCCGAGACCACCTGCGCCCAAATCGATCTGGGCGGGGGGACGCTCTCCTGCACCGACACCTGCCGATACGACGTCTCACAATGTGAGGCCGCAGTGGTCTGCGGGGACAACCAGATCCAGGCGCCCTTCGAACAGTGCGAGGGGGACGATCTGGCTGGTGAGACCTGCATCAGTCAGGGTTATTATGGAGGTACGCTTGCCTGCGATGCGACGGACTGCCGGTTCGACACGACCCCTTGCGAGACCTTCGGATCCTGCGGGGACAGCGAGATCCAGGGAGTCTACGAGGACTGCGAAGGCGTGGACCTCAACAACAGTACCTGCATCGACCAGGGCTGGTTCTCCGGGGACCTGCAGTGTTCGGCGAGCTGCGAGTACGACTTCGGGACCTGCCAGAACGTCGCCGCGATTTCAGCTGCCAACATCCACAGTTGCATCCTGCTTACCGATGGAACGGTGCGTTGCTGGGGCGACAACCAGGGCAGTCAACTGGGCTTTCCGGGACCCGACGACAGTTCCACCCCCGTGGAGCTCGCCGGACTCTCGGGCGTCACCGTGATCTCCGCCGGCTTCTTTCATAGTTGTGCGGTTCTGTCCGACGGGACCGGGCGCTGCTGGGGGGCCGGCACGGGTGGCCAGCTGGGCAACGGCACCTCCGATGTCACCGCCACCCCGGTGGTCGTTAGCGGACTGGCCAACATCCGGTCGATCTCAGCCGGATACTGGCAAACCTGTGCCGTGCTCGACGACGACACGGCCTGGTGCTGGGGCTTCAACGGCTACGGCCAGCTCGGCGACGGCACCATCGAACAGCGGCTGACTCCGGTGTCCGTGTCCGGTCTCTCCGGCGTGCTCGAGATCGGCACGGGCCGCTACCATTCCTGTGCCCTGCTCGTCAACGGCGGAGTGAAATGCTGGGGCTACAACGAATCGGGCCAACTCGGCGACGGCGTGGTCGACCACGGTAACGACTGCAACTC
>PHAZ01000289.1 GCA_002841825.1 Deltaproteobacteria bacterium HGW-Deltaproteobacteria-22 | reverse complement strand
GGCGGCCACGGGCGCAGGAGCGGCCACGGGCGCAGGAGCGGCCACGGGCGCAGGAGCGGCCACGGGCGCAGGAGCTGTGGGAGGGACCGGGGCGGCGGGCATGCCCGGGGCACCGGCAGCACCGGCGGCTGGTCCGGAGCCGGGGGACCAGAACAGCGTCTTCTTGGCCTTGCCCGTGGACTCGGGGGCCGAGCCCGGCAGTTGCTGGACAGGGGTTCCACAGGCCGGACAGAAGACCTGAGTCGCTTGCATGGGAGCGCCGCATTTGGTGCAATTCATGAAAAAATCCTCCAAGTTGGGTTCAACCCACGGAACAGTTTCGGCCGGAGCGCTTCGCGGTATACAGATTCATATCGGCGTCCTTGATGAAATCGTCCGGGGTGTTCATGACAAGGTCGTACGCCGCGATACCAAGGCTGATCGTCACGGCGATGGACTGATCCTGATATATAAACTGGGTCATCTCAATGACCCGGCGGATCTTCTCTGCGAAGAAACGTGCGTTGTCGATGGCGATCTCCGGCAGGATGATGGAGAACTCCTCGCCGCCATAGCGTGCGAAGATGTCTTCCTTGCGAATCACTCCCGAGATCGTCGCGGCCAGCCGGGAGAGCACGTAGTCGCCCGCCAGGTGTCCGTAAGTATCGTTGATTTTCTTGAAGAAATCGATGTCGAACATGATCAGCGTCAACGCCCTGGAGTAGCGGCGCGCGCGGCTCATTTCGCGGGTCAGCGCTTCGACGTAATAGCGCTTGTTGTAGATCTGCGTCAGACCATCAACCGTGGTCAGGCGGTAAATTTCATTGTAGTAGTCGTTCTCGATGTTCTGTCCGGTGATGAACTTGAAGATGACGCCGCCGAGCTTGAGTTGGTCGCCGTCCTGCAGTTTCTGCTGTCCGCGCACGACGTTGTTGTTGATCAGCGTGCCGTTGGTGGACTTGTTGTCCCGCACGGCCAGGCTGCCGTCGCTCAGCAGGTCAATCAGGCAATGCGTGCGGCTGACGCTCTCGTCGTTGATGCAGATCGTGCAGGCCGCAGATCGCCCGATGGTGGTGTGATCGGTGTTGATCTCGAAGCGCTTGCCCAGGTCTCCTTCGCCGTAGACCAGCACCAGGCACGACGGCTTGGGCTTGACGGGCTCCTTGCTGGCAAGATCCTCGGGGTTGATCACCAGGATACGGGTCTCCTCGGAAAAATTGGCGGGCGCAGCCGGGGCTTTGCCACTATCCTTGGAATTTGATTGATGGTAATTCTTGTCGTCGTTCATGGGCGATACTGCCTCGTGCAACCTGTTTCGACGCGTGCAGTGTATAGGCGTTTTACATGAGTATCAAGGCAAAAATCATGATCCTGCTGAAGTATGGGGGATCGTGGGTTCTGATGTTTCTGGTGCAGTTGGTCCTGCTGGCCATGATCTGGCGCCGGACCCGCGGCGGAACAAGGCTGTTGGTCGTGACGGTGTGGGCGTTGTTCTTTGCAGCGTATCTTCTGGTGCCGATTGATTTCGTCTTTTCCTTGACGTTTCCGGTGAATCTGTATCGGTCTATGGTAATACCCGCCCTGATCTGGCAGTTCGCCGTGGGTTTCGCGGCCCTGGGGCTGATCGCGGGCCTTGCGTGGATGCTGGTAAGGTACCGGATGTTTCCGGTGGCCGACCGGCGGCGGATGCGTCCCTCCGAGGCGCTCGAACGCCTGCTCGCCCGCTCCGGGATGCGCGGGGCGCTGTGGGGGCTGTTCTTCGCCGGCTTCCTCTTTGCCGCTTCAGGGCTGCATCAGGCCCTGCGGCCTCCTGTGGTCGTGCGGCACGTGATTGCCGTGCGCGGGCTGAAGGCGCCGGTCACCATCCTGCACCTCACCGACACCCACGCGGGCTACTTCTGCAGCGAGGAAGACCTGCGCAGGGTCGTCGACTTGGCCCGCGAACTGAAACCTGATCTCGTCGTCCTGACGGGGGATCAGTTGCACGGGGCTCACGCGCCGTTCGCCGCGCTGTTGCGACGGGGGCTGACCGGGCTGCAGGCCCGATACGGTGTGTACCAGGTCGCTGGCAACCACGATCACCGGACGGGCGTGGGGCTTCTCTACGATGCGCTGGCACCGCTGGGCGTGGTCTCCCTGCACAACCGGCACGTGGTCGTGCCCACGGACGCGGGACCGCTGGCCATCGCGGGCATCGACGACACCCGCTACGGCGGCGACCTGCAGGCCGCGCTGGCGGATCTCCCCCAGGGCGTGCCGGTGCTTTTACTCTCGCACCGCCCCGATGTGCTGGCAGCGGCCGCCGCCGCGGGAGTGGACGTGGTCTTCTCCGGGCACACGCACGGCGGACAAATCTGCCTGTTCGGCCTGTGCCTGTCCGATGTCGAGGGGCGCCTCAGGCGCGGAGAGTACCGCCTGCAGGGGACGACCCTCATCGTCAGTTCCGGCGTGGGCACCACCGGCCTGCCGCTTCGGATGTTTTCGCCAGCCGAGGTGGACTGGATCGTCCTGGAACCGGCCAGCGCGGAATCACCGGGCGCCAGGCCTGGGGAGGCGCCATGAGCCCGTTCGTCTTTCCCGAATTTCCTTCCGGCTCGGAGGCCCGCAGCCTGCTGTCCTCGGTGTCGGCGTTCCTGTCGGCGCCGGAGCTGGCTGATCGCGCCGGCCGCGGCTGGCTCGTCGCCTGTTCGGGGGGCGCCGACAGCGTCGCCCTGCTGCTGGCGGTGGTGCACGCGTCCGTCTCCTCGGGCGCGGAGGGCCCAGGCGGGGTCCGCGTCGAGGTGGCCTGCGTGGACCACGGCCTGCGCGAGGCGGCCGCCGGCGATGTGGCCTTCGTCTCGGAGCTGGCCGCGCTGCTGGGCGTTCCCTTTCATACGGCCAGGCTGGCCAACGCGGGAAACCATGTCGGCGAGAACCAGCTGCGCGACGCCCGGTATGAACTTTTCACCCGCTGGCAGCGTGAGCGCGGGCTGGGGGGGGTGCTGCTGGGGCACACCATGGAGGATCAGGCCGAGACGCTCCTGCTGCACCTGATCCGCGGCACCGGCCCACGGGGGCTCTCGGGCATGCGAGCCATCGAGGGCGATCGCGTGCGGCCGCTGCTGATGTGGAGCAAGTCGCAGCTGCGGGCGTTCTTGGGCGCGTGCGGGGTGACCTGGCGTGAGGACGAGACCAACGCCGGCGACCGGTACCTGCGCAACCGCGTGCGCCACGGCCTGCTCGAAGCCATGGCCCGCGAGAATCCGCGCATCGTCGAGGCGCTTTCCAGGACCGCCGGACTGGTGGCCCTCGAGCACGACGCCATCGTGGAGCTGGCCGAGCGGGAGCTGGCCACGCGCACGGTGCGCCTGCCAGGGGCGCTGGAGAGCTGGCCCCTTGAACGCCTGCTGCGGTGGCCGCCGGGCGTGCGTGCGATCCTGCTGCGCCGTTGGTGGCGGGACCTCAGCCCGGAGCACGGCGAGCTTCGCGCGGCGGCCGTGCTGGAGGCGCTGGAGGCGCTCGGGGAGACCGGAGAGGGCGCCTGGGACTGGCCCGGCCCCGTGCGGCTGGTCGCCGATCGCGGGCTGCTGGTGATGAGCCGCCCGGCCGAAGCGGCGCGGGTGCTGGCGACGGTGACCTGGGATGATTCAGGCACGGACCTGACGACAGGCAGCCAACTGAGATACCCGCAAAGGGGCGCCGGATTCTCCCTTCGTTTCGTGCGTCCCGGCGACCGGCTGCTGCGTCCTGACGGCACGGTCGTGCGCTGCAAGAAGTTGCTCGAGGAGGTCCCCCGCGGCCTGCGTCCGTTCGCGCTGGCGCTGGTCGACGGGCAGGATCGCGTCGTCAGCCTGCAGTTCGCGACGCCCTCCGACGGGGCCCTGCGTGTGCGGCTGTGGGCCGGTGCGCTGGAAATTCCCGCCGTGGTGTGAATCCCGCTTTTTCGGCGGCCCCGATCTGTGGTATGCCTGAGGGCGGTCCACGGACCATCCCAAGGAGATCCCGACATGCATTGTCCCAAAGACCAGAGTGAAATGTTCAAGAAGAACTACGAGAAGGACGTCGAGGTTGACATCTGCACCGAGTGCGGCGGCATCTGGCTCGACCACGGCGAGCTCGAGGCGATCCAGAGCATCCGCGAGAACGACTATCGCGAGCAGGTCAAGGAGGCCCCCAACTTCCTCCGGCAGGCCGAGGAGCTGGCCCGGCAGAAGGAATCGCCGCTCTTGACCTGTCCGCACTGCGCCGTCGAGATGGCCCGTCGCGAATACGGCTACACCTCGCAGATCCTGATCGACGTTTGCTCCTACTGCGGCGGCGTCTGGCTCGACCCGGGCGAACTGTCCGCGCTGGAGATCTTCTTCGAGCGCAGCCGCGTCGAAGCCGCCAACCGTCCCCACTGGATCCTCGCCGGCATCAAGAAGCTCCTCGCCTCCGACTGATCGGTCGCTCAACCCCGGGCTACAGTCCTAATCGATGAACTCAGAGGTGCGGGGGCCCTGCAGCCCGAGGGCGAAGTACAGGTCGTCACCGTCGACGACGACGTCGAAGAGATAGCCGCCAAGGGCCATGTCCTGGGCGTCCTCGAAGGTGCCCGGGTGCGGGTTGCGCAGGTGGAGCAGCATCGGCGGGGCGTCAGCCACGACCACCGCGTGGTTGCCGTG
>PHAZ01000288.1 GCA_002841825.1 Deltaproteobacteria bacterium HGW-Deltaproteobacteria-22 | reverse complement strand
GAGCTCAATCCGCTCCCCGCCTGCATCGTGCCTGACGCGGAGGTACTTCAGAACCGCATCGCGGGGAACCCCGAGGCCTGGTTCGAAATCATGGATTTCCTGGCGCGGCATGACTGCGCGACGGAGTCTGTGAAATGAAGGTCTGTCCGAAATGTCACCGCCAGTTCCCTGACGAGGCCCGCTTCTGTCCCAAGGACGGGCTGCCGCTGGCGGAGATCTCCGATGCCTACCTGGGCATGACCCTGCTGGGCCAGTTCGAGATCATCGAGCTCATCGGCCAGGGCACCATGGGCAAGGTATACCTTGCGCGCCAGTTGTCGGTGGACCGGACCGTCGCGGTGAAGGTGCTGAAGAGGAAGCTCGCCTCGGATCCCCAGGTCGTGCGCCGCTTCCACCGTGAAGCCAAGGCCGCAGCCCGCCTGAACCATCCGAACATCGTGACGATCCACCTCGTCGGAGAGATGGAGGCCGATCACACGCCGTACATGGTCATGGAGTACGTCGAGGGGGCCTCCCTCGAGAAGGTGTGCGCGACCCAGGGAGCCCTGCCGATTCCACGCGTTCTGACGCTGGCGACCCAGATCTCCTCGGCGTTGGCCGAGGCGCACCGCAACGGCGTGCTGCATCGTGACCTCAAGCCCGACAACATCGCGGTCTTCGAACAGGGCACGCCCCGCGAGACCGCCAAGGTGCTCGACTTCGGCATCGCAAAGATCCTGCACTCCGACGAGGAAATGTCGCAGTTGACCAAGACCGGCACCATCTTCGGAACACCGGCATACATCAGCCCCGAGCAGGCCAGCGGAGAACATCTCGACCACCGCACGGACCTGTACAGCATGGGCGTGCTGATCTTCCGCATGGCCACGGGCCGCCTCCCCTTCGAGAACTCCTCCGGTCTGGAGGTCCTGGTGAGACACATCAAGGACAAGCCTCCCCGTCCGCGCGACCTCAATCCTGCCATCCCCCCGGATCTCGAGGAGATCATCCTCAAACTGCTGGCGAAGAACCGCGACGACCGTTACCCATCAGCCGACGCGCTGATCGAGGCGCTGGCCCGTCTGCAGGCCGGCATGTCCGGAATGTTCCAGGCCGCCCAGCTGCCGCCGCCACCCACGCAGCAGGTCACCACCAGCCAGATCATGTCATCGTCGGTGCTCGACGACGCCTTCCCCCGGAGCAAGAACCCGTGGCTCATTCCGGTGATCCTGCTGGCGTTCGCCGCCGTGGGCTTCGGCGCGTGGTGGTTCTTCCTCCGCGAGAACGACAGCGGGGACATGTCCGCCCCGGCGACACCGCCTTCCGACGCCCCCCCCCGGCACCGCGATGGATCCCGACCCGCCGATGCCACCGCCGGACGCCATGCAACCGCCCATCGATCCACCGATGCCGGCCGAGCCTGCGCCGGTGGTCTCGTGCGATTTCTCCTTCGAAGGCGCCACCTCCGTCCGCCAGGTCTGCCAGGGACGGACCGTTGACGTCACGCTGGCCGCGGAGAACGTGTCCCGCGGACAGTTCATCCTGACGATCTTCATTCCAGGAACGTCCCTCCAGATGCTCAAGATCAAGGGAACCGAAGGCGGTTCCACGCCGAAGGTCCTCAAGCGGGTCACGCCCCGCGAGGAATCCGATCAACTGGAGATCCACTTCCTGTACTCGCCGCGCAAGCCCGGCGGCTTCACCTGCGTCCTCGAGAAACCCTCGCTGACACTGAGGATCGCGTTTCCGCTGACCGAGCTGGGCAACGCCAACAGCGGTCACCGTCCCCGTCCCGGCGGCGACAGGCAGCCCTCCATGCCCCCCGACATGGTCAACATCCCGGACATGACCGGCGAGTTCATGCCTGATCTTCCTCCGCTGCCGACGGATCCCATGCCGCCGCCTGTGATGCAGCCAGTCATGCAGCCCGTCATGGATTCTCCGCCCTGGCTGGGCATGGTGGAGCCGACCCTTCCGCCGGATCCCGAATAAACCGTTTCCCAACCGCATGAGGTAAACCACATGCCCGCATTTCCCCGCATCCTGCACATCGCGACCGGCGGAACCATCGCCATGGCCAAGGGCCCCGACGGCTCCATGGCGCCCTTCCAGAGCGCCACCGACCTCGTCGCCGCCGTGCCCGAAGTCCAGGAGATCGCCGATGTGCACATGGAGACGCTGCCGGAGATCGACTCCTCCAACATCTTTCCCGAGTACTGGCTTCAGATCGCACGCGTCATCGCCAACCGTTATCATGAGTTCGACGGCTTCGTCATCACCCATGGGACCGACACGATGGCCTACACCGCATCGGCGCTGGCCTTCATGCTGCAGGAGCTCGACAAGCCGGTGGTGCTCACCGGGTCCCAGATCGCGCTGGGCGTGATCGGCTCCGACGGCCGGCGAAACATGGTCAACGCGTTCCGCGTGGCCACCTCCGACTGCGCCGAGGTGGTCATCGTGTTCGGCAGCAGCATCATCCGCGGCGTGCGCGCCCGCAAGATCTCGGCGTTCGCCATGGAGGCCTTCGAGTCGATCAACGAGAACGCCATCGGCGAGATCGGCATCTCGATGCGCATCAGCCGGCGCGCGCTGCGAAGGACCGGCCGCCGTCTCCTGTTCACGCCCACGCTGGAGCCGGCCGTGGCCCTGATCTCTGCCTATCCCGGGCTCGACCCCGCCCTCGTCGAGCATGTCGTGCACACGCACAAGGGCGTGGTCATCCTTGGCTTCGGCACGGGCAACATCCCCTCCGAGGGCCCGCGCGGCCTGCGCGAGGTCGTTCGTGGGGCCACCGCTGCCGGCGTGCCGGTGATCGTTGGAACCCAGTGCGTGCTGGGCTCCACGAACATGGGGCTGTACCGCGTGGGCAAGGAGGTGCTGGAGGCCGGCGCCATCCCCTCCGTGGACATGACACCGGAGGCCACGCTGGTGAAACTGATGTGGGTGCTCGGCCAGACCCGCGAGCTGGAGCGCGTGTCATCGATGATGCTCAAGTCCTATGTCGGGGAGATAGCTCCCTGCTATGAAATCATGGAGCGATGAGCTTTCGAAATGAGTGAACTGTTCGCCGATCTGGAAACAAAAATCCGGCATCACTTTGCCGAACCCGCGCTGCTGGAGCAGGCGATGACGCACAAGTCCTTCTGCGGCGATCCCGGGAAGGAGACGTCCATCCACAACGAGAAGCTCGAGTTTCTCGGCGATGCCGTCATCGACCTGGCCATCGCCTCGCTGCTGATGCAGTACCTCCCGGAGGCCACCGAGGGCGTGCTCACGCGCCGTCGGGCGTCGCTGGTCAACCAGGGCACACTCGCGTCCAAGGCTCTGGGCCTGGGCCTGGACAACTTCCTTCGCGTGGGCAAGAGCGAGGAGTGCTCCGAGGGTCGCACCAAGCCATCGCTGCTGTCCGACGCGTTCGAGGCGCTCATCGGGGCGCTCTACCTCGACGCGGGACTCGACTTCGTGCTCGAGCTCGCCGAGGACATCTTTTTCGAGGAGTTGTGCGTCGGCTCCGATCGCGACCAGACCTCCGCCGAGGCGCTGGGCGACTTCAAGAGTGCGCTGCAGGAGCTCACCCAGTCGGCCTACCGCCAGCTGCCCGTGTACACGCTGTTGGAGCAGCGGGGTCCCGAGCACCTTCAGGTGTTCGCCTACGAGGTCCGCGTCGGAGAGGTCGTCTGCGCCGTGGGCGAGGGCAACTCCAAGAAACGGGCGCAGCAGGAGGCCGCCAGGGCCGCACTGGAGCTGCTTCGCCAACCTGCCGACGGGGAGAACGGGGAGACGACATGATCTGCACGCGCTGCCAGGCTGAAGTCGACGATCCGCTCGAGCCCTGCCCCGGTTGCGGAGCCCACGGCGAGTCCCTGGAACCAATGGAAGACGAACCCGGTCTCCAGACCGGCACCGGGCGGCTCGAGGAGGGGATGGATCTGGCCCTCCTGGCCCGATCGCCGCTGGCTTCCTGGGTCGAGCTTGTCGACAACGCCAACATCGGCTGGGGCCGGCGTGGCTACGAGAAGCTCATCGGAACAATGGTGGGCGAATACGAGGTCACCGGATGGATCGGCGAGGGCGGCATGGGCGCCGTGCTTTCCGGCATCCAGCCGCTGATTGGAAAGAAAGTCGCGATCAAGATCCTCAAGACGCAGTTCATCTCCAATCCGGAGAGCATGAAGCGCTTCGTCGCCGAGGCCCGCGCAGTCAACGAGATCGGGCACCCGAACATCGTGGACATCTTCTCCTTCGGGCAGTTCGAGGACGGCACGCTGTTCTTCGTGATGGAGTACCTCGAGGGCGCCACGTTCACCGAATTTCTCGGACGCAGCACGATCACGTACGAAAACGCGCACCTGATCCTCTCCGATGTGCTCGATGCCCTGGAAGCCGCCCACACCAAGGGGATCGTGCACCGGGATCTCAAGCCGGACAACATCTTCGTCATACAGAAAAACCCGGGGAAACGGTTCGTCAAGCTTCTGGATTTCGGCGTCGCCAAGTTCACGGAGGATGGCCTGCATTCCGTGAGCACCACCACCGGGCTGCCCCTGGGCACACCGATTTACATGAGCCCGGAGCAATGCAACGGCAGCCGCGTGGATCCGCGCTCGGACATCTATTCGCTGGGCGTGCTGATGTACCAGATGTTCACAGGACGCCTGCCCTTCGACGGAACGTTCATGCAGGTGCTCG
>PHAZ01000287.1 GCA_002841825.1 Deltaproteobacteria bacterium HGW-Deltaproteobacteria-22 | reverse complement strand
GAATCCAGATCGAATCCAAGGACGAGTTGGGGCACATCGCGGATTCCTTCAACCGGCTGGCACGGGATTTGTCTGCCCGGATGGAGGAACTGAAGCAGTGGAAAGAGCGCCTCGAAGGCGAGGTGCTGAGCCAGACCGAGGAGATCCAGAGCACCAGCCGCTTCCTGCAGGAGTTGATCTCGCCGTTCGAAAAGGAGGGGGAGACTTCCTGGTCCGAACTGCTGCGGCTGCTGTGCGAGAGCTCCGAGTCCCTCAGGGGCGTGCTGTTTGCCCGCAACGCCGGCGGTCAGTTCGTCCGGATCGCCTCGTATCCGGCCCAGGGACCGACCCCGGCCCTGGCGCCCCTGAGCTTTGACACCGAGTGCATGGAGGCCGAGCCCGGTCCCGAATGCGTGGGCTCGGGCGAAGCCGGGGCGCTGTCGGTCCGTCACTTCAATCTGAGAAATCCGGACGGGCTCGGCGGACAGTTGATCCTGCTCTGCCCGAAGGAGTGTCGTCATCAGCACTACCTGAAGCAGGTGATCCCGGCACTGACGATCACGCTCTCCAATGCGCGGGCCTTCGTGAGCGTGCGCGAGCTCGTCGCCATGCTGGAGAAACAGAATGACGTGCTATCGCTGCAGAAGAAGGAGCTCGAGGATCAGAAGAACGAGCTTGAGCGCTCCAGCCGGCTCAAGTCACAGTTCGTGGCGAACATGTCCCACGAGCTGCGGATCCCGCTCAATGCGATCATCGGGTACTCGGAGATGCTCTCCTCGAGCCTGTACGGGCCCGTCAACGGGGAGCAGACTTCCGCCCTTCAGGCGATCGAGGAGAGCGGCCGCAACCTGCTCAACCTGATCAACACGATCCTCGACCACTCGCGGCTGGAGGCGGACCGCATGCCGGTGTACGCCGAGAGGATCGATGATCTGCGCAAGGTGGTGCGGGAGACGGTGTCCCGCAACCAGTCGATCACCCGGGAGCGGGAATATGAGATCGAGGTGTCTGTTCCCCCGACACCGATCATGTGCA
Organism: Deltaproteobacteria bacterium HGW-Deltaproteobacteria-22; assembly: GCA_002841825.1. Lineage (GTDB taxonomy): Bacteria > Myxococcota_A > Polyangia > HGW-17 > HGW-17 > HGW-17. Next base: position 3,687 of record PHAZ01000287.1, on the reverse strand, counting down.
TCTCCGACAGCGGCAAGATCCAGCAGATTCTGGTGAACCTGGTGTCCAACGCTGTGAAGTTCACCGAGACAGGGTATGTGAGGGTCCGACTGGAGCCCCTGGGGGATCAACTCGAGTTGGTCGTGGAGGATTCGGGCTGCGGCATCCCCGAGAGCGAGTTCGAGAACATCTTCGCCGAGTTCCATCAGATTGACGGTTCCGCCACGCGGGCCGCCGGCGGCACCGGACTGGGGCTGGCCGTCAGCCGGAAGCTGGCACACTTGATCGGGGGCACGCTGACCGTGGCCAGCGAAATGGGCAAGGGCTCCACCTTCAGGCTGCGCCTCCCGCGGCGGATCGCCACCGCTGAAGCGCAGGCGGACTCCATCATATAACAGTGGAGCCGTTCAACCGGATCCACTCCGACGAGGAGACCTACGATGAAAATCTTTTGGATTGCCGCCGTCCTGACCTCCCTGGTGTCCGGCTGCTGCCCGTGTTCGAAGCGCACCGCGTCTCCCGCGGCCGTGCGCATCGCCGGCTGCGACCTCGCCGCGCCCTGGCAGATTCGCTTCGCCGACGGAAGCGCCAATGTGACCACGTTTTCCCAGGACGCCGACGGGAAGGATTCAGGGGTGATGAAGGTCAGCTACGAGCCGATGTCGGCCCGCGCCAGCTCCAGCGGTGAATACGATGGTGGTCAGCCATTTTCCGGGACGGTCCCCGACGCAGTGAAGCCCCGCCTCTTCGACGGGATCCGGCGCCTCGCCGACGACCCGCAGCTCCGCGTCGAGCGCCGGGAGATGGGCACCGGACATTTCACCATCACAGCAGCGGGCGGACAGAAGTGCTCCTTCATGATCGCCCGCGGAGAGCCCCTCGAGGCGTTCGTGGCGTTCCTCAAGTCGGAAGTGGTTCCGTCCAGGTAGGGGCGGCAGCCGGGCGACGGCTTTTCGCAGCCCGTGGGGCGACCGAGGTTTTTTCCCGACAAGCTCCTAGTACTTCCCTTCACGCAGCCGGCTTTTCGGCACCGGCCCGTCATAGGAATATCCGCGCTGAACCCAGAATCCCTGCACCGGCCCGTTGGTCAATTCAATACGCTCCACGTACTTGGGGCTCTTGTAGGCCAGCAGACGCGGCACGACCAGCCGCAGGGGAAAGCCGTGTTTGAGCGGGATCGTCGATCCGGCAATGCCGTAGGCGAGGAGGGTGTGGGGTTCCGTTGCGATGGGCAGCGGCAGGGACTCGTTGTAGGTGCCTCCGATGGTATGGAAGGTCACGTGGGTCGCCTCCGCCGTGGGGTGAACCAGGTCCCACAGCGTGGACAGGTGCAGCCCGTTCCAGGGAACGTCCAGGATCGACCACCCCTCAACACAGTGGAAGTCCATGACCTGGTTCAACCGGGACAGGTCCACCAGTTCATCGAACCGGAAGACCCGCGGCGTCCCGACCAGGCCGTCGACGGTCAGCCGCCAGTCCTGCAGGATGCGCTCCAGTTCCTGCGGATCCACCGTGCGTTCCGGCCAGCGCTGGAATATCGTTGCATCAGAGGTGGAGCCGGGGGTGAACGGATAGTCGGTTGAACCCGCGTCCGTGGCGTCCCTGGCCGCATCGGCGTCGGTCACCGCATCTGCGTCGGTTCCGGAGTCCTTTCCCGTGTCGGAAAGGGGTCTGCCGTGCAGGTGCGGCGGCCCCGCGCATGCGGCGGCCTGTGCCAGCGTCAGCACCGTGCCCGTGCCGATCCATTGCAGGAATGTGCGACGCGTCGCTTCGGGACCCGCGTAATCTTTTTTCTCATTGGAATTCATCGTGCACCTCCGCATTCCTGTTTTCTGTAAGTCGAATCTAACGAAAGTCAATGGGCCCTTGAAAATGGGCGAAAATTCGTGCGCCGGGGGAGATCGAAAATTCTCTCGAAAAACAGCTTGACAGTTCGGGCCGGGGTCTTTATAAACGCATCCGCCTGACTCCTCCGGGGCTGTAGCTCAGTTGGGAGAGCGCTTGAATGGCATTCAAGAGGTCAGGGGTTCGATTCCCCTCAGCTCCACAACCCGGACATATTGAAAATATCGCCAAGTAAATTTGTTACGCAACTTTTTTGTCGCCCTGGCGCGGCTGAGGCACTTTTCCCTTTACTTTGCCGTCGTCGGCAATAGTATATGTGCGTCGAATTTCATTCTCGACACGAGCGGCGAATCCATGGCACAGCTGATCATTCTCTCGCAGGAACCCCAACAGACCCACGAACTCAAGGATTTCACCACCATCGGCCGTATGCCGCGCAACACCGTCCAGATCCTGGACCGCATCCTCTCCAAGGTGCATGCGCAAATCGTGCGACTGAAGGACGGCACGTACATCCTCAAGGACCTGGGCAGCCTCAACGGCACCTATGTCAATGGTGTGCGGGTCAGCGAGGTTCAACTAAAGAACGGCGACGAAATCAGCATGGGTGCCACGCTCCTTCGCTACGTCGAGAGCAGCACGGCGGCGCCGCCGACCCCTGATGTTCTCGTGTCCCAGGATGCGGTCTCCTCGGAAATCCATCAGACCATGACCGCCGATGCGGGCAACTTCATCCCGGAGGCGGCCATCAGCAACGAGCAGGTCCTCCGTCAGGACTACGAGCGTCTGCGCGTCGCCCACGAGGTGGCCACCTACCTCGGCGTCGAGGCCGACCTGTACACGCTCCTGGGCAAGATCCTCGACAAGATCTTCGAGATTTTCCGCTGCGACCGCGGAATCATCTTCCTGCCGGACGGGCAGGGCGAGATGAAGCCGGTGGTGTCGCGCCACCGCAACCAGGCCCCCGGGCAGTCCGAGAACATCGTCGTATCGCGAACGGTCCTTCGTGACGTGGCCGAGCGCAAACAGGCCGTGCTCTCGTCGGACGCCTCCATGGACGCCCGCTTCAACGCGGCCCGCTCGATCATCATCCAGGGCATCCGCTCCACGATGTGCGTGCCCATGGTGTACTCCGACGAGCTGCTGGGCATCGTCTACCTCGACTCCCAGCTGGCCACCGGCGCTTTCGGCAAGAAGGACCTCCAGTTGCTCACGGGCATCGCCTCCCAGGCCGGTGTGGCCATCGCCAACACCAACCTGATCCGACGCATCGAGGGTGAGACCAAGACGAGGGCGCAGTTTGAAAAGCTTCTCAGCCCGAACCTCGTCGACCAGATCGTCGACGGCAAGCTTTCCTTCGATCAGGAAGGTCAGCAGCAGCCCGTCACCATGCTGTTCTCGGACATCCGCGGCTTCACGTCCATGAGCGAGAACATGGAGGCGCGCGAGATCGTCAACATGCTCAACACGTACTTCGAGGTCATGGTTGATGTCCTCTTCCGGTACGAGGGCACCCTCGACAAGTTCGTCGGCGATGAGATCATGGCCCTCTTCGGCGCCCCCGTGACCCTGCATGAAGGTCCGCGCAAGGCCGTCGAGTGCGCCGTCGAGATGATCGCCTGCCTCGAGGTCTACAACACCGCTCGTATAGCCGAGGGCAAAAAACCCATCGCCATCGGCATCGGCATCAACACCGGCGAGGTCGTCTGCGGCGCCCTCGGATCCTCCAAGACGATGCAGTACACCGTCATCGGCGACCCGGTCAATCTGGCCGCCCGCCTGTGCTCGTACGCCAAGGCCAACGAGATCATCATCGGCGAGAACACGTTCCAGTACGTGCGCGATTATTTCAACTATGAAGCG
>PHAZ01000286.1 GCA_002841825.1 Deltaproteobacteria bacterium HGW-Deltaproteobacteria-22 | reverse complement strand
GGGCCGAGTCCCTCGAGCCGTTCTGGGAGGCCGAGGTCACCCCGCCGGCCGACTACCTTCCCAAGCCCTACCGCCCGCAGCAGCTGCTGGAGTATGTCTCCCGCATCCTGGGAACGCCAGATAAGGAATAAAACTCGACGACGCTCCTACCGGGGATCGGCCACGCAGCGGAAGCCCAGCGCACGCGAGTAGAAGTCCTGCGCCAGGAGCAGGCGCTGGGAGGTGCGCAGGGACGCGGGAGGGTCCAGATAGGAGCCGCCGCGGATGATGAAGAACGTCTGCTTCCGGGCCTTGGGAGGAGGACCGGAGACCGTCGGTGGCGCGTGTCCGGCCTGGAGGCGCCGGGGATCGGATTCCTGATCCCAGGGACGGCGGGTCGATGCGGTCCATTCCCAGGCGTTGCCCGCCTGGTCCAGCGTGCCGTAAGGGCCAGCGCCAGTGGGGTGGGTGCCTACCGGCTCCGGTCCTTCGGTGGCGGTGCAGCCGGCGAAGTTGGCCCGCTCGCAGGAAGGCGGCGGCTCTCCCCAGGGGTAGGTGCGCGCGTCCACGCCGCGGGCGGCTTTTTCCCACTCTTCCTCGGTGGGCAGGCGCTTCTTCGTGAAGGCGCAATAAGCGGCGGCGGCGTCCTGGGTGACGCAGGTGATTGGTGCCGTGGAAGGCCTTTCGTTCTGGGTACACCGTGGCTCGGGGCAGTGCCCGGCCTGCTGGCAGGCCTGCCAGGCTTCGACGGTGACCTCGTTGAGATCGATGAAGAAATCCTGGGTGCGGCTCTGCACCTGCGGGCGCTCCAGGGAAAGCCCGCGGTTGGAGCCCATCAGGAACTCCCCGGCGGGCACATGGACCATGCCTTCAGGTGGCACGAGGGCGGATCCGGAGGGCGAGGGGGGCGTGTCGACGCACTTGCGGTTGCGGCAGATCCGTCCGGCCCCGCACTCGGTGTTGCGGGTACACTCTCCCCAGGTCTTGCGCAGGCGGGAGTCCTCCTCGCGCTCGGTGCAGGCGGCCGACGACAGCGCGAAAAGGATGGCCAATCGGACAATCGGAAGGGTTCGCATGATCGGAAGGGGCTATTCTTCGCGGCGCACTTCGTTGGCCGAGAAGACCTGGGGTGTGCAGGGCGTTGTGAGCACGGTGGAGGTCCCCGGATCCCAGGTGCCGGTGCAGTCGGGGCGGTTCAGCAGGTTCTGGCAGTCCGTGGGCGTGGAACCGTCGTACGGGTTGTAGTCGATGCAGACGCGCAGCGGCGCGCTGACGCTGGTGTTCCCGACGTTGTCGGTGGCCTTGACCGCGATGCAGGCCCAGCCTTCGGCGATGTTGTTGGCCCGGGCGTCGAACTGGATGCCCGTGCAATACAGGGCGCTGGCGGCGTTGAAGGGAGGCAGTCCGTAGATCGAGGGCTCGGTCTTGTCGTAGGTGTACCAGATCAGCACTTCGAGGTCGTTTTCGACCACCGGACAGAGGGGGTCGGGCGGATCGGTGGCCACGCCCCAGGCCTGGCAGGGCGGGGGAAACACTGGAGTCACCATATCCATGCGGTAATCGGCCGTGCCCCCGGGCTCGAGGGGGACCATGTTCAGTTTCAGGGTCTCGCGGGGATCCCCGGAGATCGTGATCGTGGGAATCAGGTTCGGATTGATGTTGTTGCAGATGCCGTCGCCGCTCATGTCCACGACCAGGGGGAGGCGGGCGTCGTTGAGGACGAAGATCTCCACCGAGGTCTGGTTGACCAGGGCCAGCGGTGACCAGGCGGCGCCGGCGGCCGTGTTTCCGCGGTCCTCCACGCGCGCCCGCAGCCAGAAGACCTGGGCCACCAGATCGCCGTCGTTGGCCGAGTTCCAGCCCACGGGATCGAACACCCGGGAGCATTCGAGGAGCCGATCGGCGTTTTTCTTGGCCAGGCGCATGTTCTGGGGCGGGTCCAGGCTCAGGACCGGCGGCTGGTTGTCCAGCGCGAGCTGGAAGGCGACCGAACTCTCGTTGCCGAGCAGGTCCGTGGCGAACACCTGGAGCGCCGGCCAGATGAAGGTGTCAGGAAGGACGGTCGTGTCGAAAGATCCCTCGTAGATGTTGGTGCCCGGATCCTCGGTCAGGGGGATGACGAACTCCACGTCGTTGTTGCCGATGATCGCGTACACCGAGGAGGCCAGGACGCCGGCCGGATCGGTGATCTCCGCGGAGATGTAGGTGATCGAGCCGATGATCTGTCCTTCCTCGTGGGAGAGGACGTCGATGGTGGGGCCGTTGTTGTCCACGGTGAAGTCCACGCTCTTCTGGGCGTCGTTGCCGACGGCGTTCTCGGCGGACACGGTCAGGCGCTGGGTGCCGGTCAACGGGGGATCGAACATCGCGTCGTCGAAGACCACGCTGCCGGTGAATTCGATCCAGACGGGGCTGCCGTTGGCGAGGTCAGAAGACACGTCGCTCTGCGTGAGCGTGATGTCGCGGTTGGCCAGCACGGCCAGCACCGAGGAGGCCTGGACGCCGTCGTTGTCGCTGACCTTGATCGACAGGTTCACGCCACCGTGATACCTCCCGTCAGCCAGCGGGCTGTAAATGGAAATCGTGGGTCCCCGGTCGTAGTTGAAATGGATGTCGGCATAGTTCAGGCGCCCGGACACATCCGTGGCTGTCACCCGGACCGTGTGGGTCCCCTCAACCAGGCTGCTGATGTCGGCAGTGATCTTGAAACCATTGGGCGTGTTGGTGTCCACGGTCATGGAATAGGCGGTGCCGTCGATGTAAGCGGTGACGCTCGCATAGTCAATCGGGTCGGCCACCGGCACGACACTTGCCTTAATTAAAAAATTATCCCCATACAGTGTCTCACCTTCGGTGGGGGCAGTGATGGTGATTTCGGGACCATCTGCGGAAGCGTCGAGGTCGTCTGGGGGAATGATGATGTCCGAGACGATGTCGGCATCGGAATTCACGTCTGCGTCGTCGCCGCCGTCGATCGGTGGGAGCGTGTGATATTTTTTGGCGTCGTCACAGCCTGAAAGACTCAGCCAGGAGAAGCACAGCATGGAGAGGAGAAGGAAATATTTCTGCATGGTTGCCTCGTACGAAGGAAAAGCCCGGTTCGGGCGCGCAGCATGTTATACCATGAAATGCGATTTTTGGGCCAACTTTGCAGGTGCTTTTCCATTTTTGCATTGTCAGACCAGCGAAAGCGGCGTAAGGTTGCGCTCGCGGACCGGCTCACCCATGTCAACGATTCTCACCTTGATTCTGCTACTGACTTCCACCGCGGAGGGCCCGGTCAACCGGCTCCCCCAGCTCACGGTGGAGGCCATTCAGGTGGACGGACTGGAAAAAACAAGCTGCGAGCTGGTGGCCCGGATCATCGGCATCCGGCCCGGCGCGCTCCTGACCCCCGATGATCCCAGGCTCGAAGCCGCCCGGCTCCAGCTTCTGGCTCTGGGCATCTTCCACCACGTGGAGTTCCAGTTGAAGAAGGGTCGGCGACGGGGCAACGTCATCCTGATCGTGCGGGTGGAGGAGCGGCAGACACTGATCATCCGTCACCTGTTCTTCGGCGCCTCGAGGATCATCCCCTTCTGGCTGGGGCTCGGGCTGCAGGAGGGCAATTTCCTCGGCAAGGGCATGCGGCTGTCGGTGGCGGCGGTGGGGACGGCCCGCTCCGATATCATGGAGGGCCGGCCGCAATATGCCGTCGAGAGTTCCCTGTTCGCTCCCAAGTGGCTTCCCATCCCGTTGCATCTCGGCGCACGCTACGCCAACGGGACCGAGTTCTACCGGACCTATGGAGAGGCCGACGACGGTGATCCGGAGAACTTCCTGTCGCTGGACTACCAGCGTGGCGGCTTCTGGACCGAGACTTTCCTTCCGCTGGGCCGGCTTTTCCTGCACGTGGGGCTGAGCTCGGAGCTGCTGCACACCACGCTCCCCGGCGAGCGCATCCGCCACTTCCCGGACGGCACCTCGCGTCAGATCCACTTCGGGCTTCAGGACGGCTTCAGTGCTCTGGGTTTTTTGTCCGGACGCCTGTCCTGGGACACACGCGACCGGGAGAACCTTCCCTCGTCGGGTACGCTCCTGGAGCTCGGCGGGAGGATCGGCAGCCCGGTCTTCTTTTCCTCTTACAGTTACACCCGCGGCGAGCTGCAGATCGACGGGTCCCGCTTCGTCTTCCTCGACGAACGCGGCAGCCTCGCGGGCTGGATCCTCGAACCGGAGAAGATGCAGCTCGTCTGCGGGCGCGCCCCCGTTTCCCACCCCGGGGAGACCCCGCCCGAACACCTCGGCGTTCGCGCGGAAGGAAGCAGCGTCCGCTATACGGCCGTCCTCGTGGCGGCCTCCGACGACGGCGCGCGCGAGCGGCTCGACGAACTCGCCCCGGAACTCGTCGAGGGCGGCGTCGCGCTGGCCTCCGGCCGCGTCCTGCGCCCGCTGGGCGCCCCCACCCCGGAGCGCCCCGCATGAAACGCCTTCTCGAAACCGCCCTCGCCGCGATCCCCGACGTCGAATACGCCGAGGTCCGACTCCAGCGGCGGCGTTCGTTCCGCGTCCGCTTCTCCGGCCGGGAGATCGAGGACGTCGGCCCCTCGCGCCACCTGGCGGGCTCCGTGCGCGTCCGCGCCGGCGGGGCGTGGGGGTTTTCGGCGTTCCACGATCCGGCCGGCATCGCCGAACGCGCGCGCGAGGCCGCGGCCAACGCGCGCCGCATCGGCCGCGCCGGCGTGCGTCTGGCGCCC
>PHAZ01000285.1 GCA_002841825.1 Deltaproteobacteria bacterium HGW-Deltaproteobacteria-22 | reverse complement strand
TCCCGGAGGATCTGCAGACGAGCCTCCCGAGCATCGAAGCGATCGAACAGGCCATGCAGCGTTCGGAGGATTAGGCGCGTATTCCCGGGTGAAGACCAGCGTTGGGCGACATGCCCAAGCCGGCGCAGGAGTGTACGCGGCGGACGTGACCTTCCTGCGCCCCCGCGGCAGCTTCGACGTGCGGGTGGGGACCACCCTCTACGCCACGCGCCTGTTCTCCCTCGTCGACGGCCTCCTGTTTCACTGAGTTGATTCATCGAACCTGACTACGGTCAGTTATTTCAGATCTTGGGGGCGACCGATTGTCCCCGTCCGGCAACGCTCAGCCTTCACTTTCGGCGCGATTAGCGACGTAAAGTGAAAGGCTTTGTTAGCACATCATAGTGGGCTCTCTGGGTTGAATTCATTCACGATCCCAGTCGCGTCGTAGAACCGGGCGACTTCCTGTTTGGGGAACTTCGAGAACCTGGCAGTTTTGAGTCCTGCACAGGATTCTAGAGCCACCAGCGACTTGTCCTCTGGTCGTACACCGAAGAGTTCGAGATGCTTGAGATGCGGCAGTTTCGCAAGAGGCTCAAGCGAGTCAACGGTCTGGACTTTGCCGGACGAGTCCCAGCTGGGGAGCGTCTGAAGGCTGAGGGATTCGAGATTCGTGAGGGATGAGAGAGGCGACAGATCTGTGACCTTGGGCAGGTGCAAGATGTGCAGGACACTGAGCGTACTGAGTGAAGACAAGACATCGAGTGATTCATCTGGGAAAGTGGCGATGCAAAGAACTTTAAGATTCCTGCACATCTTGAGGGGCACGAGGGTTCGGAATTTGCAGTGCCAGATCTTCATCGACCTGACCGATTCGCAATTCGGTATGTTTGGCATCTCTTTTGCGCCATCGCGCATGAATGTGACATCCATTTCCATTATTCTCTCTGGGCTGACCAATGTTTGGACGGATCCGCATAAAAGCGGAAAACGTCGCAGGGGTCCGAATCAGATGGCTTCGTGGATCATCTGAGGAAATCCGGAAACCATCGCCGTGTGACATGAAATTGCTTTGAGTCCTTTCATTTCGGCGCGCGCCGCACGTGCGTGGCCAGCGAATGCCTGACTGTATGGCAGGTCGCAGGTTGGGTCAAGCCTGAGGAGTCCCGGCTACGCCGGAGTCCCGCGAAGCGAAGCCCAGCGGAGCTTCCACCGCGACCGTCTTCGGTCGCCCGACACGGACACCGACGCACGGACCGCGGCCACGGACCACGGACACACGGAAATGCACGGACTGACACGGACTTGCACGGACGGACACGGACCGCCGCGCACGGACGCACGGACGAGAACACACGGACCGCTTCTTCAACTTCTTCTCCTTCTTCTTCTCCCAGGTGGCCCGGTCCGTGTCAGTCCGTGTCTCCACTTCTTCGTCCGTGTCAGTCCGTGTCAGTCCGTGGGGCCGCCTCCCCGATCGTCGTTGTTTTTTTGTCGCTTCACTGACAGCGATTCTTCCTCTCGACAATATCAGTGTGTGGATCGAACTTGACGAGTTGTCATTCGTACAATCTGAACGGTTCGCTCATCTCGCGCCAGAGCTCGGCGGGGAACGTCTGCTCGGCGATGAGCTCGGCGGGATCGACGCCGTGCTCGAGACCGGCGCGCAGCCGGTCCGAGCCCGCGAGAAGGTCGAAGGCCGGGATCTCGCGGACGAACTCGTAGGCGTCGGTGCGCCAGCCGAAGCGGTCGGGCCAGAGGTTGAGGATCGCGGAGATGGCATGGATCATGAGATTCCAGGAGCGGAAGTGGGCGCGGTCGGTGACGTGGATCTGGACGCCGCCACAGACGAGGCCGGAGTGCTTCTGGAAGGTGGGCTTGAACAACAGCGGGCGCAGGATCGCGCCGGGGACCGGACCGATGGCCTCGGCGAGCTTCGCGCCGTCGATTCCTGGGGCGCCGAAGAGCTCGAACGGACGCGTGGTGCCGCGGCCCTCCGAGAGGGTGGTGCCCTCGATCAGGCACGCCCCGGGGTAGACCGTGGCCGTGTCCAGGGTGGGCATGTTGGGCGACGGCGGCACCCACGGCAGGCCCGTCTGATCCCACCACAGGGCGCGCTTCCAGCCCTCGCAGGGCACGATCCCCGGCAGGTTGACCGGATTGCCCCCGCGGTGCACGAACGCGAAGCAGACCAGCTCGGCCAGCGTCAGGCCGTGACGCACGGGCACGGGCACCAGCCCGACGAAGCTCCCGTAGCCGGGCTCCAGCAGCGGACCCTCGATGTGGACACCCCCCAGGGGATTGGGCCGGTCCAGAACCAGCGACTCCACACCGGCGCGCGCGGCCGCCTCCACGGCGAACACCACGCTGTTGACGAAGGTGTAGTAGCGCGAACCCACGTCGAGCAGGTCGCACACCAGCAGGTCCACGCCCTCGAAGTGCTCGGGCCGAGGCGTGAGGCTCTCCTCAGTGGTGCCGTACAGGCTCACGAACTCGATGCCCGCGTACGCCGGGTGCGCCCCCACCGGCTCCATGTCCTGGGCCACGGCCCAGAAGCCGTGCTCGGGGCCAAACACCCGCACCACGCGCAGGCCGTTTTCCAGAAAAATGTCAAGGATATTGCGAAGGTCGCGGTCCACCGAGGCCGCGTGGGCCAGCAGCGCGATGGAGCGTCCCCGCAGCGGCGCGAGGTCGTCGCGGACGAGGACGTCGAGCCCTGTGAGTACCTGGGATTTTCTGGTTTTCATGGAAGCCTCACGCGGGAAAACTCTATTGAATCTGGAGTGCGCAGACATATCGCCGCACTCCAGAAAGCACCCCGCGACGGCTTCGCCCGTGGCGGGGAAGAAATCGCGGTGCCGAGGCACCGCAGTCCCAAAGGAAGAAATCGCGGCGGCTTAGCCACCGCACTCCATATCGGATGGGGAAACGGCTTACTCGTTGACGGGCAGCGGGATCAGGACCAGGCTGCCGTCCTGCAGCTCCATGTCGAAGTACACGCGGTCGCAGGAGGTGCGGTTGCTCACCAGCCGCTCGTAGAGGTTGACGCGCAGCATGAACACCTCACGGGACGGGGCGGCGTCCTCCTGGCCGAGCTTGCCCCAGTTCATCGTGAACTTCTGGTACAGCGTGTTGTAGTACGCCTCCTCGGAGGCGGACGCCAGCGGGGCGACGGCGGGATCCTTCTCGTCCAGCGGCATCTCGGGGAGCCGGCCCAGGACCAGGAACTGGATGCCCGCGCGCGTCGGGGCCTCACCCTTCTCCTCGTCGTAGGGCTCGCGGCCCAGCACGATGTTGAGCACGTCGTTGAGCGAGTTGGACAGGCCCTCGGTCTCCTTGGAGACGCGGCCGAAGATGAAGTCGAGGTTGCCCGAGGCGACCTCCTGGATGCCCTCGTTGATCGAGTCCACGGAGTTGTAGAAATAGAAGAACACCAGGTTCTCCATGGCGATGACCATGATCAGCATCAGCAGGCCGAACAGCAGGATGATGAAGCCCATGCCCGCATACGGCTTCCGGATGTTGTCCATCGAGACGAACAGGGCATAGCCGTAGGGCTTCCCGGTGAGCGTCATCCTGGAGAAGCGGTAGAACGAACCCAGGTAGTCATCGCCGCCGAACTCGAAGGATGCGGTCTTGATGCAGGCGGTCGGATCGGCAACCAGCGGGCTGTCCTGCACGTCGGTCAGGCGTCCGCGCAGGGTCTCCTCGGCCTGGGAGACCTTCTTGACGGTGTTCTCGCCGCGGAAGGTCGGGAAGAACACGTGGCGCCCGTAGAAGAAGGCGACGTCGAGCTCGGACTGGGACTGGATCTGTCCCACACGCACGTCGAAGGGCCACAGGATGGTCAGGAAGGCGCCGCGGGGACCGTCGAGGACGGGCACGGAGGCCGCATGATAGAGCTTGGCGGGCTTCTCCTGGATGGGGAAGCGGTTGATCGCCTCGTGCTCGACGATGTCATAGGCGGCCTGGCCGGTGCGGGCCGTTTGATCCATGAACGGCAGCATCTCCTTGGAGTACTTGAGGTGATTGTAGCCGATGGTCTTGGAGTCGTCCTTGTCGCGGGTGATGACCGCGCCGTTGGCGAAGTTCAGCAGCACGAAGTACGGGGTCAGGTTGCCCAGCTCGTAGCCGGTGCCGTGGGCCGGTTTCGCGTTGACGGCCTTGGCGTCGGCGGCCTTGGCGTCGGCGGCCTTGGCGTCGGCGGGCTTGGCGTCGGCGGCCTTGGCGTCGGCGGCCTTGGCGTCGGCCTTTTCCTCGCCCACGACGCTCATCGCCGACAGCATCTCATGAAGGCGGGTCCGCTCCATTTCGTAGGAGGGGATGAAGGCGCGCACCTGCGGGTTGCGGGCGATGCGCATGATGATCTGCTCCACGGCCTCGGGCTTCACGTCGGCGCTGTCGAAGGCCACCACCAGCTCGCCCATGGTCAGGGGGGCCGCGGCGCCTTCGGACATGAAGGCGATGTCGACGGTGAAGGCCACCTTGGCCGAGCCCGAAACGTACTTCGGGGCCGATACCGGCTTGATCACGAACTTGCCGGCCTCCTCGCCGGGGAACAGCACGGGGACCTCCACCGGAGGAGAGTCTGTCGCTGCTTCCGGCTGGCCCTTGGCGGCGTCCTTGGCGGGGGCGGGCGCGGCGGTGACCACAGGAGCCGGCGCCGTGGCCGGGTTCACGGGGGTGGGCTTGGTCTCCTTGATCAGTTTTTCCCATTCGGCGGGGGTGACCCACTCGGTGTTGAT
>PHAZ01000284.1:4815-5701 GCA_002841825.1 Deltaproteobacteria bacterium HGW-Deltaproteobacteria-22 | reverse complement strand
CCGGGCGGGAGGATCGGTTGCCGGCTCCCCGGTGAGACGGAGGTTCGCCGCCGAGGCCGGCCAGTCACCGCGCAGCAGCGCGGGAGGCTCCCCCGAGGTGACCACGGACCGGGCCGCCTGCAGTTCTGCGATCAGGCCGTCCATGTCCTGCTGGCGTTTCCCGGGCTCTTTGGCCATGGCCTTGAGGATGATCGCCTCGATGACCGCGGGCAGGTCCGGCCGGATCGAGCACGGCTTTGGAGGCTGCTCGTAGACGTGCTGGGTGAGGATTCCCAGGAAGGATTCGGCCTTGAATGGCACGCGTCCGGTGAACATCTCGAACATCAGCACGCCCACGGAATAGATGTCGGCGCGGCGGTCCACGGCTGTGCCCATGGCCTGCTCGGGCGACATGTAATGTGGCGTGCCGAAGATCGCGCCGGTGCGCGTGAGGTTGGCTCCTTCGGCACCGGAGGCGTTCATCTTGGCGATGCCGAAGTCGAGGATCTTCACGAGCTCGCCACCGGCCTCCACGGGCAGGATGAACACGTTCTCGGGCTTCATGTCCCGGTGGATGACCTCGCGGGCGTGGGCCGCGCGCAGGCCCTCGGCGATCTGCTCCACCAGGCCAAGGGCGCGGGCGTTGTCGAGGGGTCCCTTGGCGATGAGCCGGTTCAGCGGGGTTCCGTCCAGGAACTCCATGGCCAGGTAGACGACGCCGTTGCCGAGCTTGCCGAAGTCCTCGATGGTCACGATGTTGCGGTGCCCGATCGACGAGGCCGTGCGCGCCTCCAGATGGAAGCGCTGCACTGCTTCGGGCGAGGCGGTGATCTCAGGACGCAGCAGCTTGATCGCCACGGTCTTGTGAATGTACACGTGCTCGGCACGGTAGACCTCGCCCATCCCG
>PHAZ01000284.1:0-4785 GCA_002841825.1 Deltaproteobacteria bacterium HGW-Deltaproteobacteria-22 | reverse complement strand
CTGCTCGAGCCGGTAGCGGTCGTCGAGCACCATCCCGACCTTGACGTCGGTGTGTCCCAGGGTCGAATCCGCAAGCTTCGTGCCGTCCTTGGCACAGAAAAAGACCTCATCGTCATATACCGCGTTGCACGCTGGACAGGATTTCACGGTTTTCGCCTCCGCCCACGGGTGGGCGATTGTTTGTAGCGCACGCGCGCCTCCGGGTACAGGAGAAGTTTTGCCGGGAGCCTGACGACAGGCTCAGAGCGGAGAGACCCGAGGGTTTTTTCCGACAGGCTCCTGGCGCGGCGCCCGGAACCGGGCCGTCCAGGCATCCAGGAGGGGGGGCGACACCGACGGCAGCGTGACGCCCCCGATGCGCTCCCCGCGGGCCAGGTGCGGTCGCAGGGCGGGGACGGACGGGTGCATCCGCAGGAGGGCGTCGAGGTCCCCCGGCAGGTCGACGGTGAGCGTGGCCAGTGCCTCGGGGTCATCGCAGGTGCGGCAGGGCATGTCATAATGGAAGACCAGCTTCATGTTCACCCGCAGATCGTCGGAGTGGTACACGGGATAGTAGTATCCCAGGTGGATGCGGCCGTCCTCTGGCTTGTTCACAGAGCGCCCGCCGGCGACACCTGACCACTCGATCTGGTGCCGGATCCGGCCGCGGTGATGGGGGCGATCGAAGTGCGCATCCCAGGGGTTGGGTCCCAGCGTCTCGATGTTGCGGGAAAGCAGCACTTGTCCGTTGGCGGCGTCGAAGACGGTGAAGATGGCTGAACGGAACTGGTTGCCCTCGCAGGTCACGGTCAGGTCGTCGGAGATCAGGAACAGGATCGGGCCGAGGGAGGCCAGCACCCGGGCGTGGGCGCGGAAGATGCGCGGCCAGCCCAGCCCGGAGAGGTCGGTCGGGCGGTCCAGCAACGGCCGGCTGCCGTCGGCGCCGTCGGGCTTCAGGTCGAAGCCGTTTCCGGAGGCCGAGAACATCCGGTCGGTCTCGGCGAGGACGTGCTCGCAGCCCTCGGGCCATCCCGCGTATCCCGGTTCGTCACTTCGGGGCGGCTCCATCGCCTCGAGATGAAACGGGATCCAGGCGACCTCGACGAGCCGGTCGCCCAAGGCCAGCCACAGCCCGTCGCGAACGCCTGCGGGGGTCCAGAGTCCGCCCGAGCGTGCCATCAGGTGGGTCTTCCATTTTGGTGCCCGATCAGTGACGTTCTGGTCCTCGTCCTGCACGGTCCAGACGAACGCGGCGTCGGGGCCACGGGACCAGTCGAACCGGGTTTTCACCGGCTGGGGGAGCCTGGCCGGCGCGGGCGTCCGCCGGCAGGCAGGCCCGGAGACGATCAGCAGCAGGAACAGGAACCATCCCGGTGAACGTGTGAAGAAGCGGAGCGAACGCATGTCATGTTTGTACCGGGTATGGCGCCGGAAGACAAGACCCGGCGCCGGGCGATCCAGGGTGATCACAAGAAGTTCGACTTGACATGATATCGATCACCATGCCGTAACACCCTTTTCACTCGGTCCCGATCGCGAAATCGAAATCGAAATCGAAATCGAAACCGGATCCCGCACCTCTTCATGTACAGACTTTCATGCAAAATGTTCCTGCGCCTGACCTGCCGGGCGATCAGTTGTGGCGGCGTTGGCGCGGGGGACGCGGGGACCCGGGCGGTTTCGACGGGGGCGGCGGTGTCCGGGCGCCTGATTTCTGCATGAACGCAGGCCGAGAGGTGCGGCCGCAGCGGAGGTAGTCGGCTTCCAGGGCGGCCAGCACGTCGGGCTTTGGGCAGCCGGCCACATCGCAGAGAAAATCGCAGAGGTATTCCGACAGCCTGTTCAGTTCGATGCCATGGGTGCGCCGGGCCGTCGAGAACAGGTGGTCGGAGAAAGTCAAGAAGGAATGGAACGCGCTGTCCCGCAGCAGCAACGACAGGGTCTCGCGGAAGCTGCCGGAGTTGGCGACGAGGTCCCAGTAGCGGCCCATGCGCTTGAGGCGCTGCATGTCCTCGAAGGACATCGTGTCCGTGAACAGCACATCGTAGGGTGGCTCGGGGTTGAACTGCCCCGCCGGCATGAGCCCGCACAGGCTGGTGCCCCGCAGACGCTTGAGGATGCCCAGCTGGATCTCGTGCACACCCAGGGAATGAAGTTGGTCGAACCCCGCGGCGAAGGACTCCAGCGTCTCCCCGGGCAGGCCCGCGATGAGGTCGGCGTGGACGTGGGCGTCGGTCTGGTTCACGCAGAAGTCCAGCGTCTCCTCGATGACATTGGAGAAGGGACGGCCGATGGTGCCGGAGACCTCGTGATCGAGGGTCTGCACGCCGATCTCCAGTTGCAGCGATCCGGGCGGAAACTCGGCCAGACGAAAGGCCAGGGCGGTGGAGAGCCGGTGCGGGGTGAGCTCGAAGTGCACGAACACCGGATCGGTGCGTTCCAGGAAGAAGTCCAGCACCGGCTCGAAGTCGCCGTGGTGGATGCTGCGGTCCAGGAACTTGAAGCGGCGCAGGCCCCGGTCCCAGAGCGCCTCCAGCTGGGCCAGCACGCGATCGGTCGGGAAGCGACGCACGCCGGTGCCCGCGGCGGTGCAGAACGCACAGCGCATCGGACAGCCGCGCGACGTCTCCACGGTGCAGACGCGGTGCGCCAGGTCGAGATCGGTGAAGGCGTCAACGGGCAGGCGGACCTGGGAAAGGTCAGGCGGCGGCAGTACGGCAGCGGGTCGACGCACTCCTGAAGACGACGCGAGGACGTCTTCGCAGAGCTGGCCGAACGCAAGATCGGCCTCGCCGACGACGGCCAGATCCACCAGGTGCGCGAGCTCCGGCCCGGTCTGATCCGTGGCCATCTCCGGCCCGCCGGCGATGACCGGCAGGTCAGGCCGCACCCTCCGCAGCACGCGCACGGTGTGTTCGGTGAGCCGCACGTTCCACAGGTAGACCGAGAACGCGACCAGCGCCGGACTCTCCGCCAGCAGGCGCTCGGCGAACCGGACCGGATCGTCCTCGAGGGTGCCCTCGACCAGGACCAGCGGCCGTGGCCCGGTCCAGTTCGCCTGCAGGCAACGCAGCGCGCCTGAAGCGTGCGCAAAGCGCGCGTTGAACGTCGCGATCACGACGGGCCGGGGCTGCATGATCACTTGTTGCGGGTGTACTTGCCGAAGGCGAACGAGAACGAGCGCTTGGCGGGCTTGTCCCAGGGCAGGACGAAGGGGTTGATGTCGGGATCGGGCGGGTTGCCCTTCCAGTTCTTCTGGGTGATCGACGGGCTCGCCTTCACGAAGGAAAATTCGATGGAGTACTTCTTGCTCTTCTCGGTCAGTTTGTAGGCGTTGACCAGGAAGTGCTCCTTGGCCGAGAACTCCAGCATATGCCCGAAGATCCGCGCGATGCCACGCGGCTGGTGGGCCCACACGGCCACGAGCTTCCATTCGTTGGTCCCGTCGACGATCTTGAGTTCGGTGAACCAGTCCATCACGCCGTCGCCGTCGACGTCGAGGGCCTGGCACTTGAGGATGTTGTCGGGATCGTCGGAAAGCTGGATGAAGAAGAAGGAGATGCCGACGTCACCGCCGAGCAGCACGATGTACTTGCCCACCCACAGCGCGCGTTCGAGCTTCTTGCCGGCCGCGTAGTTGCCGATGTGGCGGTACTTGACGTCGCCTTCGGACACGCCGAGCTTGTCGAACACCTCCTGCTGGAGATTGGCGATGGCGGCGAACTCGATCTTGGTCGTGCGCGGAAAGTCGGCCGCATCGAGGGCCATGACCGTCTCGGTCTTGGGCGCGGCCGCCGAGTCGGAGTCGTACACCGTGATCGACAGCGGCATCTCGATGAGGTCCGGCTGCACGTCCCAGACGCCCCACGGGATGCCGAACTCGATGGCGTAACCCAGCTCCTGGCGGACCACGCGGGCCATGGCGTTCTTGGGAAGCCCGTCGATGACGGCCTTGCGCGTGTCATTGGGCGGCGTGAAGGTGATCTTCTTCTTGGGGTCGCCGATGGAGAGGACCACTCGGTCATTGTCGGAACTGTTCTTGTTCCCCACGATGATGCGGCTGTCGGTGACCTCGATCAGGAAGTACACGCCTTCGCCGGCGATGTACGTGCTGCGCAGCTCGACGGACAGATCCTTGTCGTTGTTGCGCCGGTCCGCGCCCGAGACGATGTCGGACTTGGCCAGGGTCATCGTCGTCAGCGCGCTCCACTCGTTGAGGATGCCGTCGACCTTGATGCTCTTGGTCTCGGACTCAGGGCACGTCAGGCGCGGAGCCTGCCAGAGGAGGGATGAAAGAACGAGAACTGTGGTCCACATGTAGTTACCTCACTTGCCGCGGCAAAGGCGGGATTTGATGATATACGAGAACCGCGTCGGAAGCTTCTTGCCAAAACTCTCGATCTGGAAATCCCCCGAGCGGGCATTGGCCGGAATGATCGCCGTGGCCTGGGTCTTGCTGACGATCTTCACCGCGAGAAGGGTCTCGCCCATGTAAAAGCGGACCTTGTCGTCGAAGTTCACGCCGGTGAAGGTGAGCTCGTCGCCGCCGCAGCCGCTCTCGGCGGATACTGCGGTGATGCGGGCGTAGGGAGGGGCGACCGTGAAATAGTTGGCGGCCTTGCCCTCGACGCCCGGACACTTCACCACGACGAAGCCGGGCAGGGCTCCTTCTGGCACCGCCACGATCAACTTCGTGTGCGACGTGCGTGCGAGGACCTTCGCAGGCTTGTCGCCCGGGAACACAACCTCGGCCTGGGCGCAGAACTGGCTGCCCTCGAGGGTGACCTTGTCGCCGTGCCAACCCAG
>PHAZ01000283.1 GCA_002841825.1 Deltaproteobacteria bacterium HGW-Deltaproteobacteria-22 | reverse complement strand
GTCACCTCGTCGCACATCAGCTGTTCGGCGATGCGCCCGTCTCCGGGGCCCTCGCCGATCTGTTCCGCCGTTTTTTGGCCGAGCCGGTGGAGGTCGTGGATGTTCATGGCCGTTCCTCCTTCATGCAGCCCGCCAGTTGCGGATGATCCTTGGCCAGTTTGGCGGCCTTCTGGGAGGCCCTGGCAAGGCGACGCTTGCAGGTGGAAAGGGAGATCCCGCAGGCGGCGGCCGCCTCGGGCTGTGTCATGCCCTCGACCATGCACAGCACGAAGACCAGCCGCTCCTCGGGATGAAACTGACCCATCATCTGATAAAACTCGGCGGCGATGGCCTGCTTCTCGGGATCCAGCTCGGAGCCCAGTTGGTCGTCGGCCAGGCCCAGGATCACGAAGAAGCGGCGGAACTTCCGCGAGCGCAACTCGTGGCGCACCGTGTTGACGGCGATCCCCACCAGCCAGGACTCCAGACGCTGCGGATCCCGCAGTTGGTGGATGCCCGAGAACGCGTTGACGAACACCTGCTGCACCACGTCGTCGTGCTCGGAGCAGGCCCCCAGCATCCGCCACACCAGCCGGTTCACGTGCCGCGAGAAGCGGTCGAAGAACTCCCGTCCTGCGGCGGGATCGCGTTCGAGCAGTCCGGAGACGATCTGCTCGAGGGTCCACTCGTGCGGGAAGGGGATGAGGTGAGGATGCGACGGCGTCAAGGTGGCTCTCCGGATGCGGTGATCTATAGCATCATTGGGCGCGATGCACGATCCGGAAAATCCGGAACGCAATCGTCTCCGTCAGGGTCAGTGCCTCCTGCGGTCCGGATCGGGTCACGAAATCGACCGGGACCGCGAAGTTTTTCATTTGAAAAAATTCTGACCCTTTTGGACCGGGTCGCCTCACTTCATGGCCGTACCGACCAGGTGTCGATTCTGCGACCCGGCCGGCGGCTTTCATTTATCAGGAGGTGCCCCATGAAAACACGAACCATCCTATTATTCACGCTTGTCTCGCTGCTGGGCCTGCTGGGCCTGAGCACGGGCTGCTCCAACGAGGTCGACGGTCCCACCCCGGTGCCCGCCGCCGTGGATCCCCAGGTGATCTGCCACCAGGCCGACACCTGGGTGCTGATCAACGGCACCGACTTCTCCCCGTCGCCGGTGGACGCCCTGACCGACGATCCCCAGGTCGCCCTGCCGCAGGTCACCCTGTCGCTGGTCAACGACATCGACGGCTCCACCCTCGAGCAGGTCGACTATCTATTGAATCCGGATCCCGCCGACGTCGCCAACCTGCGGGTGAAGTGGACCAGCTCCAAACAGTTGTCCTTCTTCGTGGATCCGGCGCTGGCCCTCCAGCGTGGCGTCTACGACCTCCAGGTGCGCAACCCGACCGGAGGAAAGAACCTCAAGACCCAGGCCTTCACCGCGGTGCCGCCCCCCACGCTCACCTCGGCGCTGCCCACCCCGATCTGCACGGCCCAGTACGCCAACGAGATCACGCTCACGGGTGACTTCTTCCTGATCATCGGGGACGCGCAACCCACGGTCACCGTCGGCGGGATCGACTTCACGCCCGTGGCCATGGAGGACTGCTCCCCCATCGCGGGACCGCGGACCGACGTCCAGTCCTGCACCACCATGCGCATCTCCGTGGGCGTCGATGACGTCGGCGCGGGCGCCCATGCGGTCACCGTGACCAACCCGGCCCCGGCCTCCTGCGTCTCCTCGGAGGCCGTCACCCTGCACATCGTGCCGCCTCCGTCCGTCGACGGGATCGAGCCCGAGCCCGTGTGCATCGAGCAGGGCGATCGCGGCCTGATCGTGACCGGCTCCGGTTTCCTGACCCTGGGCGCGAGCTGGCCCACGGTCACCATCGGTGGCGTGGACGTCACCGTCGAGGCGGTGTCCGACTGCGTCGACATCGAGGGCCTAGCCGACGCGCAGAGCTGCTCGACCATCGAGGTCACCCTGGCGCAGGACGCGCTGGCCCCGGGCGCGCAGCCGGTGGTCGTGCGCAACCCCGAGACCGCCCAGTGCGAGTCCACCGAGCTCGTGGAGCTGGCCGTGGTGCCCGCGCCCGCGACCCTGTCGCTGGAACCGCAGCCGATCTGCACCGAGCAGGGCGAGAACATCCTGCTGCTGACCGGCACGGGCTTCCTGCAGATCGGATCCGACGTCCCCGAGGTCCTGCTCGGCGGCGTCCCGGCCGCCTCGGTGGCCATGGTGGACGGTTCCTGCACGGCGGTGCCCGGCACCGAGGGCGCCGTCTCCTGCACCGGGATGGAGATCACCGTGGCCCAGGGCGACCTGCCCCCCGGCCTTCATGAGGTGGAGGTGATCAACCCGGATCCGGCCGGCTGCACCAGCCTGCCCGAGGGCCAGACCATCGAGGACGCGGTCATGCTGTCGGTCGTCCCGCCGCCGGAGATCACCCTGATCCAGCCCAACCCGGTCTGCCTGGCGCAGACCGACATGCGCATCACCATCACCGGCACGGGCTTTCTGCAGGTCGGCGAGGAGATCCCCACGGTCACCGTGGGGCTGGTCGCCCTCTCCGACGTGACCCTGACCGACGGCACCTGCGAGCCCGTCGAGGGCGTCGAGGACGTGCTCAGTTGCACCCAGTTGAGCGGCACGCTCCCCATGGGCTCGCTCACGGTGGGCAACAGTTACCCGGTGACCATCACGAACCCGGATCCGGCCGGCTGCGTCAACTCCGGGACCTTCGAGCTCGAGGTCGCGCCCCCGCCCGACGTCACGGGCATCACCCCCGCGCAGATCTGCTCCGGCGGCGGCGTGTTCACCGTCACGGGGACCGACCTGCAGGGCATCAGCGCCTATCTCATGGATCCCGACGGCGGCACGGTCGAGCCCTCCTCGATCAACGTCAACCCCGAGGGTACCGAGGCTTTGATCGCCTTCGCGGCCGGCCTGCGGACCACCACCTACAGCCTGCACGTGACCGGCGCGGGCGGGTGCTCGGACATGCTCGCCTCGGCGATCACCGTCAACCTCGGCCCGGTGGTCTACTACATGGATCCGCCCGCCGTGTTCAACGGCATCTCCATCCGCGCGACGATCTACGGCTCCGGAATCACGGACGTGCCCAGCACGGTTTCCGTCGCCCCCGCCGGCGGCGGCACCGAGATCCCGCTGACCGACGTCGCCTGGGATCCCCTGCGCCCCTCCAAGATCATGGCGACGATCCCGGCCGGCCTCGACGCGGGCCTCTATGACGTGTTCGTGCGCGGCGTCGGCGGCTGCGACTCCTTCCTGCCCGAAGGCCTGACCGTGGTCTCCGAGGCCACCATCGCGCTGCTGAATCCGTCCATGAATCCGCCCTTCGGTCAGGAACTGACCAACGTCGCGGTGAACGTCCTGGCCAAGACCGACGCCGACCTGCTGGCCGACGAGGTCAACTTCCTGGCCACGCCGCGGGTCTACCTCTCCAACACGGCCCTGCAGACGGCCGAGCCCCTCAAGGCCGTCGTGTTCAACTCCACGAGCCAGTTGTCGGCCGTGGTGCCGTCGCTGCCCGCGGGCGTCTACGACCTGGTCGTGATCAATCCGGGCGTCCCCGCCACGGTGGGCTTTGCCGCGGCCGCCTACGAGGCCGTGGTCGTCGCGCCGCCGGTGATCATCGACGCCCTGCCGACCAAGATCAACAAGGAGGCCGGACAGAACCTCGTGATCTACGGCCAGAACTTCTACAACCCGGTCGTCGTGCTCGAGTGCGAGGACGGGACCCTGCCGCCGGTGGTCCTCGACGCCGGGCTCTCCACCTTCACGGAGCTGCACGTGGTCATCGACGCCTCCCTGGTCTACAACGGCGCGGTCTGCGTGGTTCGTGTCACCAACAGCGTCGACGGCACCTGGGACGAGTACTTCTCGGTCTCGGTCACCACCCCCGCGGGCAACATCAGCCCGTTCCGTCCGAGCTACCTGACGCAGCCCGAGCTGGTCTCCAACCTCGACACCGGTCGCCGCGCCCCGGGCCTGGCCTACGGCCGCGCCACGCGCAAGTCCCAGTTCCTGTACGCCATCGGCGGCGACGACGGCACCGAGGCCGGCGCGCTGGACACGGTGGAGGTCGCCAACCTGGGCCGCTTCGGCGAGATCGGCGCCTGGCGCACGCTGGGCAACCCGCTGCCCTCGGGCCGCACCCTGGCCCAGGCCCGCTCGCTGGGCAGGTTCGTCTACCTGCTGGGTGGCCTGGAGAGCACCGGCATCGCCACCGACGAGATCCTGCGGGCCAAGATCCTGGATCCGCTGGCCGTGCCCGAGCTCGTCGACGTCAACCTGCAGTTCGCCGCGCTGGGCAACGGCCTGGCGGCGGGCTCCTGGACCTACGTGATCTCGGCGGTCATGCCCGCGGCCGACGCGGACAACCCGGACGGCGAGACGCTGCCCTCCGAGGCGGTCACGCTGTACGCCCCCGAGGTGCCCGACGGCGTCGAGATCTCCCTGACCTGGAACACGATGTATGGCGCCGACTTCATGACGCCGGCGGCCGAGTACCGCATCTACCGCACCGTGAACCCCAACGAGGGCGCCGGCGAGCTTCGGCTGCTGGCCGTCATCCCGGGGACCGCGGCGCTCACGCACTCGTTCACCGACATCAATCCCGTCGCGTTCGAGGACGACACCCGCGCGCCGCTGGTCATCGGCCAGCTGGGACAGTGGCACCTCTTCGAGCACCTCACCACGCCGCGCGCCTCCTACGGCTTCGTCGAGGTGAGCGACTACAGCGCCGACGGCCAGGAATTGGGCTGCACGCCCTACTGGTACGTGCTCGGCGGCATCACCGACGCGACCAC
>PHAZ01000282.1 GCA_002841825.1 Deltaproteobacteria bacterium HGW-Deltaproteobacteria-22 | reverse complement strand
CGTGCAGGAGAGCCGCGAGCGCGCCGCCGAGCTCGAGCAGCTCACCCTTGAAGGGGATTTCTGGAACCAGAAGGAGCGGGCCCAGGCCTTGCTCAAGGAGATCGCCGACTGCAAGAACCGCATCGGCGACTATGAGGAGATGGCGCGCGCCTTCGACGACGCCTCGACCCTGATCGAGATGGCCAAGGAGGAGAAGGACGACGCCGTGCTGCTCGAGGGCTGGGACGGCCTGCAGCAGGTCGACGCCAAGATCGGGCAGATCGAGCTGCGCCAGATGCTCTCGGGCGAGCTCGACACGCAGAACGCGCTGGTGAACATCAACGCCGGCGCCGGCGGCGTCGACGCGATGGACTGGGCGGAGATGCTGCAGCGCATGTTCCTGCGGTACGCCCAGCGCATGTCCTACAAGGCCACCCTGCTCGACGTGAACCAGGGCGCCGAGGCCGGCATCATGAACTGCACGATCATCATCGAGGGGGCCTACGCCTATGGCTATCTCAAGGCCGAGTCCGGCGTCCACCGGCTGGTGCGCATGTCCCCGTTCGATGCGGCGGCCCGTCGCCACACCGCGTTCGCCAGCGTGCTGGTGACCCCGGATCTGGATGACACCATCGAGATCGAGATCCGCGACGAGGATCTGCGGGTCGACGTCTACCGCTCCTCGGGGGCCGGCGGGCAGCACGTGAACAAGACCGAGAGCGCCGTCCGCCTGACCCACCTTCCCACGGGCTGTGTGGCGGCCTGCCAGAACGAGCGCAGCCAGTTCCAGAACAAGGCCACCGCCATGCGCATGCTCCGCTCGCAACTGTACGCGCTCAAGCAGAAGGAGCAGGAGGCGCGCATGGACGGCATCATCGGGACCAAGCAGAAGATCGACTTCGGATCCCAGATCCGCTCCTACGTGCTGGCGCCGTACCGGCTGGTCACCGACCACCGCACGGAACTGAAGATCGGCAACGTCGACAGCGTGCTCGACGGGGACCTGCAGCCCTTCATCACGGCCCTGCTCGTGCAGCAGCAGGAAGAGAAGGGCGCATGAACGCCAACTCCGCGGGTGCCTTCGAGAGCACGATCGCCTTCCGGTATCTGCGGGCCGACCGCTCGCACTGGTTCGTGGTGCTGATGTCGGCGGCCCTGCTGGCGCTGGGCGCGGCCCTCTTCTACTGCGCGGGATCCTTCGGCTCCCGCCCCGATTTCCTGAAGATCCTGCCCCACGGGACCTGCTACTACGGTGGCCTGATCTCGGTGGCGCTGGGCGTGGGCGTCCTGCTGTTCGCGCTGATCCTGGCCGTCTTCAACGTGTACTCGACGATCTCCATCTTCGGCGTGTTCCTCGGGACGGCCACGATGGTCGTGGTGCTCTCGGTGCTCGGCGGGCTCGAGGGCGAGCAGACGCGCCAGATCGTGAGCTTCTCCCCGCACGTGGTGATCACGCGGCCCAACGACGAGCGGATCACCCAGGCCACGCCGGTGGCGGAGAAGATCAACAGTGCCCTGAAGGGGCTGCGCGTGGAGGCCGTCATCGCTCCGTACATCGAGGAGGAGGTCCTGCTCAAGGCCGTCGCCTATGAGGCCTCCCAGGGCGTGCTGCTGCGCGGCCTCGACCCCAGCCACCCCACCTTCGACCTCGAGCGCCACATGAAGCAGGGGACCCTGCGCAACCTGGTCTCCGAGGCCGCCGTGAAGTGGCTCGACGCGCAGGTCGTCTACGGCACCTACACGACCACCGGCGATGGCTATTCGTTCGTGCCGCCGTGGCCGTCGGACCTGCCTGGTATCATCATCAGCACCGAGCAGGCGCGCACGCTGGGCCTGTCACTGGGACACACCGTCGACGTGATCAGCCCGCGGGGAACCATGACCCCGACGGGCCCCGTGCCCAAGTTGATCCGCTTCCGAGTGGCCGGCCTCTATGGTACGAAATATTTCAAGTATGATCTCCGCTATGCCTTCACCACCCTCGAGCACGCCCGCAAGTTCTCGGCGCGCAACGACCAGCTCACGGGATGGGAGCTTCGCCTGCAGCACCTCGACGAGATCGACCGCACCGCCGACGGGCTCTCCGACGTGCTGGGGAAGGACTTCGTCGTGGGCACCTGGAAGACCCAGAACCGGGCTCTGTTCTCGGCGATGAAGCTCGAGAAGGTCGTGATGTTCATCATCCTGGTGGTCATCATCCTGGTGGCTGCGTTCTCGATCACGGCCAACCTGATCATGGTGGTCATCGACAAGCAGTCCGAGATCTCCATCCTCAAGGCCCTGGGGGCCACCAACCGCTCCATCCGCTCGATCTTCATGCTGCAGGGCGTGTTCATCGGGGTGCTTGGACTTGTGCTGGGCATGCTCGCGGGCCTGGGCGTTTGTGCGTACATGGCCAATGTGGGCATCCGCATGTCCGAAAATATATTCATGTTTGCCCGCATTCCCGTGTCGGTGAGCGTGTTCGACGTGGTCTCGATTTCCCTGTCCTCCCTGATGCTCTCGTTGCTGGCGACCCTGTATCCGGCCCACAAGGCGGCCGTGATCTCGCCCATCGAGGGCCTGACCGCCGAGGACTGACCGTGGCCGGAGCGGCGGGGATTTTCCTTGCGTGCTTCCCGCCGATGAATAAAGTGAATCCGTTCCGGGTTTGCCTGTGACGGGTTCGTCCCGCGGAGTTCTGATGATGGATCGACAGAAACGCTTGTTTGTATACATGATCCCGTTCGTGGTGCTCGGTTTTGCCTTCGCCATTTACCTCACCGTGCTCCACGTCAAGGTGTTCACCCAGGCGGACTTCCAGGCTGATTCCTCGGTGTGCTCCATCGGGGAGAAGGCCAACTGCGAGACGGTCGCCGAGAACCCGTACTCCGTGTTCCTGTTCATGCCGGTGTCCGTGTGGGGGATCCTGGGCTACCTGTTCATCGGCGCAGGGGTGATCGCCGGTCTGCTGGCCCGCTCCCGCCGCCTGCCGCTGGTGTACCTGCTGGCCTTCGTCGGGTTCGCCTGCTGTACCGCGCTGCTGCTGGGGTACATCTCCATCACCAAGATCTCGTCGATCTGCATCTTCTGCTTCGGCACGTACTTCCTGAACTTCAGCCTGATGGGGCTGGTCCTCTACGGTCTGTGGCGCGACAGGATCAACCCGTTCAAGGGCGCGGTCGAGTTGTTCATGTGGTTCATCAAACACCCGCTGCACCTGGGGGGCCTGGGCGCCACCGGCGTCGGGCTGCTCCTGGCCGGCTTCCTGTGGTACCCGCGCTACTGGGTCCCCGCGACCGCTCCGGCGACGGATCTCTCCATGGCCACCGGCATGACCGAGGACGGCCACCCGTGGATCGGCTCCGAGAGCCCGCTGGTGGTCATCGCCGAATACAGCGACTTCGAGTGTCCCGCCTGCGCACGCTATCACGGGCAGGTCCGCGAGCTGGTGGCCCGCAACGCCGACACGGTCCGCCTGGTCCATTACAACTATCCCCTGGACAAGGCCTGCAACCCCATGCTCACCGAGCCCTACCACCTGGCCGCCTGCGAGCGCGCCAAGCTGGGGCTGTGCGCGGCCCGCCAGGGCAAGTTCTGGCAGGCCAACGATCTGATGTACGCCAACCGCAACACCCGGTTCTCCGCCTACAGGCTTTCGCTCTCGCTGGAGCTTGACGAGGCGGCGATGAAGGCCTGCATGGCCGACCCGAAGATCGCCGAGCATGTGAAGGCCGATGTCGCCCGCGGCAACGAACTGAAGCTCGACGAGACGCCTGCCTTCTTCGTCGACGGCGTCCGCATGGAGGGGCTGGGGCAGATCGAGAAGCTCATCGCCGAGCGCACCCGGCTCGAGTCCGGCGTGGACGGGCAGGACCGTCCCTGGATCGGCGCAGCCAAACCCGACGTGACCGTTCACGAGTACAGCGACTACCAGTGCCCGTTCTGCAGCCGCGAACACCGCAAGGTGCGCCGCATCGTGGCCCAGAACCCGACCCGCGTGCGGCTGGTGCATCATCACTTCCCGCTTGACCAGGCCTGCAACCGCCTGGTGACCAAGCCCTTCCACGCCCGTGCCTGCGACCTCGCGAAGATGGCGACCTGCGCGTCGAAGCAGAACGCCTTCTGGGGCGCCAACGACCTTCTGTTCCAGAAAACCAACCACGGCATGACCGAAAAAGACCTGGCCGCCAAGCTGAAGCTCGACGAAGCTGGGCTCACCGCCTGCGTCAAGGACGCCGTCACCGCCGAGAACCTGCGCAACGAGATCGAGGAAGGGCTGCTGCTCAAGCTCGACTCCACGCCGGTCTTCATGATCGACGGCAAGGAAGTCCCCATCCAGCGCATCAAGCACGAGATTGAGACGCGCCTGGCTGCCCCCGCCACGGCCGCCGTGCCTGCGCCTGCACCTGCTCCCGCTCCTGCGCCGGCTCCCGCGCCATAGCGAAAAATCAAGAATTTACGATCCGGCTCTTTCCTCTCGTTTCCCAGGGTAGGGCGCACGTGGGACCGTGCGCCCTACCCTGGGCTACAGGCCGTATAAGGATGGTCCGGCGCAGGGGTGGGGGGATGGGTCCGTCGCATGGAACGGGCAGGGGGCGTGAGCGCGGGCAGGCGCAGGGAATCTCTTCCGTCTTTTCCGCGGTAAAACTCTTATGTCTTTTTCTTGTTCCGGTTACTTCGGAGTTCAGATGCCGCCAATCGTGACAGAAGCACTTCGACGGCCGTGAGCGGGGTCCGTCAACATGGCGGACAGCCCTCAGACCGTCGCGACGGGGGAGCGTCACAATGTGACGGAGCGCTCCGACGGATCCGACACCGGTCCGCCACAATGACGGCATGCACCTGGGACGGTCCGACACCGGTCCGCCACTTTGACGGCATGCACCTGGGACGGTCCGACACCGGTCC
>PHAZ01000281.1 GCA_002841825.1 Deltaproteobacteria bacterium HGW-Deltaproteobacteria-22 | reverse complement strand
CGTCCGAACTCGGCAAGGTGGACGCCGGTGAGCAGCCCCAGGGGGACGCCCATCAGGCAGGCCAGACCTGTCATCTTGAGGGTGCCGACCAGGGCGTAGTAGATGCCGCCGGTGCCTTCCCCCGGGGACGGCGGCGCCGAGGTGAAGAAGGAAAGCGACAGCACCGAGTGCCCCCTTTTCAGGACGACCCAAAGGATCCAGCACAGGAAGAAGATTCCGATGGTCGCAGACGTGACGGAGAAAAACCTGATGAACACGTCCATCGCCTTGCGGGCGCCGGGGGAGCGGTGGGGGAGTCTTAGTTCGGCCATGTCAGCCTACCGTGCCTGGTGTTTCTGCAGGGAGCGCAACCACAACTGGGCTAGAACCTGGATGATCAGCGTGATCGCGAACAGGATCAACCCCAGCTCAATCAGGGCCGATTCCAGCAGGGGGGAGTCCGCCTCGTTGAACTCGTTGGCCAGCGTGGAGGCGATGGTGTTTCCGGGGGCGAAGAGGCTGCCGGCGATGCGGTGGCTGTTGCCAATGACGAAGGTCACCGCCATGGTCTCGCCGATGGCGCGGCCCAGTCCCAGGAACGTGGCGCCCACGAGTCCGCGCATGCCGTGGGGGATCGAGATGTGGCGCGTGACCTCCCAGGATGTCGAACCCATCCCTGCGGCGCTCTCCATCAACACCGGTGGTGTCATCGCGAACACGTCGCGCATGACCGCCGTCAGAAACGGCAGGATCATCAGCGCCAGGATGATACCGGCCGTGAGCATGCCCACGCCCAGGGGCGCCCCCGAGAACAGGGGGCCCGGCAACCTGGCGAGCCACGGCTGCAGCGTCTTCTGCATGTATGGGGCGAACACGAACAGCCCCCACATGCCGTAGATGATGCTGGGGATGGCCGCCAGCAGCTCCACGCAGGTCCCCACGATGCGGGCCAGCCACGGTGGCGCATAACTGGTCAGGAAAAGGGCGATGGCCAGGCTGACCGGCAGGGCCAGCAGCAGTGCGACTGCCGTGGAGACCAGTGTGCCATAGATCGAGGAGGCGGCTCCATATTCGCTTTTCACCGGGTTCCACTGGGTGGAGGTGATGAAGCCGAAGCCGAACCGGGAGATCGACGGCCAGGAGTGCGCGATCAGGTTCCAAAGGATGGCTCCTGCCAGCAGCAGGGTCGAGGCGGCGCAGGCGATGGTGAGCCAGCGGAAGAGCCGGTCGGCCAGGCGGTGGGTGGAGCTGCGGGTGAGAAAGGACATGTGCACCCCTGCCGGAACGGTCACTTCCGGAATAAGACGAAGTGCCGGGCGTTTGATGTCCGGGAGGCGGCTTCCCTCTTTTCGCAGGAAACCACGTACCACACCGGGATCGCGAGCAGAAAGGTCACCAGCAGAAACCAGAACTTGATGTGCTTGGGCATGGGGCCTCCTGTTGAATCCGCCGCAGGGCCGGTTATTTCCAGGCCACCGGTTTGCCGCCGGAGGAGATTTCACTTTCCCAGCGGCTCTGGACCAGCGAGAACACGCTCTCCGGCATGGGCACGTAGTGCAGTTTTTTCGCGAGTTCGGCCCCTGAACGGTAGCACCAGTCGAAGAATCCGAAGATGGCGCGGATCTTCGACGCGTCGGCCTGTTCGCGGTGAATCAGGATGAACGTGGCGCCGGCGATGGGCCAGGTCTCGTCTCCGGGCTGGTCGTTGAGCACCATGTAGAACCCGGGCGCCTTCTCCCAGTCGGCGTTTTTGGCGGCGGCCATGAAGCTCTCGATGGCCGGCCGGACATACATGCCGGCACGGTTCTGCAGTTGGGCCACCGGAAGTTTGTTCTGGAGCGCGAAGGCGAACTCCACATAGCCGATGGCGCCGCCGGTCTGCTTCACGTAGGCCGCGACTCCGGGGTTGCCCTTGCCGCCCATGCCCACGGGCCACTGAACGGACTTGCCGACGCCTACCTTGTCCTTCCAGGCCGGACACACGCGGCCCAGATAGTCCGTGAAGATCCAGGTCGTGCCCGAGCCGTCGGAGCGGTAGACCACGGCGATGTCCCTGGCCGGCAGGGACAGTCCCTCGTTGAGCTTTTTGATCTCCTCGTGATCCCACTTCGTGATGGTGCCCAGGTAGATGCCACAGAGCACCGACGGAGAAAGCTTCAGCGCCCCGTCGGCGATGCCGTCGATGTTGACCACAGGTACGACCCCACCGATGGCCATCGGGAACTGGAACAGGCCTTCCTTCTCAAGGTCCGCCGGCTTCATCGGTTCGTCGGAGGCGCCGAAGTCCACGGTTTTTTTCTTGATCTGGGCCACGCCGCCCCCGGAACCGATGGCCTGGTAGTTGAGCTTCAGGCCCTTTTCCTTGCCGTAGGCGTCGGCCCATTTGGAATACAGCGGGAACGGGAAGGTTGCGCCTGCCCCGGTCAACTCCGAAGCGACCTTCAGATCTGAGGGCGCTCCCGGGCTCGCCGGGGGGCCCTTCTCCTGACCGGCGCTCTGGCTGTCTGTCTTCTTATCCTCGCAGGCCACGGCAAACCAGAAGGGGATGGTGATGACCAGGGATGCAATCAGAAACCAGTATTTGTTCACGTTTTTCATGAGACCTCCCGACGGACCCGCAGCGGGTCCTCGTTCAGTGCAGGATCTATCCCGCACTTGTTAGGGGTGTGTGAGCGTCCGGTCAGTTTTCGGACAGGATCAGAACTTCACGCCCAGGTCGACCTGGACGCGGGTGTAGTCGGTTTCGGCGTCATCATCGAGGGTGGACCGCTGCACGGTCAGGCCCAGCAGCATGTTTGAGCTCATGGCGAACTCGAAACTCGCCATGTGTCCCGAGCCGCCCGATCCTCCACCGATGAAGTCGGAGTCGGAGAAGGTCGCGAACACGGCGTCGCGCTGCAGGGAACGGAAGTTGTATTGCAGTCGCCATCCCATGGGTTTCTTCGCTTCGCCGATGGAGAAGCCGGCCAAAAACGCGGTCTTTTCCTCGTCTGCGGCCAGGTTCTGCACGAACTGCCCGAACACCGAGAAGGGGAGGCCCGCGAGCTTGCCCCGCAGCTCCAGGCCGGCGTCGAGAAGGTTGTAGTCATTGGCGTACAGCGTGTTCGCATCGAGGGTGTTGCCGAAGGCATTGTCGTTATATACGGGGCCATACCCGAGGATCTTCGTGTAGTTGTACAAGGAGCCGGCCACCACGATCTGAAAGGCGCCGAACTTCATCTCCAGGCCCCCCTGGCCACCGAGGATATGGGCGTCGTCCTCGTCACCCTTGCGATCGGCGTTCCAGAAGGCCACGCCCGTGGCGAAGACCTTCATCGATGAAATCTTCCTTGCAAAGGAGAGGGACAGGCCCTCCGGCGTCAGGTCGCTGTCCCACATCAACTGGGAGTCGCCCGGACGGAACATCGGGTTCTTCATCTTGCCGCCGACGATCGAGAGGCCTTCGACGGGTTTGTAGTTGAAGTAGGCCAGGTCGATGGTCAGGGGTTTCTTGGTGAACGCCGGCGACAGCGTCTGGTTCGTTGAAATCGGGTCTCCGGTGCCGCTGGCCATCTGGAAGCCGAATTCCAACTGCTGGTTGATTTCCGAGAACACGCCGAAGCGCAGACGGATTCGATGTCGTTGATTGGCTTCCTCGTCGGTCAGGTCGATGGTCTCGTGGCGGTAGCGGAGGTCCCCCTTGAACTTCAACGGGATGTCCTTCACAGCTTCCTTCTTTTCTTCCACCGGGGTCACCGGTTTCTCCCCTTCCTTCGGTTCCATTTTTTCCTCGACTGCAGGCGGGGTCTTCTCTTCGGCGTTCGGTTCGATCTTCACGGGCACGTCACTGGCCGCGGGCGGGGGTGTGCCTTCGGGCTCCTGCGCCAGGAGGGCGCCGGACCAGGTGATCAGGACGGCAAGAATGGTGATGGAAAACGTCTTCATGCAGGCTCCTTCCGGTGAGAAGACAGGCGTTTGGGTGACCGGTGTTCCGGGGCGTTCCGGATGCCTGTCCATTCCGATCCGCCACGGGCAACATCCTCCCGGCATGTGAAATGACATTGAGCGGATCATGAGAAAACGGTGAAAAGCACACGGGGAAATTGAGGGAGGCCGGGTTTTCCGGTCTTCCCCGGGGCGGGGCTTGACATTCCCCGGGGCGGGGCTTGACAACCTGCCTTATGCCGGGGATAGTCAATTGCGGAGGAAACAATCATGGATAGACATGCCAGGTTCAGGCAGGGGTCCGGGCGCAGCGAATGGCGCTTCTTCCTGCCGTGTTTTCTGCTGGTGCTCGTCAGCATGCCCGCCTGCCATCGCGACGCGGGGACGGATCCGGCGGACGCCGGGACCGACGGCGACGTGGCTCTGCCCGACGCGGACGCCGACGCCGACGGCGGCCTGGTGGCCGAGTGCTTCGACGGGACCGCGGAGGGTGACTTTCCGGACCGCGTGATCTTCCGCACCAGGGAGAAGTCCTTCAACCGGAGGTGGTATGTGACCCTCAGTGAGGGGCGGATCTGGGTCAGGCCCAACACGGACAACGGAGAGCCGGCAGGGGAATGGCTGCTGCTGGGCACCGGTCTACCGGCCGGCAGCGACGTGAACCGGTTCGATCCGCCCACCGCGATCGTCGAGATCTCCGCCGATGGCACCTGGCTTCACGCACTCTCCTCTGCCGGTGTGTTCTACCGGGGCACCGACTTCAACGGGGACGTCCACGCGAGCTTCACGTGGTCCGACGGCTGGGGGCACCCGGCGGCCACGGGACCGGGAATCACCGCGGAGTTTCCGACCACCTTCGGCTGGTCCGTGTCCGACTCCCAGGCCGCCGGCGTCGGTCGCTACGAGGATCGTCTCGGCACCAGCCACAGCGTCGGCCTCGGAGTCGCCCATCTGTACCGGCTCGGG
This sequence comes from Deltaproteobacteria bacterium HGW-Deltaproteobacteria-22, assembly GCA_002841825.1. Lineage (GTDB taxonomy): Bacteria > Myxococcota_A > Polyangia > HGW-17 > HGW-17 > HGW-17. The sequence continues at coordinate 4 of PHAZ01000281.1, read as the reverse complement.
CCCG
>PHAZ01000280.1 GCA_002841825.1 Deltaproteobacteria bacterium HGW-Deltaproteobacteria-22 | reverse complement strand
TTCTTCTTCTCTTTGCTTCCGCTTTGCTTCCTGTTCACCGGTCACGGCTATAATCGCCATGACCGGTCATTTCCGGCGGGTTTTCTTCTCTTTTTGGTTCTTCTCAATCGCCTGGCGGCGTGCGTGAGTTCCTTGTTTTCATTCTATCTTTTCTTTCCGGGAGAACATCTCCCGGCGCCCTCTGGTCAGGGGGACGCCGGCCCGGCGGGGAGAGACCAGCTCTTTCCTCTTCGACGTAGAAGGAGTCTTTCCTCTTCACCAGGCATGCGACGGCCCCTCCGGGGTCGCAGACCCGGTGACGGGTCTGGCGCATGCCTTCGCTGGTCTGTACGCCTGCGTTGCAGGCGCGCTCGTTCGCCCGCGTTGCGGGCCACGATGGTGGTAAACGCACAGCCACTGCGGGAATCCGCCGCAGGCGGGGAACCGGGGAACCGGCGCCAGCCGGGAATCCGCGACCGGTCCCACGGTCGCCGAACGCGCCGCCCGGTCGCCGAAATCTTCTCCCACTCTTCTTCTCCCGGGCGGCCCGGTCCGACCGGTCCGACTGGTCCGACTGGTCCGACCTGTCTGACTGCTTTTCCGGGCCGCCTCTTCTCTTCCCCTTCACCGGTCAGGGTCGGCTACCCCCGGCGCTGGGCGAGCCTGGAGAGCTCTTCGTACATGACCTGGGACAATTCCTCCTCGAGCTGGACGTGGCCGGAGTCGCCGAGCAGACGCGCGGCGATCTCCTTGCGTGAGAGGGTGCGGGCCAGCACGGCCAGCAGGGTGAGGTGTTCCTGGGCCGAGCGGTGCTGCTGTCCGAGCAGGATCACGACCACGCGCACGGGATCGAGGGTGCGGAACGTGTCGAAGCCCACGGGATGCCGGCCCATCAGAACGTGATTCTCCGCCAGGGAGTCGACGTGGGCATGCAGAAACGCGATCCCGGGCGCCAGGATCACCGGCGCTGTGCGGCAGGAGTCCAGGAACATGTCCTCCACCTGATCGTCCTCGTCCTCGAGATCGGCTTCGGCGAGCAGGTGATCGATGGCCGGATCCAGCTGGTCATCGGAGAAATCCGTGATGGAGAGCTGGAAGGACACCGGCACCCCCCCGTAATCGGCCGGGGATACGCCGTTGCGCTGGATCGGAGGGGCCTCCTCGGGCTCGGGCAGGAACAGGAGCCCCAGCGGGGTCTGGAAATCGGACACCGCGGCCTTCTGAATCCGTTCGAACTGGGGACGCCAGCCGTATCCGGAGGGCCGCACCATGAAGAAGATCGTCCACTCATCGGCAGCCGGGTCCAGGGGAAGCCGCATCCCAGGCTCCGGGGCCTGAAACTGCACGGAAATCCCGCCCAGTCTCTTCTCCAGGGAGATGCGATCCCCGGCAGGAAGGCTGACGCGAAGGGGGATGTTCTCCTGCCTCACCAGGCGCAGCATCTGCTCGACGCCGGTGGCGAAGCCGGGGTGGTCCTCCAGGGTGAAGGGGATCACCCAGTGCATCCGCGTGGGTTTGGAAAACCCATCGGGGACACGGGCGAAGAGCAGGGTGGTTCGGGAGTTCCGGACGAGGAAATCCACGGTGGGACTGCAGGTGTACAATACCGGCGTGCGGTCGACGGGCAGGCCCGCCACGACCGTCTCGATGCCGTAGTCCCGCATGGTCCCCAGGATGCCCGAGCCCACGTGCATGGTCACCCGGGTCAGCGGCATGGCGTGGATGTCGGCTGCGGTGGCCTGCAGCACCGAGTGTTCGAGCAGCCGCTCGCCACGCTCCACCCGGGACTCCAGATCGGGGCCCTCCTCGATGACGTGCAGCAGGTACAGCGGATCCCGCGACTGGGAAGGACGCAGCAGCAGGGCCAGATTCAGGAGCTGGTCCGCCCGGTCGCCCAGCGGGACCAGGATCCGCCCCTGCCCCGGGCGGTCCGGGCTACGGCGCACGTTCTGGGCGGCCAGGGACCTCGCCGCGCGCTCGGTGACCAGGCTCCCGACGATGCAGGTCACCATGATCATGCCGATGGTGCCCGCGACGATCTCGAGCCCGAAGATGCCCGTGTTGACGCCGACCATCACGGCGGCCAGCGTGGCGGCGGCCTGGTTCACCGACAGGCCGAAGGCCACCCGGATCTCCTCGCGGGACCAGCCGATGATCCGTCCGGCCAGCCGGGCGGCCAGCCACTTGGAGGCCAGCGCGACGACGATCATGAACGCCGTCGTCTTCAGGGTCTCGACCCCGGTGAAGAAGTGCCGCACGTCGACGACCATGCCCACCGACAGCAGGAAGAACGGGATGAACAGGGCAAAGCCGATGAAGTGGATCCGGTTCATCAGCGTGCTCTTCTCGGGGACCTGGCGGTTGAGGATCAGCCCCGAGAAGAAGGCGCCCAGGATGGGCTCGAGGCCGGCCTGGTGGGCCAGCGCCGCGGACAGGAACACCACGCAGAGCACGTAGAGGTACTCCACCTGGCCGTCGGAGGCGAAGTGGCGGAAGAACCATCGGTTGACGATGGGCAGCAGGCCGAACAGGGCGACCAGGAACACCGTCACCGAGAGCGCCAGCCGCGTCAGGAACCAGGGCGTCAGGTTTCCGGCGTGGGCTCCGACGAGGAAAACCAGCAGCAGCAGGGCCAGCGTGTCGGTGAGGATCGTCCCGCCCACGATGGCGACGACCGCCCGCTGCCGGGTGAGCCCCAGGGCGCTGATCCGGGGCCAGGGGATCAGCGTGTGCGATGAAAACATCGAGGCCAGCAGGATCGCAGGCAGGATCCCGATCCCGAGAACCTGCGGGGCCAGCAGCGCGCCGGCCAGCAGCGGGATCAGGAACGTCAGCCACCCGAACGTCAGGCTGTGCCTGCGGACGAGGAAGAACTGCTGGAGATCGATCTCCACGCCGGCCAGGAACATGATGTAGACCAGGCCGATCTGCCCCAGCAGCCGGATCTCGGCTTCCAGCGTGAACACGCCCAGGCCATGGGGGCCGAAGATCATGCCGGCCAGGATCAGACCGACGATGGAGGGAAGGTTGAAGCGTCCCGAGATCAGGGGGGCGATCAGCACCAGCAGGAGCACCAGGCCGAACAGCAGGATGGGCTCTGTGATGGGCAACGCCAGCGCAGGGATCATGATGTCAGTCCGCCGTCCTCTGCCGAAAGGCCTCGTAGAGGCAGATCGCAGCAGCCACCGACGCGTTGTAGGAGCCCACGCCGCCGGTGCACATGGGAATGCGGATGGTGCGGTCGCAGTAGGAGGCGACGGACGGGCGGATCCCCTGGTGCTCGGAGCCGATCACCAGCGCGACCGGACCGGTCAGGTCGCATCCGGGCAAATCCTCCTCGGCCTCGCCCGCTGCGCCGATGACCTGCAGACCGGCCTCCTGGGACGCCGTGAGCGCCAGCTTGAGGTTGTGCACGCGTGCCACGGGCAGGTGGACCAGCGCCCCGGCCGAGGCCTTCATGGCGCCGGCGGTCGGGTGCGCCGACTCACGAAGCGGAATCACGAGGCCGTGCGCGCCGAGCAGGTAGGCCGAGCGGGCGATGGCGCCGAGGTTGTGCGGATCGGTGATGCGATCGAGGAACACGAGCAGGGCAGGCCCCATGGTGAGTGCCTCGGTCAGGAGGTGATCGAAATCGGTGTACTCGAAGCCTTCGACCAGGGCCACGACGCCCTGGTGAACGCCGAAGCCCGTCATCTGGTCCAGCTCCGAGGCGAACACGTTCTCCACGCGGATCCCGCGGGCCCGGGCCGCACCGATCAACTTCGGCGGCGCGGAAGAACTGACCAGCAACGACTGGACCCGACCGGTCTCCACCAGTTCCTCGACCGGGTGGATCCCGAAGACCACATGAACGTCCTCGGCGGGCGGCTTGTTCTGCATGGGATGGGGCGGACGAGGCTTGGTCGTCATGATTCACCAAAGGCCGCGCGCGCGATCTCGAGGACGATATCGTTCGCAGCCCCGGCGGGATCGGCGGCGTCCCGGATCGGACGTCCGACCACGAGGTGGGTGGCCCCTGCGGCAATCGCGGCGCCGGGGGTGGCGACCCGTTTCTGGTCCTGCACCCCGGAGGAGGGCCGGATTCCCGGGATCACGAGGGAGAACCCGGCCGGCACCAGCCCGGCCAGCGTGCCGACCTCGAGGGCCGAGGCGACCACGCCGCCTACCCCGGCGTCGAGACAGGCCCGGAGCCGCGCCACCACGAGCTCCCCCACCGTTCCGGAATAGCCGTCCCGGGCCAGATCCTCGGCCCCCAGGGAGGTGAGCACGGTGACGCCCAGCACCGTCGGCCGGCTCGACAATTTGGCCGCCGCCGCCGCCGCCTCGCGGAGCATCTCCTGGCCGCCGGACGCATGGATCGTGAGGAACCGGATCGGCAGCTGGTCGAGGTTGAGGATGGCCCTGGAGACCGTGGCCGGAATGTCGTGCAGTTTCAGATCGAGGAAGATCGGCAACCCGAACGCAGCCATGCGCTCCACCACGGGACGTCCCTCGCGCAGGAACAACTCCAGTCCGATCTTCCACATCCCCACCGAGTTCTTCAGCATCTCCCCCGCCTCGACGGCCTCGGCCAGGGTCTGTACGTCGCATGCAAAGATCAGGCGGCTGCGCGCAGCCTCCAGTTGCCCGCTTGAATAAGTCATGATTGTCCTCTCTAGCGTCTCCGCGCTCCGGGAACCGGGATGTTTTCAGGATCTTCGGCCTTCAGTTGCCAGGTGAGCTTGGTCCGGCAGATCGGCAGGATCTTCTTTTCCATCACGCGAAACACCATTCCGGGCCTCGTCGACACGGTGACATGGTGATACCGGATGCCGAAACTGTCGAGGGGCGTCAAGGCGCTCCATGCGACCCGCACGGTGGATTTCTTTCCTTCCACGAGGAGATCAAACTCGACA
>PHAZ01000279.1 GCA_002841825.1 Deltaproteobacteria bacterium HGW-Deltaproteobacteria-22 | reverse complement strand
GCAGGTTTTTTTCCGTCTGGGTTCCTATGAGGCTCATGGTTGATCCTTTCATGGGCGCCGACAGGTGTGTCGGCAGGGTTATGACGTTTGCTGTACGTGGTGATGTCGCTCACGGATCCGACTATCGTCCGGGTGGGCGCCCATGTCAATGGTGGTTCATGGGGCGGTCTTGAGCGTGAGCACCTTGACGACCGTGGCGAGCACTTTGCCGTTCTCCATGTCCACCTCGCGTCCGGCCACCACGACCTTGCGTCCCTTGGCGTCGGAGAAGAGCTCTAGATTGTCGCCGAGCGTGCATGACGATTCGGGAAGGGCCGTGCACTGCAGGGTCACCTCGCCCACGGACTTGCCGTCGCGCTTGCGCAGCACCTTCACGGTCGGGCGATTTTTGGTGACCTTCACCGTGTATACCAGCTCCGGATCCGGGTTGCTGGGGGGGGCGGCTTCTTCGCCGTCTTCTCCGGCAGGCGGATTCTTGAGGGCCACGGTCTTCATGGAGGTGTACCGGCCCGTCTTGAGCTCGGCTGCGACCACCGCGGCGTGTTTCAGGATGCCCGTCTTCGTGGCGGCCACCACGGTCGCGGCCAGCTTCTCGTCAATCGGACAATCGGCCACGCCGGAGGCCCCGTCCTCACCGGTGCCCTTGTTCTTGTCCACGCATTCCTTTTTGCGCGCGTCCAGGTGCGCCTGCAGGATTTCCTTCTTCGACAGCAGCGGGAAGGTCTGGACGACGGACAGGTCGGCCAGCTTGACCTTCTCGATCACGAACTCACCGATGGGCTCGGCTTCCTCGCCCGAGGGTGCGAACGCCGTCTCGAAAGCGTTGAACTGAAGGCGCAGCATGTGCTCGCCGTTGTCCGAGAGCATGGGCATGCCCTTGATCGTGAGGTTGTCGCTCCAGAAGCCGACGTTTTCCAGCGCGAACGCGTCGGTGAGGACCAGGAGGTGACTGACGTTCTCGAGCTTCTCGGTGACGGGCTTGGCAGGCGGTTCGGCGGGCTTCTCCGGTGTTGGTGCCGGCGCAGGGACCGGCGCTGCTGCGGGCTTCTGCGCCGCGTTTTCCGGCTTGGCCGGGGGGGTGTCCTTGGCGGTCTTGCTGGAACAGGAAATGGTCAGGGTGAACACAGAGCCGAGCAGTAAAAAGGATAGGGTCTTCATGATTCTTCTTTCTCCGGAACGTCCGGTATGTCAGTGAGGGGAAACGCCCACCCCCGCCGGGTAGGCCCATCTGCCGGCGGCCTCGCAGACGAGTTCGGCGGCGCAAGACCTGAATATGGGCTCAGGGAAGGGCCGGTGTCAATGGGAAGGATGAAGCGGTCATCACCCGAGACCGACCGGTGCTGCGGTCCCTGTCGGACTCCACGTCGAAATCGAAATCGAAATCGAAATCGAAATCGAAACGGGAACGACGGTTCCCGGACATGGTGCTGGAGAAGACGTCATCCCCGACTTGCCGCGATCACCCCGGACCGGTGAAACCTGTGTGTATACAATTCGGACCGACTGGGCTATGCTGCGCACAATTCCGGCCCGCAGTGAACGCGGGATCCACTTGATACAAAGGAGTTTTCACATGTTTCGTTCCCTGATGTTTTTGATGATTTCCATGACCATGGTCCTGTCCTCCTGCGGCGGCAAGAAGGACAAGGAAGCCAAGGATGACGAACCCGGCAAGGACTGGAGCGCCAAACCGCTGGCTGCCACAGAGGGCGCCATCGGCGCGATCAAGTTCACGGTGGATCTGCCCGCGGGTTTCAAGGTTGACAACCAGGGCGACGTCAACATCTCCTGGCGGCCCGACATGGACGACTACTTCAGCGAGCCGTCGGTGCAGGTGCTGCTGGCGTCCACGCCCGCCAAGACCCCCGAGGAGTTCGTGAGCAACGCCATGCTCGACAAGAACGACGAGGTGATCAAGAGCGAGAAGACCGCCGATGGCTTCCTGCTCGAGTACGCCACCAAGAACAAGGGCATCCTCCGTGTGTCCGTGCAGAAGGCCGCCGGTGAGAAGGCGCTGGTCTGCAACGCGTCCCAGGCCAAGCAGGGCGGCGTGCCCAACTTCGAGGCGACCCGCGCCTGGCTCGGCAAGATCTGCGGTTCCCTGAAACTGAAATAGCTGAATGGGCGGACTGACCTTCCTTATCCTGTTCCTGCTGCTGATGACGCTGGCGGCCCTGGTGCCCCAGCTGCTGCGAAGATTCCACATCCCGGCCGTCGTCTCCATGATGATCACCGGCATGGCCATCGGGCCGCACGGGTTCGATCTCGTCAGCCGTCTCAATGCCGTCATCGGCCGCGGCTATCCCACGGAACAACTGTACACCGTGATTGACGCCATGGGCCTGCTTGGCCTGGTGTTCCTGATGGCGCTGGCCGGCATGGAAGTCAATCTGCGGATCCTGATGTCCGAGAAGAGGGCCGTCGGGCTGCTGAGCGTCTTCACGTTTGCGATCCCGGCCGCCGCCGGTTATGCGGTGTACGCGCTGTACCAGCCGTCTGACATCCTCGGCTCCTGGGTCTACGCGTCCCTGTTCGCTTCACACTCGGTCGGCATCGTGTTTCCGGTGATCCGCGAACTCAATGTGGTACGGACGCGTTTCGGCCTGGCAGTGCTGGCTTCCACGGTCATCACCGACCTGCTGAGCCTGATTCTGCTGGCCATCGTGGTCCAGCTCAAGCGGCACGAGTCCGGCGGCGAGGTGATTGGCAGCATCAGCGTGTTCGACCAGGTGGACCCGTCCCTGTTCGGGCACACGTTCATCCCGCTCTTCGTGCTGGTCATCGCGCTCTACCTGATTGTGGCCGTGTGGGTGCTGCCCACGCTGCTGCGCCGCCTGCTGGCACACCTGGAGCCCAACGACGACTCCCGCGTCACGTTCTTCCTGATGGGGCTGCTCATCGTGGTGTTCGTCGGCGAGCTCATCGGCGTGTCCATCATCGTGGGCGCCTTCATCGCCGGCATCGCGTTCGTCCGGGTGCCCACCTTCCATGAGCGCGGTCGCATCCTGCATAAAAAGATCGAGGGCATCGGGTATGGTTTCGTGATTCCGTTCCTGTTCCTGTCGATCGGCATGAAGAGCGACCTGGCCATCCTCGCCGAGGGGCCTGAGAACCTCATGATCACGCTACTCACCGTCGTCGGTCTCGTCGGTTCCAAGGTGTTCTCCGGCTGGGCCGGGCTGCGGCTGGCCGGATTTTCGAACAAGAAGGCCGTGTGCGCAGGCCTGATGACCGTGCCCCAACTGTCGGCCACGCTGGCGGCCGCGGCCGTCGCGCTGGAGCTGGAGTTGCTCAACCCCGTTTTTTTCAACGCCATCGTGGTGCTCTCGATCGTCACCACGATTCCAGTGCCGATCCTGGTCAAGCTCATGATTGTGAAGGGGAAGATCCAGTTCGACTCGGTCGATGACCAGCTCACTCCGGGCCTGGCCGGCGCGGAAGAACAGGCTGAGCCCGACGAAGAACTGATCTGAGCGCGGTGCGCGGGTTCGTTGCTACCGGGTGAAGACCGACGGGCAAGATCTGCGCAGTCGGCGGTGGCTACTTGCCCATCAACTGGTTGATGTACTGCTGGAAGTGCTGGGCCAGATCGGCCTTGGAGGCGGAGCGAAGGACGCCAAGATCGAACAGGAAGTCGATCTTCTTGTCGAACTTGAACAGCGAGGTCTTCTCGACCTCCATCTTGATCGACAGGTTTGCGCCGAGGTACTCGATGTCGAGGTTGATGTCGGACACGCCCCACTTGCTGCGCAGCTGCGGCGGCGGCTGGAACTTGCCGAAGTACCGCTGCCCCAGCGCCTGCGGCTCGAGCTCGACGATGCGATAATCGAGGTGTCCCAGCGCGTCACGGACGTGCTCGAGGTCGACGTTCTTCATCATGATCGGGCTCGACGCCTCGATGTCGAAGGCCCAGTTGATGTCGACGTAGCCGCGCAGCTCCCAGTTCACGTCGCGTCCGGTGACGGCGGTGCCGGCGGGCACGCGGAGCTGGAAGGGCATCGGGAGCACGTCGCCCTTGGCGCTCTTCCAGGGGCCCTGCCGTACGAGCATCCGGTCCCACACATGGCCGTTCTTGGGGCCCTTCTTGTGGTACTCGACGAGCTCGATGGTGATGTAGTTGATCGTCTCGTTGTCCAGGGCGGTGTATTCCAGATAACCGTCGATGACTGCGTTGTTGGCGAAGGTGTCGCTCTTGAGCGCGATCAGCAGGGCGCCGTTGCTGTTGGAGCCCTGGCGGCGGTAGGCGTACTCGGCCGGCAGCGGCGCGGCCTTGCCACCGAGGCCGACGACCTGGGCGTTCGTGGGCGCGGCCGCCGGCGTCATGGAGACGGGCATGGAGGTGACGGCGCCGGGCTGGAACTGGGGACCCTGGGCGTTGGCCTGATAGCCGGTGGGCAGGTGGGAGGGCTGGGCCTCGATGGCCGCGCGCTGCTGCATGTACTGGTTCAGCGCATCGGGGGGCGCGGCGAACATGGTCTTCTGTCCATCACCGGCGGCCGGGGCGGCCTGTTGCTGTGCATAGCCCACGATCAGGGGCACGCGGCCGACGTAGATCTGCTGCCCGGGGGCGACGGGTACCGGCAGGCGGCGCACCGGGATGCCGTTGACCCAGGTGCCGTTGGAGGAGCCCAGATCCGTCAGGTACACGTTGCCCGCGTCCGCGAAGATCTCCGCGTGCTGGCGGGAGACGCTGGGGTCATCGGTGTGGAGGGCGCACAGTTTGGCGTCGCGGCCCACGAAGATGCGCGGTTTCTGGGGATCGAGGACAACCTGGGACTGGTCGAAGGTGATGAACATCTGGTTGATCATGGGAATGCCTCTGGGTTCCTTCCGGAAAGGGTTTGTAAAAAATCTCCTGCCGGGACAATCAATCCAAAAGTGAG
>PHAZ01000278.1 GCA_002841825.1 Deltaproteobacteria bacterium HGW-Deltaproteobacteria-22 | reverse complement strand
GGTGGCGGCAGGGCGCTCACAAGACGAAGGCGTGAATCATGTTGCGCTGGGCCATGGCTGCGGTTTGGAACAGGAACCAGTCGGCGTCGGGCTTGTACTGGTAGGTAATCCGGTTGTTGTAGTCCGCGGGAGCGGGGATGATCTCGTTGAGCCACTGCTGGCGGTCGTAGGGATGTACTTGTAGATTTGGATAAGAGTCGTACAAGTGGCGCACGACATTGACGCGATGCTCGAGCCAGGTGATGCGCTCGGATTCTTCCAGGTCCATGCGGAAGGCATCGAAGAGGAATTTTTTGAGGGCGGATGGGAACGGGCTTCCCCCGGAGAGAATCTGGAAGATCTCTTCAGCGGCCTGGGTGAAGTGCACTGGATTCTGGCGTCGCACAGGGGATTTCCGCTGGCCGATGGTGTGCTCGAAGGAAAAGGCCAGGTCGGATTCGGGGCGGTCCACCCAGGAGCCCGCCTCCATGTGACCAATGTCGGGCATGATGCCCTTCTCCTGGTCCCCGTATTGACGGGCGACCTTCAGGTCCTCGATGTCGTTCTCCTGGCTGTTCCACCGGCCAGAGAACCCCGCGTGGGACCAGGTGTCGGCAAAGGAATGCAGCGCGATGCCCAGGGCGATGAGCACCTGGCGCCGCTGCAGCGAACCGGCCGGCTGCGTGCCGAGCATGCCCAGCAGCGCCTGCATGTAGTCCCGCAGGAACCGGCAGTTCTTCTCCACGTGGAACTTCTCGCGAGGTGCGGCATTGTCATAGTCGGGCACGAAGTGGAAGGCCACGAAGACCTTGAGCATGGCTCTATCGTTTTTCAGCCGCGACAGTTCCCGAAACAGGGCCACGGGACTCCCCAGCAAACTCTTGAGTCGTTTCTCCAGGTTGAAATGGGCCGTGCAGATCGGATCAAAGTGCTGGAAGTCCTGCTCGAACGCGTAGTTGCGGAACGATGTGAACTGCGCTTGGGGGAAAGCCTGCCCCAGGTCAGTCTCCCACTGCAGATAGCGCGCATCGGGCCCCGGCTGGCCCGGGAGGTTGAGGTTCATGGGGATCTTTTCGTAGAAGGTGCAGTCGTCGGTGTACTGGGACGCGGTCGCGATGAGGGTGGCCTCGTTCGTGGGGAAACCGGCAGTCTGGGCGAGAATCGAGATGACATCGTAGTGAAAGTCGCGGTTCATGGGGGGGTCTCCTGGTTGATGGTGCCTCAGGTCCGCACAGCCAGGGGCCAGGGCACGGGGTTGTTGATCTCCGGATTCTGAAGTCCGCTGCTGTCTTCGAGGACCCAGTCCCGGGCCACGGCGAAGACCTCCGGGAAGGTGACGACACATGGAGGGGGAGTCGCCTCCAAACGAGCCAGGGCGGACAGCACCAATCCATAGGTGAAGCGTCCGCCCAGCCGGGGATCGCTGGCGGAGATTTCAGCCGGGGCACAGGCCCAGGCCACGCAAGCGCCGGTCGGTGAAGCCGCCAGCGCCGCGTCGAACGCATCCCGGCAGGTCCCGGGGTCGCCGATCACCGGTTGCACCCCGCCGAACACGTCATCGGTCACCGAGAAGGGTGCGGCCACCATCACACACAGGTTCCGGCAGCAGTCCATCAGGGTCAATTGACGGGACACGGGACAGACCAGTTGTTCGACCGAGAGCCGTTGTTCCGGCAGGGGACCCAGCCGCAGCAGGGTCCGTCCCGCATCGTCTAGGCTGCCATGCCCGGTGTAGTAGACCAGCAGGTAGTCCAGGGCATCGTATGCCTCAACGATGAAGCCCAACTGTCCAAGCACCTCGGATGCATCTGGATTGAACAGCACGGAGATCTCGTCGTCCCGCCAGGCGCCGCCCAGCGACTGCTGCAGGTACCAGCAAAGATTCTCCAGATCCACGCGACTCCCAGGGAGTTCATGCCCGGGCCAGTCGGCGTGATCGCAGCCTATCAGTAGCGCGTGTCGTCTTAGAGTCGTCATCACGAACCTAGTTGAAATCCAGAAGGGGGAAGTGAAAACCCACGAACAGCATCACCTGGACATGCCGCGTCGCCGGCGAGACGGTCTGGATCGTTCCATCCGGAAGCTCGTCCTTCTCGGCGTATTCGAGGACCGGGATGTAGCGCACGTCCAACCCGAACGTCAACGGGATATCGTGGAACAGGTAGGCAACCGCGAGCTGGAGTCCGAAGGTGAAGGCGTTGGTGTAGGTCGGCTCGGGCACGACCACCTCGCCTTCGTCCTGACTGGTTCGCACGTACTGCCCGAGGTCGAACGGATACACCATTCCATGGAATCCCCAGTTTCCGTGGAAATGCTCCACGGAGATTCCCAGGGGGAGGCTCAACGCGGGTGGATTCCAATGCGCATTCTCGAGGTCGCCTGCGAGCCCCTGCCCTGTGTACTGGCAACCGTACGACAGTCCCATCACGGCGCTCACACCCAGGGAGAGAATCCATTCCCCTGCCCGGTCCTGGCGGCTGGACATGGTCTTGGTGAACTCTTCGAGCAATTGGATGCGGCGCTTTTTCGCCTCGTCGGGTTTTTCATCCTTGGGACCTTCCTCCAGCAGGCCGACCACCAACTGGATCGTGGCCAGTGATTTCTTCAATGCTTTCTGCAGTCCAACCATGTGTTTCCGACACGCGTCTGCTTCCTTGGCCAAAGTCTTTTCGCCGCAGGGATCCCAGGCCTTCAGGAAATCGATGAAGATCCGCAGCATCTCTCCGGGTTGGCGATCGAGCACGGCCATGGACAGGCGCCGCAGGGTCTCGAGAAGGGGTGCCTGTTTTTCTTCCAGGTTTTCCTTCATGAAGTCGTACACAACATGAATCATTTGCCGTGCCTGGGCCTTGGGATCCTTGTCCTGGAGAAGGGCGCGAATCCGTGGCATCCAAGAGGATTGAAGTGATCCTTCCCGCAGTCTTTCCAGGGACTCGGCCAGTTCGATGAAAAGTTTCAGTTGGCGAAAGAACACCGGATCGGTGACGATAAACGACACGGGGGAGACCCGAAGCGCGGCCAACTGGGCAACCCGCTCGGCCTTGCAGTCTGTGTTGGGGAGGCACTTGGAGGGCCATCTCTCGTCGATCACACCCGAGGCCCACTGCCAGGCAGACGAGAATTCAGAGACATACCGGGACTCCCCCAGAGAGGGCAACCGGAATTGACGCAGAACGGGCCAGTTCAGCACGTCGAGGTCGTATCCTGCTTCCCGGTATTCCCTTAACAGGACCCGGATCACCCGCAGTTCATCGGCATGGGTGGGCTTGACCTTGGTAACCAAATCTTCGAGTCTGGATTCGATCAGGGGAATCACCACCTCCTCGGTCGGCAACTTCCCGGTCTTCACGCTCGACCGCAGGATCAACCCCAACTCCCGGGCCACAGGCTTCCAATCCTTCGGCAATCCCGCCTTCTTGATCATGAAAATGACGATGTCCTCCTCCAGGGCCTCCACCAGGGGATTTCGATTCCGAAGAAGTTCGAGCAGCGGGTCGGAGCCGATCCGGGCGCACAGGTTGGGGAGGTGACTCTTGAGGGGTTCACAGGCGCTCCGAAGTTTTTTCTGGGCCAGCTCCAGGGCCAGGCTCTTGGCGCGGTTCACCGCCATCTCAGCGATGACCTGGAACACGGTATCCAGGGCGCCAGACATTTTATTGAGCCCTACCTCCGCACTTTTGGCCTGACCGAAATCAGAGGATCCGGAAAGACGGATTCCTTGCACCAAGCCTGACTTGTTCGATGCGATAGATTGCAGGATGTCTTTCAACTGGTTCGTGAAATCCTTGCCGGGGCTTGGGACCTGAATCAGATTGGATAATTTTTCAGAGATGTCGCCGGTCAGGCCCGGCTGAAAATAATAAATCCAGACTTTATTTACCGTCTTTTCTGGCGAGATAACGAACTCGGCGTACACGACGCCAGGGATGCGCTGCTCCTGGGAGCCCTTGATAAAACAAAGGGTGTTCGACTTTGAAACCACATCCGATATGGCCGATTTTTGGATCGTATTCCCCTTCGGATGCTGACAGTAATAGGTCGTATCTGAAGACCAGGCGCGAGAAGGGACTATTTGCAGCAGAATCGCAAATGCCGAAAACAACCAAGTTGTAGGGCCTTTGTTCATGAGAATGTTCCTTTTCAAAGAAAAGAATGATGTGAAGCCTTCCGATCATGACATGGTTATCCGTCATGTCAATACTTAATTTTTACCACTGTTTCTATCGGGGTGCGCACTTAGATGCGTACATCGCAGACTAGATCATCGCATGAAACCAAAATAAACCACCATTGAAGGTGCACCGCAGGTGGAGGTTAGGCGGTGGCCGGCGACTGGTAGGAGGATCTGGGAACGGGGAAGACCCGCGGCGGCTGCGCCGCGGCGGGAAAGAAATTGCGGCGCCGAGGCACCGCAGTCCCATAGTTGGAGAGTGGAAATTGGCAGGGACAATTGTCCACAGCCCAATAGTTGCAGAAGAGAAGAGCGGGAAGGCCGTTGAAACCAGCGCAGCCTTCTGGTAAAAAATAGCGGGACACCCGCCGCGCCTCTCCACGATGCGAAATTCGGCGGGTTTTTTATATATTCGTTTTTTCGAGCAGGATGGACAGGGTCAGGAGCGTGGACATGAAACCTGAAGACGTGGTGCGGTTGTTCTGGGACAAAATGGCGACCAATGATTTCTATTCGGCGGGGGTGGTGCTGGCTGAGGACTTCGTGATGGAGTGGCCCCAGTCGGGGGAGCGCATCCGGGGGGCGGAGCGCTTCGCGCGGATGAACAGTGAATATCCCGCGAAGGGGCCGTGGCGGTTTCGCGTGAATCGGCTCGTGGTTGGGGAGACCGAGGTGGTCACCCAGGTGAGCGTCACCGACGGGGAGCAGCACGCGGAGGTGATCTCGTTTTTCACGGTGGTCGACGGGC
>PHAZ01000003.1 GCA_002841825.1 Deltaproteobacteria bacterium HGW-Deltaproteobacteria-22 | reverse complement strand
CCGCATGGGACTTCTCCGCAGCCGCATGAGACTTCTCCGCAACCGCCGCCTTGTGGGCCGTCCCGGTTGGCGGCCCCATGGTCTTCTGCCCCTCGGTGACCGGCGTCGCACCGGGGAGATCCTCCCTGCGGATCCGGGGGTTGGAACGGGTGTTGGAGATGGAAATCGCCTGGCTTCCGACAAACGTGCCGTCGAAGGACAAATCCGAGGGCAGTCCGGCGCAGGCGCCCTGGAACTCGAAGAACAGCTCCATGGGCGAGGAGAAGCGTTCTTCGATATCCTTGTCGAGGCACTTCATGACCACCTCGGCCAGGCTCTCGGGAACGCCGGGATTGTAGTCCCTCAGGGGCATGGCCTCCCGGACGGCATGATAGGCCGCCACTTCCTCGACTGTGGTGCCATAGACCGGAAACTGATCCGTCAGGATTTTGTAGAGAATCACACCCAGGCTGTAGATGTCGGAGTGGGGACCGACCCGGGGCTCTTCTCCGCGGGCCAGCTCCGGGCTCAGGTAGACGGCGGTGCCGAAGAACGGATCCGGCATGTCAGAAGATCCGGGCCGGGAAGTCCCGTCCTTGCCGGGCCGGGGAGCCTTGATGACACCATAGTCCATGATTTTATAAAGTTTTTCCTTGCCGATTGTGGCGAGATAGATGTTGGAAGGCTTGAGATTCCGATGGATGATCTTGCGGGAGTGGCCACGTGTCAAGACATCGCACACCTGCTCAAGCAGGGTCGTCATCTCGGCGAGGCGAATCTTTTTCCGCTGCATGCGCATCGAAAAGGGCTCCCCCTCCAGGTGTTCCATGGACAGGTAGAACTCACCGGACTCCAGTTGATCAAAATCGAGCAACTCGACAACATTGGGATGCTTCAGGTGCTGGATCGACCGCGTCCGCTGCAGATAGCGCTCGGGCGTGCCCGTGTCCTTGATGACGTGTTCGGCCATGACCTTGACCACCATGCGACGGCCCCCTTCACGCGAGCGGGCAAGGTAGGTCGTGCCAAGGGATCCTGAACCGAGCTTCTGGGTGAGTTGATAGTCGCCGATGCAGGCTTCCAGCAAGGGATCCTTTTTCCGATCGGACATGGTGTTATCCGTTTGACAGTCATCCACTACGGGAACGGATTTCAGGGATGCTTGTCGAACAAGTAACTATAATCGAATTCACGCACGATCGCAAAGGGCAGTTCAATATTCTGATTTGGACCTCATCAATGACGGATCCCGGTGTTCAATATGCGGCGATCACACAGAGGGCAAAGCGGCCGCTGTAGGTATTTCCGTCGGCACACCATTCGCCGTTCTCCGCACCACAGGCGCTCCCGGAAAGCCACGTATAGCCCATGTATTGATAAATACCATAGAGAGCAGCACATGATGATGGAGCAGAACCGCAAAGGATGCTGGAGAGGTCCAGCATCGGGTTCCCGCAGGAGGTCTCGTTCTGTGTCTGGAGACATAGGCCGTCGTTGTACTGGCAGCCGGACGGACCGCTGCACGGCGCCGACATGCCGCATCCCGTGCAGGCTGCCGCCACGTTGGCATCGGACATCGCGCCGGCGACGGGGACCTTCCAGTAGTCGTAGCCGTTCCAGTTCGAACGCAGGATCGTTCCGGCGCAATTGGAGCAACCGGAGGTGTCCAGGGCGCCGCAGTTGCCGGCACAGGCCAGCGTGCCGCCGGAAAAACCCTGGCTGGTGCAGGTCTGCCCGCCCAGATCGGCGCCGTCACAGATCTCGGAGCCCTCCCTGGCGTTGTTGCCGCAGGTGGTGCAGCCGGCGGTGTCGTAGGATCCGCAGGAGATCGCGCAGGCCAGAGTCCCGCCGGAAAAGCCCAGGCTGGTGCAGGTCTGCCCCCCCACCTCGGCTCCGTCGCACAACTCGGTGCCGTTGATCGCCCCGTCTCCGCAGGCGTGACAACCCGAGGTGTCGAAGGCGTCGCAGGCCAAGACGCAGGCCAGCGTGCCGCCGTCGAAGCCCTGGCTGGCGCAGGTCTGTCCATCCAGTTCGGACCCGTCGCAAACCTCGGGTGCCTCGATGATTCCGTTGCCGCAACCCGAGGAAGTGCAGCCGGCGGTGTCGTAGGTGCACCCGGCGCTGCAGGCCAGCGTGCCGCCGGAAAAACCGAGCAGGCGGCAGTTCTGTCCGCCCAGGGCCGCGCCGTCGCAGAGCTCGGTCCCCCCGATGACACCGTCCCCGCAGCTTCCCTGCAGGCAGGACGTGGTGTCGAAGGTGCAATCTGCTGCGCAGGCCAGGGTTCCACCGGAAAAACCGCGAGACGCGCAGGTCTGCCCGGCCAGGTCGACCGTGTCACATTCCTCCCCGTCGTCAAGCCAACTGTTTCCGCACACCGGGCTACCCGATTTCGAGCCCGCGCAGCCTGTCATGACGGCAAGCAGCAGGCTCACGATCATGGCGTTGCGAAGTTGGAGGGATGTGTCTTTGGCGTTCATGGCGGCTTCCTCGGTCCGATGCAAGTATCCCAGTGGATGGACCGAAAGTCAAATGCGCCGCCGGGCCCTGAGATAGCGAAGGAGCCCGGCCGCCAGAAAGGGGAGAAAAACCAGATAGAAACCCGGGCCCGACACCAGGGCCCAGATCCGTCTCGAGGCGGCCAGCGCGCAGATGATCACCGCGACGGCGTGCAGGGAGACGAGCAGGCACATCGCCACGAACATCGTCCTGAGCCGTCCGAGCGCCTCCGTGCCGAGGGTGCCGGCGGGCAGCAGGCGGCCGAAGTACGAAAGCAGGAACCGATCGGGGGCCAGGATCAGGGCGACCAGCAGGAGCACGGCGAGCCCTTCGAGAATGGCCGGCTTCAATTTGAAGAGAAGTTCGTCCTCGAAGAGGATCGACACCGCGCCGAGAGCGACGATGAGACCGACGTCGAGCAGGACGAACCAGTCGATCTTCCGGGTGCGGCGCCAACTGAGCCCCAGCTGCCCTGCAGCGAAGACGATGGCCGCCAGGATGGAGATCCGCACGTCGGTCACGAATGCGTCGACGACCAGGAACACGAGCAAAGGCAGGAGCTGGGTCAGGAGGATCGCTGGGGACATCAGGGCCTCGGGCGGCTTCACGCCTTGCTGATCGGGTCGAAGGGGACCGCCTCGCGGCCCGGGATGCACGCCCGGCCCCGTCCCTGGCGCTTGGCCTGATAGAGGCAGGCGTCGGAGACGCCGACGAGTCCTGTGGGATCGGCGCAGTCCGCTGGCCAGGTGGCGCCTCCGATGCTCAGGGAGATGCCGGCGCCGGCTGCCAGATTGCCCAGGCGAATCGCACAATTGCCCAGCTGGTCCGGACCGGTCTCGGGCAGCACCACGACGAACTCGTCCCCGCCGTAACGCCCCACCACGTCGTCGGCGCGCATGGTGTCGCGAAGCAGGCGGCCGAACCGTCGCAGGACCTCGTCCCCGGCCTCGTGACCACCACTGTCGTTGACCTGCTTGAAGAAATCGAGATCGGCGATCATCAGCGAACAGGGTCGTCCGTGCCGCTGGCAGCGGGCCAGTTCGGTCCGGAGGCGGGTCTCGAGCTCCCTGCGGTTGAGCGTGCCCGTGAGGCCGTCCACGCGGGCGAGCTCCTCGACACGCCGCAACAGCGCGAGGTTCTCCCAGACGAGCGCGGTCTGGTCGATGAAGAAGGAGAAATGACTGAACTGGTCGGTGGAGACCGGGAGCCGGTTGTGACGGTTGTCGGCCAGGACAAGTCCCAGGATCCGTCCATGCGGCCGGAGCACGGCCAGGACGTACTCGTCACGGACGTCCAGGCGTGCCAGATCCTCATTGATCGCCCGTGGCCGGCGTACCAGCAACGGCCCGTCCGCTCCAAGGGCCTGCCAGATTTCGTCGTCGGGCCCGGGGGTGAGCGTGATCGACTGCACCAGCTGCTGGAAGCGCGTGTCGAAGTTACGCCGGTCGTAGTCGCGGATGAGCGCATCGATGTCCTTGTCCTCGATCTCGATGGCCTCCCATATGCGGTGCGCCTCGGTGTCGTCGAAGGGACCGATGCCCTTGGAACCGGCGAAGCGCTGCGTGACCTCGTCCCATACGAAGAGCGCGGCGCGGTTGAAGCCCAGTGAGTATCCCGACGTGATGCCGGACAACAGCACATGCATCGCCTGATCCTCGTCGGTGGACCGGAGCATGAACCGGGTGATGGTGCTCAGCGTCGCGAGGTTCGACGACTGAAAGGCGAAGCGGCTCAGCAGCAAGCTCGATTCGGTGACGGACAAAAGCGCTCCGAGGATGCCCTGCACCACGCATTCAATGCCCTGGGTGAGCTCCCCGTCTCCTGGCGTCCATGTCCTCATGCCGCGTGAGACGACCAGACGGAGACCCATCCCGTCGACCAGACGCGCCGCACGCAGGTGCAGTTGATCCGAGAACAGCGACAGTTTGAGCAACTGCCGGGCCGCCAGCGGGAGGGGACCGTCCAGGCTGCCCAGCTCGGCAGTCAGTTCGAGGCTTTCGGGAAGCCGTCCGAAGAGCTCGCGCAGATACACCGGCAGTGGCGCGAGCCGGGCCGCACGCAGAATCTCGGCGGGAATATCCGAAGGGCCGGGTCTGACAGGAGGGTTCGTGTTCATCGTGCCTGACCGCCGTCACATCCGGAGCCCCGCGAGAAACTCACGGTTCTCAAGATGCCAGGCGATGGTGCGGTCCAGGCCCTCCTCGAGGGAGATTTCCGGGGTCCAGTCCAGCAGGCGGCCGGCCTTGTCGATGTCGGCCCAGGTCGCCTGCATGTCTTCGGGGGGCATCGGCAGGTGATGGATGTCAGCGGACTTTCCGAGGGAGTTTTCGATGTGGTGGATCACGTCCATCATCGTGCGCGGATTGCGGCCGCCCCCGAGGTTGATCACTTCAAATCCCACCGGGCGCAGCGCGGCGATCGAACCGCGGGCGATGTCGTCGACGAAGGTGAAATCCCGGCTCTGCGAGCCGTCCCCGGTCAGTTCCAGCTTCCTCCCGTGCTCGATCCACTGGATGAAACGGTAGATGCTCATGTCCGGCCGGCCGGCCGGTCCGAACACGGTGAAGTAGCGCACGATCGAGATGTCCATCCCGAACAGGAAGTGATAGGAGTATGCCATCACCTCGGCGGCCTTCTTGCTCGCCGCATACGGCGAGATCGGCGTGTTCACCGGCAGCGACTCCGAGAAGGGCATCGGCAGGCCCGCGTACAGAGAGGAGGTGCTCGCGAGCACCATCTTCTTCACGTCGAAGGCACGCATCATCTCGAGCAGGTTCAGCGTCCCGCTGGCGTTGGTGGTCAGGTAGACGTGCGGGTTCTTCAGGCTGTAGCCCACACCGGCCCGGGCAGCAAGGTTGAGCACCGACCGGGGACGATGGATCTCGAAGACCAGCTTCAGCGCGGACAGGTTCTCGATGTCGAGCTCGTGGAAGGTGAAGCCGGGCCGTCCGATCAGCGCCTCCAGGCGTCGGCGCTTGAGCCGCACATCATAATAGTCGTTGCAGTTGTCCACACCGATCACCTGAACGCCGGCATCGAGCAGGAAACGGGCGGTGCGCGAGGCGATGAAGCCGGCGACGCCGGTGAGCAGCACGGGTTGTTCGAAGTTCATGTCTACTCCTCCCGGTGATGCCCGGGCACCACGCGGCTCCAGGATGACCGGATCTTTCCGGAGGCCAGGTTCACCTCGGCGTCCGAGGCACGCAGATACAGCGGCTCGGCAGTCACAGGATTGCACGGTCCGGCATCGAAATACAGGTGCAGTGCAGCGCGGTGCAGGGTCGTGGCGTCGGGCAACCGCTCCGCGTCGGCCACGGAGGCCTCACCGAAGCACTCCAACAGTCGCGCCCGGTGCAACCGCGCGCCGCTGCCCAGGAACCGCACGCCGGCGGGCGCCGTCTCCAGCACCCCCTCGAGCGTGGTGACCCCGGGCTCGCGCATGTTCGATCCGTCGATGCGGCCTGATACGTACAATTCCCCGCGACGGGCATCCTCGAGCACCCAAACCGGACCCGATGCCCCCGCGAGCGTGAAGTACAGATCGAACAGATCAAACGTGCACAGCGGAATCCGACGGACATACGCAAAGGTCTTGGCAAAACTGAGCCCGATGCGGATGCCTGTGAACGAACCCGGGCCACGGCCGCAGGCGATCGCGTTCACCCGCGTCGGGTCCTGGCCCGCAAAGAGACGCTCGACGTGCGAGAGCAGTCCAGGACCATGGTTCTTCTCCGTGGAGACCACGGCGGCCACCGGCTCGTCCGAGCCGCCATCACCCAGCGACAGCAGCAACCGCTCCGAAGACGTGTCCAGCGCCAGGATCCGCATGCTCAACCCTCCGCCGGCAGACACGGCGCCGGGTTGGCCGGGTCCGGCTGCGGAGACAGTTGCAGGTTCTGTTCGGCCTTGTCGCCGGCGTTCTCCACGCGCGAAGGCGTCTCCTGCTTCGTGCGGAAACAGCGCACCAGATCGTTTCGCATGCCGAACAGCATCAACGACAGGATCAGGGCCAGGCCGATGTACGTGATGATCGAGCGGGCCTTGAGCCCGAGATCCCGGCGCCGGATCGCCTCGATCGTGAACAGCAGCACATGGCCGCCGTCGAGCATCGGGATCGGCAGCAGGTTCAACAGCGCCAGGTTGAGCGAGATCAGCGCCATCATCTGCAGGAAAAACAGCCAGCCGCGCTCTGCGGCAACCTCGGCCATCTGCGCGATCATGACCACCGAGCCCACGTTCTCCCGGTCCACCTCACCGGTGAACATGTAGGCGATGCCGAGCACCATGCCCGAGGTGATCTCCCAGGTCGTGACGAGGCTCTCGCGCACCGCGAAGACAAAGCGGTTCTTCACCCGCACGTCCTCGGGCGTGTCCAGCTGGCGAAGCGTGGAGATGCCGAAATCATACGTGACCTGCTTGTTGCCGAAGCGGTCCACGCTCTGGAACTTGTCCTGCCGCAGGACAAGCGTGCGCCTGCACCCTCCGTCCTCCGAGGGACGGATCACCGACAGGCACAGACGCCGGCCAGCGGCACGTGCGACCTGGTCCTCAAACTCGGCATACGAGGACATGGCCTTCTTCGCGAACGTGCAGGACGCAAGCGGCGCCTCGTCGGGCAGGATCTCCAGGCCGGCAAGCCGGTCTCCGGCGGCCACGCCCCAGCGGTCCGCAGGCGAGCCTTTCGTGACGAGGCTGACGACCAGCTCCCCGGACTGCACGTCGGAGAGCGCGGCGGCCGATTCGAAGGAGAGTTCGCGGACCTGGCCCGCAGTGAGCACCGCCTGTTCAGAGGGCGTCGCGAACGTGATCACGTGCAGGGTGAGGGGGGCCTTCCCGAGCTTGGGCAGCAGGCTCTCCCAATCCGACCAGAACCGCACCGGGTGCCTGGCGCCCTCCTGGGTCACTCCCAGGATTCGATCACCCGAGCGCAGCCCGGCCCGGTACGCCGCGCCGCCTGTGTTCACAAGGCCCACACGGGCCAGCGTCCCATGCAGGAACACGCCCGAACGGCCGATCTTCGCGGGGAGGCCGACCATATTCTTGCCCACCGACGGCGTCGGCACCAGCTTGACCTGGATCGTGCCCGAACCGGGGCGCTCCACCTTGACCGAGAGCGTCTCCCCGGGAGCGTCCATGATCGTGCGACGAAACTCGTCGAAACTGTCGATCTCGTCGCCGTCAATCTCGAGCACCAGATCGCCGGAGCGAAGCCCTGCCTGGTCTGCGGCCATGCCCGGCAGCACCGTCCCCAGCAGCGGAGGAGATACATGGGTGACGGTCAGAAAGTACACGAAGTAGAAGAGCACCGGCAGCAGCAGGTTCACGAACGGACCTGCGACCACCACGATGATCTTCTTCCAGTACGGCAGCGCCGCGAGCGTGCGATGACGATCCTCCTCGGCCATCTCCTCGTTGGGATCCTCGCCGATCATGCTGACGTAGCCTCCAAGCGGCACCGCGGACAGGCAGTACTCGGTCTCGCCGCGCCTTCGCTTGAAGAGCACCGGACCGAAACCCAGGGAGAAGCGGAGCACCTTGACCCCGAAGCCCTTGGCCGCGAGGAAGTGCCCGAGTTCATGGAAAAAGACCAGCGGCCCCAGTAGGACGAGAAACCAGATCAGCGTCATGATATAACCTGAAATTCCGTGATGTTCATGCCGTGACATCCACCGAGGAGACCTCGGTCAGCGCTTCGCCCAGGAAGCGGGTGCCCACGATGTCGATGCGGCTCTTGTCGGTCACCATGACCCGCAGCGTGCCACTCACGCCCCCGGGCGCCTCCATCTCGCGGCGGCGCAGCAGGTGAGCCACCTCCGCGGTCGCGGCGATGCCGGAGTCGATCAGCGCCACTTCCCTCCCGAACAGGTCCGTGGTGACCTCGGCGATCAACTCCCTGAAAAGCGGATAATGTGTGCAGCCCATCACCAGCGTGTCCGCCTCGGGAAACCGGGCATGCAGGCGCCCCAGATACTCCGTGGCCACCAGACGTGGCACATCGCCGGTGAGCCAGCCCTCCTCGGCCAGGGGCACCAGCAGCGGACAGGGCTCGGCGGCCACCCTGAGTTTGTCGCGCAGCTCCGAAATGGCCTTCTGGTACGCCCCCGATTCCACGGTGCCGTAGGTGCCGATCACACCGATGCATCCATTGCGGGTGGCCGAGAGCGCCGCCCGGGCGCCCGGCTCGACCACGCCAACCACCGGGATAGACAACTCCTTCTGCAGCGCGGGAATGGCATGTGCTGAGGCCGTGTTGCAGGCCACCACGAGCATCTTGATGCCCTGCGCAAGCAGGAACCGGGCGTTGTTGAGCGAGTAGCGCACGACCGTGGCCGGACTCTTGGTTCCATAGGGCACGCGGGCCGTGTCGCCCAGGTAGATGAAAGATTCGTGTGGAAGCGACTCGCGCAAGGAGCGCACGACCGTGAGGCCGCCCACGCCGGAGTCGAACACACCAATGGGAAGATCTCCGTTCATGCCGTACTCACCCTTTCCACGATGGATTGTCGCGCAATGCCAGCAACACCGGACAGTGGTCCGAACCCGTCACCTCGGGAAGAATCCTGCAGTCCTCGACGCGGTCCACCAGGTCCGGGCTGATCATGAAATAATCGATCCGCCAGCCGATGTTGCGGTCGCGGGCCGAGAAACGGTAGTCCCACCAGGAATAATGGCCCGGTTCCCCGGGGTGTAGTTGCCGGAAAATGTCCACAAGCCCCAGGGCAAAATAGGTGTCCAGCCACTCCCGCTCCACGGGCATGAAGCCGGAGTTTTTCTCGTTCTCCCTGGGCCTGGCCAGGTCAATGGGCTCATGGGCGGTGTTGAAGTCCCCGCATACGACCAGCGGTTCGCCGGCCGCCATGTGCCGCGCGAACACGTCCCGGAGATGAAAGTAGAAGTTCTTCTTGTATTCCAGGCGCTCGGGTCCGCCGGAGCCATTCGGAAAATAGATATTGTACAGATAAATATCTTCGTGCCGGGTCACCAGCACGCGCCCTTCCGCATCGAACTCGGCCGCGCCCACGCC
The DNA here is from genome assembly GCA_002841825.1 of Deltaproteobacteria bacterium HGW-Deltaproteobacteria-22. Lineage (GTDB taxonomy): Bacteria > Myxococcota_A > Polyangia > HGW-17 > HGW-17 > HGW-17. The sequence goes on along the minus strand of PHAZ01000003.1, from coordinate 58,188 downwards.
CTCTCGCACTTCCTGCGGAACCTGCCGGGTCCAGGTGGCCACCCCGGAGTACCCCTTGCGCTGCGCGCTGTGCATGTGGAATCCATAACCCGGGATGTCCGACATTTCCCCGGGGACCTGGTCCGGCTGGGCCTTGGTCTCCTGAATGCACAGCACGTCGGGCGCAACCCGCTGGAAGAAGTCCAGAAAACCCTTTTTATGTACTGCGCGTATGCCGTTCACGTTCCAGGTCAGCCACTGCATTTCCGGTTTCTCCAGACGGGACCCGGGGTACGTGCGGAAAACACATGCCCGGGGTGGCGGCTGGGAGTCCCTGCCGCGCTCCGAGCCTGAAACTATGCTGGAAATCCCGAAATTCCGCAAGGCGGTTTTTTTTATGCAATCAGCGGCCTTTCTTTCTGTCTTCGGGTCACTTTTTCTGGTGCAATTGTCCTGTAATTGGGTTAGTGTTTATATGTCAAGGGGGAGCGGTTCCCGCCCCAAGGAGCCCTGTCATGAAGGAAGCCATCTTTATCTTGTATGTGCGCGACCAGTGGAGGAGCGCCCGTTTTTACAAGGAGCTTCTTCAGTTGGATCCCAGACTGCACGAGCCTGGCATGACCGAATTCGACCTCCCGTCCGGGGGTGTCCTGGGTCTGATGCCTGTGCAGGGCATCAAGAATCTCCTCGGAGAAAAGCTGCCCGACCCGTTCCTGGCAGACCAGATTCCGCGCGCCGAACTTTACCTGCTGGTCTCTGGGGCCCGTGACTACCACTTTCGCGCGCTGGCCCTTGGCGGTATTGAAATCAACTCCATGAAGGAACGCCCGTGGGGACACCGCGCCTCCTACTGCCTCGACCCCGATGGCCACATGCTGGCCTTTGCGGAAAAACTGAACTGACTCCGCCAAATCATGCCGGTTTTTTCCGGTCAGGACAGATTTTTTCATTTTCCCTGAAATTTTCCGGAGACTTTTCGTCTTCTTGCGCTATCGGCCGTTTTGCACTACGGTACGATTGAGACACCGGCCATGACCCGATTTCATTATTATTTTTTACAATACGTTTTTTTTACAGCATTTACTTTTATATTTATCACTATTACGCCTTTCTCTCGCGCAGAGGCCCAGGCTGCGGCCATCAAACCATCCGGGGCTGCCATTGAAAAATCTTTACAGGGCGGACGGCACTTCAAGATCAACTATCCGAAGATGGGTTCGGTCCACGTCTGGGTTCCCAAGGGCTACGTCCGCAAGACCGCCGGCATCGTCGTGTACCTGCATGGCTACCACACCACCGTAGACAAGGCCTTCGTGGACCACAAACTCGCCGAGCAGTTCCAGAAGAGCCGCCAGAATGCGCTGTTCATCGTGCCGGCCTGCCCCTCGGGCAAGGACGAGTCCGTGGTGTGGAACTCCCTGTCACAACTGAAGAAGTCGGTCCAGGCCGCCAACATCCGCCTGCCCGACGGCGAGACGGTCGTCATCGCCCACAGCGGCGGCTTCCGCACCGTGCGCGGATGGACCGACAACCGGCTGCTCAAGCAGATCATCCTGCTCGACGCGATGTACGGCGGCTTCAACGAGTTCAAGGAATTCATCGCCACCGGAGCGCGCGCCAAGAACCGTCGCATGATCCTGGTGACCTCCGATACCGACACGCAGACCCGCCAGTTCACCAAGGAGTTCTCGTTTGCCGTGACACGAACGGGCATTCCCGCTGACTACACCGGCTTTTCCTCCCGCGAGAAGAAGAGCCGCCTGCTCTACGTCAAGTCCCAGTACGACCACTACGGAATCGTCACCTCCATGGCGGTCATCCCGGTGCTGCTGCGCCTGACGCCGCTTCGCATCCTGCCCTGAGCCCAAAACCAGCCCATGAGACCGGCCCCCCGCCGGCGGCCGACCTTCCCACAATAGATTTGCACACTGATCCAGCCAATGGTATTTTCGGCTCCGAAAAGGGGACGACTCTTCGAGGTTTTCCACCCACGCAAAAGGATGCGCGCACCATGCTGTTCACTCCGTTTGGAACCGAACCCGAGTTGCTGACAATCACCCCTGCCCTGGCCGTCGAGGCCCGCCTTGGAGAATGGGGGGCCGGCTTCGCGCTGGGCACCGCCGGCTACCGGGACCTGCTTGATCCGCAGGACTTCTTCTCCACGAAGGTGCCGTTCTCGGCGATCACGATGGGCATCATCGCCACGGCCCGGGTCGACGTCGCCAGAAAGCACGGCATCACGAGCCTGCACATCGGCGGCGAGGTCCGGCCGCACACCCAGAAATTCATCGACCTGTGCGCACGCATCTACGCGGCCGCGGGCATCACGGTCCACCTGCAGGGAGGGAGCGCCAGGACCACCCCGATCTGGATGAGTTCGTTCGGCGTGTTCCATTACGGACTCGGCGGGGGCGAGAACTTCACGGCGAGCCACTCCCAGAGCTACAAGGGCGGATGGAAACCCATGGACGAGCACGGCATGCAACTGTTGAGCATGGCCAGCGAGATCCAGGCCCGGGTCCGCGAGCTCACCTCGACGATCTGCACCGACGGCCTCGAGATTTCCCTGGCTTCAGCCCATGACCCGCACATCCGCCACGACTTCGACCCACTGCCGGCCTACGTGGAATCCCTGGGCAAGCTCATGGATCCGGAAGGCATCGACACGATCCGTCAGGCGCTGATCGGCGGTCTGAAGGTCGCGATCTGCACCGAGGGAGGCTCGATGGGTGCCGCCGCGCGGCGCATCTTCGGGATGCTGGACTTTCCCATGGACGACCGGGGCATCACCTTCCTGTTCGAGGCGGAAAGTGAAGACTATCACGGCATCGGCCAGCTTGACGGGGTCAACCACGGCGTGGATCCGGGCAAGTGGCAGATCTACAAGCACATCGGAGCCCAGGATCTCCTCACGCAGGGTGCCGCCGACATCGTGTTCATCTGGGATCCCGACGGCGACCGCTTCAACATCGTGACGACGGCACCGGCGGCGCTGGCCGATCGGGCCCGGGACGCGGCCCTGGAGGTTGACCTGCTCGACGAGACGAACTGTCTGGTGTACTTCAAGCCCAACCAGATTTATTTCCTGCTCACGGCGCTTCGCATGCAGGCGCTGGGAGAGGCCGGGCTGCTGGAAAAGTATGATTTCGTCGCCGCAATCACCTACCCCACGTCGCGCTCGATCCTGGCCGTGGCCGAACGGATCGCCTCGGAGCATGGCGCGAGGATCGGCACCGTCCTGGTGCCTGTGGGCTTCAAGTACTTCGGTGAACTGGTCGCCTCGGTGCAGCGCCAACTGCTCGAGGGGGCCGTCGAGGTCACCTTCACGGAAGCTACCGGCCGCGTCCGGCAACTGGGGCACAAACCCCGGTTCCTGATGATGGCCGAGGAGAGCGGTGGAGCTGCCATGGGCACCCTCGACTGGGTGAAGAACCATGACACCTCCAGCGCATCGCTCGCGCTCAAGGAGAAGGACGGCTTCCAGGTGGGCCTGTTCACCCTGCTGGCCGCAGCCCGGCTGCACAAGACCGGCTACTCGTTCGCGCAGTGGTACATGGATCTGCTGGCGCGGTATCCGATTCCATACGCGGCCTACGAGCGCCAGGACATCACGCTTTACGACGAGAGCCTCCAGGGCGACGCTCGGCGTGCGGCCCAGCAGGCTGCCAATGTGCACAAGGAATCGCTGGTCTCCTACTTCCGCGGGCTCACGGTCATGACGCCCGAAGCGGCCACCTCCCGCCTGCGCAACGACCTGAAGGACCCGGACTTCCCGGCGATCCACAACGCCTTCTGGGCGCAGGACGGCTCCTTCCTCGAGTTCGACGGCGCCTGGTTCGAGCTGCGTGCGTCCGGCACCGATGCGGTCCTGCGCTACTACTTCGAGGGCTCGGATCCGAAGACGGTGCACCGCCTCAACTCCGCGCTCGTGGCCCTGCGCACCTGATCCCGTTTTGACACCTCCGGAGTACGACCGAACATGTTCTTTCATCTCTCCTTCTGGCTCAAGGATCTTTCCGACAGTTTCACCTTCTTCAACATCTTCCGGTACCTCTCGACGCGGGTGGTGCTGTCCACCCTCACCGCGCTGCTGATCTCGTTTCTGCTCTCCCCGTGGTTCATCCGCCGGCTGCAATCCCAGCAACTGGCGCAGCCGATCCGCAGTGACGGACCGGAGACCCACTTCGTCAAGCAGGGAACGCCCACGATGGGCGGCACCCTGATCCTGTTCGCGCTGGTGCTGCCCACGATCCTGTGGGCCGACCTGTCCAACGTATATGTCTGGATGGTGCTCACCATCACTGCGCTCTACGGAGTGCTGGGGTTCCTCGATGACTACCTGAAGGTGGCCAAGCGCAACTCCAAGGGGCTGGCCGGGCGCTACAAACTGTTCTTCCAGTTCCTGGTCGCCGGCGGCATGCTGTGGTACGTGTTCGGCACCGAGGCCACCGGACTGTCCCTGGAGGTGCGCACCAAGCTGGCGCTGCCGTTCATCAGCGTGGACGCGTACCCGGTGCTGCCCCTGGTGCTGTTCATCCTGCTGTCGATGGTCGTGATTGTGGGCGCCTCCAACGCGGTCAACCTCACCGACGGTCTCGACGGCCTGGCCATCGGCCCGGTCATCCTCAACGCCTTCGTGTTCATGATCCTGGCGTACGCCCACGGCGCCGTCTTCTGGGGCAAACCCGTCGCGGAGTACCTGAAGATCATCCACCTGCCCGGGGTCGAGGAGTTGATCATCTACTGCGGGGCCATGATCGGCGCGGGCATCGGCTTCCTCTGGTACAACACCTACCCGGCGTCGGTGTTCATGGGCGACGTCGGCTCCCTGGCGCTGGGCGGCGGCCTGGGAACGCTGGCGGTGCTCACCAAGAACGAGGTCGTGCTGGTGATCGCCGGAGGCATCTTCGTGATGGAGGCGCTCTCGGTGATGATCCAGGTCGCCTACTTCAAGATCTCCGGAGGCAAGCGCATCTTCCTGATGGCCCCGATCCACCACCACTTCGAGAAGAAGGGCTGGGCCGAGCCCAAGGTCATCGTGCGCTTCTGGGTCATCTCCTTCATCCTCGCGCTGTTCGCGGTCGTCACCCTGAAGCTGCACTGAGTAGATCGCCGCAAACCGTTACTGCCTGATAGAAGCCCAGCGTTTCACAGGTCGCTCCGCCGAAGTCCAGGTCGTCGCACTGCTCGCCGTCGCCGGCGTCCACCGTTTTGTCCCCGCAGCGGCCGGCACAGAACCATTCTAATCTGAATATCATCCGATTGACCGATGGATTCGTCTTGGTCAGACAGGTATACTTAATGGCCATGATTGTTTACTGTGCGACAACAACTTCCTGTTCAGATCTGTTCTGGAGTGCCTCATGAAGCGGGTCCACCTCCTCCTGTCCGTCCTGTTGTCCAGTTTTTTCCTTTTCCCGGCCTGCGGAACAGCCGACCCCGCACCGGTGGGAAGTCCGTCCGCCGCCTTCGTCTCCGCCGGGGTGGACGGCCTGGAGCCGGACGGCTGGAAGTTGGTCGAACTCTCGCCGGAGACCGGCCTGCGCGTGTACGGCATGGCCCTGCCCGCGCCGGAGCGGACCACCGTGCGAGCCCTGTACAACGCGGTGCTTGTGGACTCGGCCGGGGAAAGCCGTCCCCTTCCTGTCGCCGGACCGGTCCAGGATGTGCGCATCTTCGAGGACAAGGACCGCACGCAGGTCGCCATGCTCGACGCAGGCGGTGGACTGATCCTCTGGGACGCACGGTCGGCGCAGGTCTCGAAGCTGGCCACGGACGTGTTCCCGGGCTTTGGTTTTTCGCCGGACGGAGTGTACATCGCCTACACTGCCGGCCCCATCCCGGAGATGGACCTGTACCGGATCCGGCTCGACACCCGCGAGATCCTGCGCCTGACGAATGAAAACGGCTCCGTGGCGGGGCCAGCCTTCTCACCAGACGGGAAGGAGATTGTCTTTGTCAGTTCCCTCGGCGGCTATCCTTCCCTGGCCGTGATCCCGTCGGCCGGAGGGACAACCCGGCGCATCACCAACGCGACGCTCCCTGCGGACGGCACCCCGGTGCACTCCAGCCGGCTCGCGCCCTTTCCCGACGGTCGGCGCGGCCCCTTGTGGGCCGAAAAGGGCTTCGTCTTCGAGAACGACGCAGGCGTCTACCGGATCTCCGCGGACGGTGCCACCACCGGTCACTGGCCCGGCGCCCGGTTCCCGGTCGTGACACAGGGCAGGATCCTGGTCCACGACGGCCGCTCCCTGGTCCCGCTGGCTGATCAGGAGGTGAACCCATGAGAGCCCTCGCGATTCTCCTGACCCTCCTCATTTCCGTGCCTGCGGCGCAGGGTGCCAAGCTGCGACGGCCCTTCTCCGCGTCGATCGGCGTGAACTACGGCTTCGACCACAACGGCAGCGCCTCGGGCTGCGTCGACTACGGCTGCGGCGGCGTCTGCTACAACACGCACACCGGCACGGACTTCCCCCTGTCGCTGGGAACCGGTGTGCTGGCCTCGGCGGCCGGACGCGTGACGGCCACCTACAACGGCTGCGCCAACTACGGCTATTACGGCAACACCTGCGGTGGATCCTGCGGCAACTACGTGAAGGTCGACCACCTCGACGGCACTGTCTCGCTGTTCTGCCACATGCAACTGGACTCCATCGCCGTGGGCGTGGGACAAAACGTCTCCTGCGGCCAGTACCTGGGAAATTCGGCCAGTTCGGGCAGCTCCACAGGGCCGCACCTGCACCTGGGCTTCCGGGTCAACGGGACCAGCATTGATCCGTTCGCCGGCGGCTGCTCCCAGTCCACGAGCTGGTGGGTCGGCCAGGGTTCCTACCCGCACCCGATACCGTCGGCCACCTGCGAGACCACCTGCGAGTGCAGTCCCGGACAGGTCGAAAACCAGGGCTGCGGCAACTGCGGGTCCCGCTCCCGCACCTGCGGATCGAACTGTTATTGGGGTGGCTGGAGCGGTTGTTCGGGCGAGGGCCCATGCTCCCCGGGACAGACGCAGACGCAGGCCTGCTGTGACTGCGGCTCCCAGTCCCGCACCTGCACGGGCTCCTGCCAGTGGCCGGACTGGGGCAGCTGCTGGGGTCCCGACCCCGACGGCGGACAGGCCGTCTGTGAAACCGGCGAGCCCGGACCCTGCGCGGAGGGACGGAGGCGCTGCGCCGACGGCTGCCTGGCCTGCGTGCGGATCTACGAGCCGCGCCCTGAACGGTGTGATCTGATCGACGACGACTGCACGGGCGTGGCCGACGACGGCTACCCGCAGGAAATGGGCGATCCGCCGCCGCCGTGGTCGGCCCGCCTGATCGACACCGGAGTTCCCCAGGCCACCTCTCCCGGGGAGCGCTTCACCGGCTGGGTCGCGTTTGAAAACACCGGCACGGAGACGTGGACCGCGGGCAGCCTGTGGCTGGAGATCCCCCGTGATCACCTCGAAGGTTCCGTGGACTGGCTCGACGACTCCTGGTATGCGTTCTCGATTCCGTCCCTGCTGCTGACCGACGTGCCCCCCGGCTCGCGGGGCCTCTTCGAGTTCACCTTCCACACGCCCGACAACCCCGCCGGGTCCCTGGACGCGCGACTCCAACTGGTCTCCGGCATTGCCGGATGGCTGCGCTGCCCCTCCCCGAACGTCGACTTCTCCGTGCTGGTCCTGCCGGCTTCCCAGCCTCTGCCTGAGGGTCCACGCACGTCCACCGTGGCAGACGATGGCTGCGCCTGCCGGACCGGCCGCACGGGGGGAACGACCTTTCTCTGGCCGCCAATCCTGCTGCCGCTGGCCTGGATCGGCTGGCGCCGCCGCCGTCTGCGGTCCTGATCCGCAACCCGATGCGATGGGTTCCATGAACTGGAGTTTTCCATGAAGCGCGCTTTCTTCCGCAGCATCGTCCCGAACCTGATCCTCTCCCTTCTGGTAGCCTGCTCCGGCAACGATGCGGGCCGGGCCTTCGAGGTGAGCGGCTGGTTCCCCAACTGGTCCACCATCGACGGGGGCCAGACCGTCGTCATCGAAGGCCGCGATCTCGACAGCGTGGTCAAGGTCCGGTTTGGTTCCCATGCCAGGACCATCGTGGAGAAGACCATCGATCGCCTCACGGTGACGACCCCCGCCGTGCCCGAAGGCGGCCTGGCGGACCTGGTCCTGGAGTCCAAAAGCCACACCTACACGGCGCCCGGCGCCTGGCGCTTCCTCGGCCGGATCCTGGACTACCAGCCGGTCACGACGCTCTCCGTGGACGATCTGCGCCCGCTGACCGTGCGAAGCCTCCTGACCGGACAAACCCGCAGCGACGGGGGTTCCTACTATTGGATCGCCGCGGCAGAGGGCCTGTTCCGGATCGTTCCCGATGACTCCGGCCGCTTCCGCATCGAGACGGTGGCGCCCGGCGATTTCGCAGGGCTGGCCGCCGGTGATTTCGATGGCGACGGCACGCTGGACCGTCTCGAGTTGGCGGCGACTGGTGATGCCACAATCGTATGGAACTCGGAGAACCCGCCACAATCCGTGACCGCTCCCGAGACGCTGGCAGGCCTCGCCTGGGTCAAGCCGATGGACTGCAACGGTGACGGTGCCGACGACCTGATCGCCGGCCTGATCACCACGACGGCGGCCAAACCTCTGCGCATCTTCACCGGCAGTCCAGATGGACAGTTCACCGACCGGACCCCTGAGGCCTTTCCCCTCGAGGGTCCCTCCTTGTACGGGGTGGCTGCAGCCGACTTTGACGCGGACATGGACACGGACCTCTTCCTGACCACGCCGCAGGGGCCCCGCCTGTTCCTCAACGACGGAAACTGCGCGTTCCTTGAAGCGGCCGTGGCGGCGCTGCCCCGTGAGACAGCCATCTTCACCACGCAACCCGTGGCCGTCGATCTCGACGGCGACACCCGCATGGATCTGGTGATTCCCGACGCCCTCCGCACGCGCCTCTGGTACCAGCGCGCCGACGGCGCTTTCGAGGACCAGAGCCTCACACGGCTGGGCACTGTGTCCTCGGTGTCGGTCCAGATCGCCGATCCGGACGGAGACTCCCGCCCGGATCTTTTCCTGACGCGGACGGACGGTCGACTGATCTATCTGCGGAACGATCCCGACGGCCGCTTCTATGACTACACTGCGTCGGCCTGGCATCCTGTTCCCACCTCCGGCGCACTGTTCTCTCCCCTGGACGGCGCTGACGGACCTCCGGCGTGGTGGTTCTTCCCCGCCACCGGCTATCCAGCGGTCTACGTGCACCAGTCCCAGACCGACGACTTCGACGGCGACGGCGTCTCCGACACGCTGGACAACTGTCCCGAATTGTCCAACCCGAACCAGGAGAACACCGACTGGATGCACTTCTCCTGCGCCAACGCCGCCTCCTGCGCGGCCCGCACCGGCTGCGCGCTGCACCTCGGAACGGATTCGGCGTACCTGTTCTGCGAGACGCCACGGACCTTCGGCGAAGCGAGGTCCTTCTGCGAGACCCTGCAGGCCCGCCTGGTCATCATCGGATCCGAAGCGGAGAACGCCTTCCTGGTCGCGCACATGGTCGGTTCGGCCTTCATCGGGATGTCCGACCTCGAGACGGAGGGCACCTTCCTCTGGATCGACAGCACCACGCCGACCTGGACGCCGTGGGCCGAGGGCGAACCCAACGACAGCGGCGGAATCGAGGATTGCGGCGGACTCTACGCCGACTCCGGCCTGTGGAACGACTTCGACTGCGACACCCCGCGCGCCTTCTGGTGCGAGAGCGGCTTCGTGTCCGCATTCGACCGCGGAAACGCCTGCGACAACTGCCCGGACCTGTCCAACCCGGACCAGCTCGACTCCGACGAGGACGGCCTCGGCGACGCCTGTGACACGGAGGGGAAATGATGTCCTTCCGGTTCATTCCCCTCTCCCTGTTCATCACCGCCGCCGCATGGTTCGCCGCGGGCTGCGGCTCCGACGGCAAGCCCGAAATCCAGAAGGTGGAGCCTGCGACGGTCTCCGCTGCGGGTGGCCATGTCGTCGTGATTGACGGTAAAAACTTCGACGCCGACGCACAGGTGCTGCTCGGTGTCTGGCCCGCCGAGGTGCGCTCCGCGACAGGGAGCCGTCTGGAAATCGTGACCCCCACCGGCGTCGCCGGCACCTATGACGTCACCGTGCGGACCACGAAGGGCGCCGACATCCGGAAGAACGCCCTGTCGATGACGCCCGTCGTATTGCGCTACGATCCCGCACCCGGCGCCATCCCCGCATCCCCGTCTGGCCCGTTGATGGCCCTGGCCGGCCTCGACGCCAACCTCGATGGCGCACCCGACGTGGCTGCCCTGACCACGGACGGGGCTTTCCGTCTTGCGCTCAACCAGGGTCAGGGGCGCTTCACCTGGACCGAGACGCTGGATGCCTCGGCCGTGCTCGACGGTCGCTTCTCCGCGCTCGTCTCCGGCGACTTCGACGCCGACGGGGCCGCCGAGATCCTCCTGTGCGGAAAGCCCGGGACCGCCGACTCCCGCCTGGACTTCGCCTCCGACGGCTCCTTCGTGACCACCGCGCTCGATCTGCGTTCGAGCTTCAGCACCTGCTACGACCTGATCCCGCTGCCTCCGGACGCGGACGGAAAAACGAGCCTGCTCACCTGGCGCTCCCGGCCCGACGTGCCCAGCCTTCGCCAGTTGATGGTGCTGCGCAACACGGGCAGCGCGTTCCAGCTCGACGAGGCCGTTGGCGAGGCCGCGGACGTGACCCGCCCCGTCACCGCCGACGTCGAGGGTGCCATCGGCTCCTTTTCCTCCTCCACGGAGCAATCCGCCGGCGGCAAGGCCTCTGGCCGCCTCGAATACGACTTCACGGTCGTCCGCACCACGCTGCGCGTCTCGTTCCCGCTGCCGGAGCTGACCTGGATCCCCCAGTCCGTGCGTTTCGAGTTTTACGGCGACGCCTCCGGCCACACGCTCTCGCTGGCTCTGGTGGATGCCTCCGGCGAGCGATTCTCCCATTCAGGGGCGGCCCTCACCACGGCCTCCTGGGGCACGCTCGAGGCCACGCAGGTCTCTGGATGGCTGCCCTCGGGGGGGGACGGCAACGGTGTGTTCGACCTTCCGGCGACCGCCCTCGAGCTCACCCTCACTCCCATCGAATCCGGCCCCGCCACCGGCGCGCTTTTCGTCGACAACCTGATCGTGACCGGGCCGGTCGCCGGGCGGTACGGCGTCACCGACTTCGAACGGCCGATCACTCCGATCTGGGCCTCCGACGAGGTCACCTCCACGGTCTGGACCCTCATCGACGGGCTCGAGCCCGCCGACGCCGCCTTCACCACCGCGAAGACGGGTGAGAACGCGCTGCTCCATCTCGTCCTGGGCGCCGGCGAAACCGGCGACTGGAGCGAGGCCGGACAGATCCCGCTGCCCGTCGGACGGATCCGGCGGCTCGTGCCCCTGGACGTCGACTTCGACGGCGACCTCGACCTCGTCGCGGTGGGATCGGGCCAGGACCAGTGCCTGATCCACGATGGCCGGGGGAGTTTCTTCAACGACACCATCGCCTGCCTGCCGATCTCGCGCGGAGACGGCCGTGACGCAGTGACCGCCGACGCCAACCTCGACGGACTGGCGGACCTCTTCGTGACCGCCGCAGACGGGCTGTGCCGTCTGTTCGAAGCCGATGGTGCAGGCGGCTTCATCGACGTCACCCCTGTGTTCGGGCTGGACTGCGAGAACATGACCGCCCTGGTGCTGCTCGACGCTGACGGCAACGGCCTGGTTGACGCCCTGTTTCTCGACGGCAGCGGGCTGCCCGTGCTGTTCATGGGTTCGGAAGAATAATCAATCCATCGGGGTGTAGCGGACGGCCATCTGCATGATGCCCCGCCACTGCTCGTTGAGAGGATCGTCGGGCATGGGTCCGAAGACATAACCGAAGGCGTGACCGTCCTTGATCAACACGTGAAGGTCGCCATCATAGCGTTCCACGAGCAGGGACCGGTCCTTGCGCTCGAGCGTGAACGAGCCCCGCATCGCACCCAGCACCGAACGCACCCGCCCGATCTCCTCGCCGGTGGCCAGGGGGAACGTCGTGCGCGTGTTGAAGTACGAGCCGTGCAGGTAGCCGAACGCGACGATCTTCGTGGCCAGGGACTGGGCACGATCCTCGGTGTGCTCGATGAAGAAGAACACCGTCGTGTCCTCCGGGAAGACCCGGTCGCGGCAGGGCAGCGCGCCGTAGACCATGAAACGGCGGGCGCGGCCATCCACGGCGTCGTCATCGCACGGGTTGTCATAGGGTGCCCGGGACATCACGGTGTCGAAGGTGTCGCCCAGGGCGAAGCCGTCCCACCTGAACGGACCCGTGGCCCTGGCGGGCGTGGTCACGGACGGAGGCGGCGCCGCCTTGCCCGGAGGTTCGGTCACGACGGTCTCACGGGTGCCGCGGCATCCTGAGAACAAGATCACGGAAAATATCAACAATAATCGATATAAAACGGTCATATCGTCCTCCGGCGAGGGAGACTCCGCACGCGCAGGAAACCCAGGACCCCCAGCAGCAGCAGGATCGGAAAACCACCCGCCGGCGAACCGGAGGTGCCGGCACGGCAGGAACAGTCGTCACCCTTGGCGTTACCGGGTTCATGGTCGACATCGGTGTCGGTGTCGGTGCCGGCATCGGGCTCGGGATCCGTGGAACATTCGCCGGAGATGCAGTTCTGTTGTCCGGTGCAGGCGTTGCCGCAGGTGCCGCAATGGGCCTCGTCGGTCTGCAGGTCCGCGCACGCGCCGGAGCAGTCCTCGGTCCCCGTCGGGCAGGCGCAGGCGAACGCGATCGAGCAGGTCAGCGGCGCTGTGCACTCGCCGCAGGAGCCGCCGCAGCCGTTGTCGCCGCAGGACCTTCCGTCACAGGACGGTGTGCAGTCACAACCGGCGCCCTCTGCCAGCGGATCGACGGTCCAGTCCTCACCGCAGCCGATGCCGAAGGCGCCAGTGGAAGGGAAGCGTTCGCGCGTGCCCCCGGAGGTTTTGAACACGAAGGCATAGCGGTGACAACCCGCGCCGACGGCCTGCGTGATCTTGTAGACCACGTTGCCGCCGGTGCCGCGCTCCACGGTCATCGGGGTGCAGGTGCCGTCGACGTCCACAGTGGCCAGCGACGGGGCCGCCGTGTCGTACCAGGAGACGTAGAAGTCCACGCTCGATCCGCTCTCTGGATAGTGGGCGCCCACGACCAGCTTCGTGGAGGGACCGCCGTAGGAGAAGTCCTGAACGGTGTAGCCACCCTGACCGCCCACCCCGATCGTCCCGGCGTCGCCGAGGATGTTCCAGCGGTGGCCGTTCTCCATGCTCCAGGCGCAGGTGCCGGTGCTGGTGTTCTCGTGCAGCCAGGCGTAGAACACGTCGAACGGGTCGCCCAGCCACGCGATGTTCTCCGCCCGGGGGGAGGCGCCGAACAGCGACAGGCGCGAGGCGAAGTCGTTGCCTCCCGAGCACGAGGCCGTGCCTCCAGAACAGGCGCAGGCGGCCGATCCGTCGCAGGATCCCGGGTACAGGTCGCTGATGTTCGACACCAGCTGGCACGGCGAGTTATGCATCATGCCGCAGCCGGTGGCGGTCAGGTTGGCCGCGTGGAACCGCGCCGCGCGGGCCAGGTTGTAGTCCCACCCCATCGCGGGGAGCGGGGTCGGGAAGCACACGCCGTCGGGACAGGCCCCGCTGTTGATGCAGGCAGCCAGATCCACGGGCGGATCGGCGCGTGACCGGTTCACCATGACATGGATGAACCGCTCGTACCAAGACGGGAACCCGTTCTGCGGTTCACCTGCGACCGGAAACAGATCCGGCCAGTCCGGATCGGGGGAGGCCGCGTGGGCGGGCAGCGCAAGCGACAGCGTAATCCAGAGGTACACGATTGTTTTCATGCTCGACTCCTTGGTGGACGGGTCGAGCCAATCTTAGCAGGCTGAAATGAAATGTCGAGCCGCCAGATCACGCGAGGTTCTTCCGCGTGACAAGGATCAGGCGAGGTTCTTCAGGATGCCGCACAGCGCGCGATAGAAGCGGTCCACAGAAGGGATGTGGACTTTCTCTTCGGGGCTGTGGGCACCGTGGATCTCGGGTCCGAAGGAGATCATCCGGATGCCGGGGAACTTCTCGCCGATGATACCGCACTCGAGACCGGCGTGGATCGCCTTGATCTCAGGGATGCGTCCGAAGACCTCCTCGAACACGCCCTTGGCGGTCGCCAGCAGCGGGCTGTCCATGTCGGGCTGCCAGGCGGGATAGCCCTCGCCCAGCTCGGCGCGTGCGCCCGAACGGACCGCGGCGATGGCGATGGTCTCCTGGATCTCAGGGATGACCGGCTGAACCGAGGAGCGGCACGAGAGGTGCACGATCACGCGGTCCCCGTCGCTCTTGACGGTCGCGAGGTTGCACGAGCTCTCCACGAGGTTCGGCAGATCCTGGCTCATGGTGAGCGCGCCGTTGGGCACCAGCAGCATGAAGTCCACCAGGGAGGCGGCCTTGGCCGCGCCCCACACGGAACCGGAGAAGGCGCCGCGATCGTTGCATATCAGGCTCATGCGCGTCTCGCGCTTGCCGTACTCGGCGCGCATCGCGGTGAAGCGCTTCTCAATCAGTTCCTTGGCGCGGGCCGCATGGGCTTCGCCCAGGACCACGCCGGCGGTCGCCTCACGCGGGATGGCGTTGTGCGCCGAACCACCGGACAGGCTGGTGAGCGTGAACTCCACACCCATTTGCTGCAGGTTCTTGAGCACGCGCGCGAGCATCCGCAGGGCGTTGGCGCGGTTCTCGATGATGTTCAGGCCCGAGTGGCCACCCCGCAGGCCGCCGACGCCGACTTCCAGCATCACGGAGCCCGCCGCAGCCGGCACGGACGTGGTGTCGAAGAACGCCTTCACGTCGGCACCGCCGGCGCACCCGACGTAGATCGCCCCGTCCTCTTCGGAGTCCAGGTTCAACATCATCCGGCCCTTCAGGAACTCGGTCTTCAGATTGAAGGCGCCGGTCATGCCGGTCTCCTCGTCCATGGTGGCCAGGATCTCCAGCGGTCCGTGCACGGCCGTCGGATCATCGAGCAGCGCCAGCGCCGCGGCCAGGCCGACGCCGTTGTCCGCTCCGAGCGTGGTGCCCGTGGCCGACAACCACTCGCCGTTGACCTGCAGCTTGAGCGGATCCTTGGCGAAGTCGTGCTTGGAGTCGTTGTTGGCCTCGCACACCATGTCCATGTGACCCTGCAGGATCACGATCGGTGCGTTCTCGTGGCCGGGCGTCGCCGGAACGCACAGGACGATGTTGCCGACCTCGTCGGTCCTCATCTCCAGGTTGTGCTCCTTCCCGACCAACTGCAGCCAGCGGCCGATCTCAGCCTCGTTCTTGGACTGGTGGGGAATGGAGGTCATCTTGGTGAAGTACTTCCACACATGCTTGGGTTCCAACTGGGAAATCACGTCGCTCATCGGGTCGCTCCTTTGCAGTGAGAGGTTGGCGCCGCCCAAAAGCGGCGCGATGTCCAACTATTTCGGTTCCTGGCTCTTTCTGGGATCCAGGATGATCAACTCCAGGGATGCCTCGGGACTGCCGCCGGCCTGAACCAGGCCGCCATACACCGCCACCGCGCCAGTGGGCATCACGAACACCTGCGGCCGGATGCGTTCCCGTGCAAGGGGGATCGAGACCGGACCCTGCAACGACAGGCCCCCGTCTCCCAGCGTCCAGGGCCAGGCCGTGGCGCCGTGCAGGCCCTCTTCGGCGTCCACACCGCCGACCTCCAGGACCAGCGCCCCCATGCGCACCAGCGCGCTTTCGCAGTGACTGTTGCGCGAATCGAGGCCGCGCAGGGTCTGCCCGACGGGATCCACATCGTAGATCTCGCCCGTGCAGCGGCCCTGATCGTCCCGGCCGGCCACCGCCAGAAGGCGATCCCCCAACGGCAGGAGCCTCCATCCACTGCGCACCGGCAATCCTGGCGCATCCATTGGATCGAGGCGGAACTCGAGCCCCTCGGTGCCCACGTCCACTGCCGCCGTCAGGAACTGCCGAACCTCGGGCAGGAATACCCGCACGATGGTGTCGTCGAGCCTCACGGCCTGCGCATGCACGCCCTGTGGAAGGGTCAGGCCGGTCGGCCGGGTGACGATGGTCGTCGTGGCCGAGGCCAGGCTGTAGTAGACCAGCACCCACGTGATGGGCGCCTCGGAGCCGTCCACGGTCTCACCGGAAAGCATCAGGAAGGCGTCGAGCAGGTACGTACCGGTGGCCTGGTCGAACAGGCCGTCGAACGGCCCGAGCTCCACGGTCCGGGCCCCCGCGGTCGGGACCGGTGCGGTCTCGGCCGGCAGCGAGATCACGTGCGAGCCCGCCGCCTGCACCGACGAGGTCGCATAGAACAGCATCGCACCCGAGATCGTCCCGCCGGTGGTCCGGCCGCCGAAAAGCAGGAAGTTGCCGTCCCGCAGATCCATGATCGCCGGTTCCGCCAGCGGGATGGTCAGCGGCGCAAGGGACACCAGCGACAGCAGATATGGATCATAGAACCACACCTCGTCCACCGGGGTCGCGTCGCCGGTCTCGCCCTCCCGGCCGCCGAAGATGAGCGTGCCCACGTTGGAGGTGAGCGCTCCGTCGTCGGAGGTGAGCAGCGGCGCCAGCGCGGCGTCCAGCGGCGCAGCCTCGAACAACGCATCGATCGTCGAGCCACGGTCGATGGGCCCGAGAAAGAGAGCCAGGTCCAGGCCTCCGTCGACGGCCACGAACGACGGCGAATAGCCGGCCGCCACCAACTGGGAGTCTGCATCATAGCCGTGCACGCTCACCCGCGAGGTCTCACCCTCGGTGAAGGAGAACTTCACGTCAAAGGGGCAGTCCGCGGACGTGCACGTCACCACGCGGGTCTGTTCCCCGGCCGAGATCACCAGCCGGGCGACGTCCTGCTGCAGATCGAACCCGGCGGGCGTCACCAGCTCGAATCGCAACTGGTACGTCTCCTGGCAGGAGGACAGCAGGAACAACCATGAAAGAAAGGAAAGAAAAAAGAATCTATTTGGATTTGACATCAACAGAACCTTCTTCCAGAAAAGCAGGGTCCACCGAGGAACCCGTGATCCGGACCGACTTCATGCGCGACGTCTGCCCCAGCAGGATCGTCACCGCGCGCTGGGGCACCCCGAACCCACAACCGCCGCGTTGGCGGCCCCGTCCTCGGGCGCCGCGTGGATCCGCACCTGGAGCCGACCACCGTCGACGGGGCCAAGCCGGCTGTGCGGGCTCTTGGGAAACACCTTGATCTCGAGGGTCAGGCTTCCCTCAGCCGCCGCATACCACATCTCAGATCATCCACATCCGGACGAGAAATCCGCCCACGATCACAGTCAACACGATCGACAACACCGCAAAATACCGCAGCTCCACCCGCGCGTGGTCCTGATGCCACAGGGAGAAGATCTCACTGCGCCTTTGCAGCGTCCCGGGCTCCTCCACCCGCTGCCCGAGGCCCAGCCGCATCAGCGTGGCCCGGTGCGCGCGCAGCATCTCGGTGACCGTGCCCGAGGATCTCTGCGAGACATACAGGCCGCGCGTGGTCTCCTGACCCACGCGCTTGGTCATCAGGAACAACGTCTGAGGCAGCACTGTCGTCAGGTACAGTCCCACCGGAGGACGCTTCGATTTGGAATCGAGGGCGGCTTCGGGCAGGTCCGCGAACACGCCGTCCTCATGGAAGAACACCTGGTAAACGCGTCGCTCGAGGCCGTAGATCACTTCCTCGCGGCGTCCCAGATGGACGAAGCCCAGCCGGGCCATCGTCTCGCCCCAGAAGCCGGTGATGTTCCCGTCTCCGGGTTTGATCCGGTGCCGGACCCGGGACGGCTGGACAAACCGCCAGATCAGGGCCAGATGCGGCCGCAGCAGCCACAGGAGGAGGCCTGTCACGGCCAGTCGCAGGAGATCGACGACGTGCATGGATCCCGTGCTACCATGATTATGGACCGAAGGCAACACGACCCATCAGCCGTGCGGTTCATGGTGAACCGGGAAAGCCTACGGTCCCAGCAATTTCGGCAGATAGGCCTGGAATTCCATCTCCAGGCGGGCCTCCGGGACCGAGCAGACGGTCGCGGCGCGGACCAGCGCCGTTGTCGGCGACGCCGTTCCCGACGCTGCCTTCATGAGCTCGTAGAACCTCTTCAGATCGCAACGATCCTGCAGGAACAGGCAGAAATAGCGGGCATGGGCGTAGTTGACATCCGAATTCTTCCCATAGAAGTCCGGATCCGACACCAGTTCGGACAGGGTGCGCAGACGCCCCTTCCTGATGACCTCGCGCAGGACGCCTCCTCGCCAGTTGGGCAGGCCCTGCAGCCGGTCAGGAAAAATTTTGACAGCCTCGTGAAGGGAACTGAGGCCCTCGTTGAACCAGTTCGGAACCGCCGGAAAATCCGCCCACATCATCACGTGGGTCAGTTCGTGGACGAGGGTGCCGCCGCCCGTCGATATGTCCATGACCATCATGTTCCGGTCCTTGCGGCTGTAGCCGTACACGGGCGGGGTGTCGTCCTTCCAGAGGATGCGGCTGAGCACGGCCAGCGAGGTCTGTCCGGCAAAAAGATACACACGTACCGGTACGACCGGCGCGCGGCGGATATAGCGGACGTTGAGCGCCTGGTGGGCCGGCAGCAAAGTCTGCGCGATCACACGATCCAGCTCGACCGGAGGGAGATCCGAAGCCACCACGAACGGGGAGGCCGCGCGCACGGTGAAGGTGGCCGGCAGTTGGGCGCGCATCAGGGCCGCCTCCACCCCCAGCGCGGTGCTGAAGTCGAGCATGGCCAGGGTCTGGCGCCCCCGGGGCGGTGACGGCACCTGCGCGGGCGCGGGAGGCGCCGCTTCGGCCACGCGCACTGAGACCAGAAAGGTAATGATTAAACAACAATGGAAAACAGGGAGGATCAGGAACCCACGGC
The DNA here is from genome assembly GCA_002841825.1 of Deltaproteobacteria bacterium HGW-Deltaproteobacteria-22. Taxonomy (GTDB): domain Bacteria; phylum Myxococcota_A; class Polyangia; order HGW-17; family HGW-17; genus HGW-17. The sequence goes on along the minus strand of PHAZ01000003.1, from coordinate 39,262 downwards.
CGAAATCTTCATGTTCCATCACAGCCAGAGGGTGGAGCCTTCGCGGGCCAGCTCGATCTCGAAGGGATGATCGTACCCCAGGCTCTCGCGCAGTTGATCGAGCTCGCGATCGGTGGAGTCGAAATGGAAGTGTGTGAGCACGAGCTTCTTCACGTGTGCGGCGGCGGCGGCGGCCACCGCGTCGCGGGCGTTGAAGGCCTCGCGGGAGTGCAGCCGCTCGAGGCCGGGCACGAAGGAGCGGATGTCGTGGACCAGCAGGTCCGCGTCGCGGAAGAACGCCAGCGCCTCGGGGGGCACGACGCCCTCGGGGTAGTTGACGTCGGGGGCCATCACCACGGTCTTGCCGCCCTCGCGGACGCGCACGCCCATGGCTTGTTCGGTCACATGGGGGAGCGTCTCCAGTTGCACGGCGAGGCCGCCGATCGAAAGGGTGTCTCCGGGCTTCACGTCCGGGAACAGCAGGTTGGAGTTGAGGTTCTTCAGGCTCTGGATCGGCGAGAAGATCGGGTTCATCTGGCTCTCGAGGACCTGCTCCATGGTGCGCTTGCAGTAGGTGCTGCCGTAGAGCCGGATCGTGTTGCCGGGGATGAACGCAGGCACAAAGAACGGGAAGCCCTGGATGTGATCGTAGTGCGGATGCGTGATGAACAGATCGAGCTCGCCCTGCCCGCGGCCATAGTCGCCCGAGAGGATGCTGCGGCCCCAGGTCGTGATGCCGGTGCCCGCGTCGACCACGAGCGTCTCGCCGGCGACGCCGCGCACCGTGATGCAGAGCGTGTTACCGCCGGTGACGGTGGTCTCCTGGCCGGGAGAGGGAACGAGCGCGCGAACGCCCCAGAAAGTGATCTGCATGTGACAGCCTCAACACCTCGGCCGGCATCGGCCGGCGCTCAGTCGATCTCGATGGTCCGGCCCTCGATCGCCGGCGAGATGGTCATGTCCTGGTCCTTGTACTGTTCGATGATGTCCTCCATCATCCGATCCATCTGATCGTCGGTCCGCTCGGGGGCGTGGTGGAAGATCACCAGATGCCCCGCGCCGGCCTGCGTGCAAATGCTCATCGCATGGGAGGCCGCCGAATGACCCCAGTGCGGGTTCCGGTTGTACTCCTCCTCGGTGAACATCGTGTCATAGATGACCAGATCCGCGCCCGTGCACAGATCCACCAGGTTCTGGCGCATGACGACCAGCAGTTCGGCCACCTCGGGCGCGACCGGGGCTGAGAGATCGGGCGCCTTCGGGATGAAGTCGCGGTCGAGCACCATGTGGTCGAACGGAGCCGTGTCGGTCACGTACACCACGCTCCGGCCCTGATGATCGATGCGGTAGGCGTTGGCGATCAGGGGATGGTTCAGGCGGCTCGACCGCATGACCAGCCCGGGGGCGATCTCGGCGCCGGCGCCGTCCTCGAGCTCGACGAAGCGGACATCGGCCTTCCAGTCCTCATGGGACAGCGGGAAGTAGGGATCCTCGATCACCTTGTGGATGATGTCCCGCAGGCAGAACTCGTCGCGCTTGCGCGAGTAGAACGTGATGCGGTTGCCCGACTGGTACAGGGGATCAAAGAACGGCAGGCCCTGGATGTGGTCCCAGTGGGCGTGCGAAATGAAGATGTGGATTTCCTGCGGCGTTCCCCGGGCGGCCAGCAGCTGGCCCAGGCGGCGGATGCCGGTCCCGGAGTCGAAGATGATCACAGGCTGCACGCCAGTCTCCAGTTGGATGCACGACGTGTTGCCGCCGTACCGCTGGGTCAGCGGACCGGGAACGGGTATGGAACCACGGACGCCCCAGAACAGAACTTTCATCTGCTGGCTCCTAACGTACTGCGAACGATCATTTTCTACCAAACCCCGAAACAACGGGCCACCCTGGGCGTGAAAGAAAACACCATTCCACACCCGGAGTCACCCAATACAATCAGGCGCAGCCACGTTATCATAGGTTCGAGGAACTTACAAAAAAGTTTTTCGTCCCCGTGCGCGAAACCTTTGATCGACGCAACAGCCGCGGTCCGGTGCTTGGTCCCGGGTGCAGGTCACATGATGGGTGTGGCATCCGTCGAAACAATTCACACGTTCACCATATTCAACGTGAACCACCCGGACCTGACGATTTTCATGGTTAAAAAATTTTACATCACGTTCCTGCACCGGAAGTCCCTCGGGCACGAAGGTCCGGACCGTGAGCAGGGAACCCAGGGGTTCCACCAGAAAAAAGCTCCGAGGAGACCGGAGCACCTTGAGACTCACAGGAACAGTATAATAAAATTGTTACTATTAGAAATTTATTGTCAATCCGCATGCTGCGCCGGACTCACTGCACGTTGATGCGGGTCATGTTCATGCCACCGACGTAGCCGTAGGAGACGTGCTTGTCGAAGCCCGAGACCAGCAGCATCACGGGGCGATCCGCGCGCAGCACGTGGTACCCGTCGTTCTGGGAGCCCGGATCGACGTTCTGGCCGGGAGGTCGGTCGGGGTACACCCGGGGGAAGGACAACTGGCACTGGAAGACGTCGTACTGCGGACCTGAATCCACGCCGGTGGTGCAGGCCGCCGCCCGCTGCACGCAGTCGTAATCGTGGATCGACTGGTAGTCGAGCTGGATCGTGGTGCCCTGGGGCGCCGCGATGGTGATGAAATCAAAGGCGTACTTGTCCGGTGTCAGGAAGACGTAGGTGTCGCGCCACTGCTCCACAGGCGGCACCATGATGAAGGAGGGATCGCCCCCGGGCAGGTCGATGGGGATGCCCGTGGTGCCCTGCCCGCGCAGGAACTGGCCCACGAACAGGGGCTTGTCCGATTCGATGATCATGTCGCAGAACGGCGTCAGATCGACGATCTGCCCGCGGTTCAGGAAGAAGTAGTCGTCCGGGGCCGGCATGGAAGTGAAGACCGTGGTGCCGTCGTAGAGCGCGAGCACCCGGAACAGGTCGCTCTCCTCGATGATCGCGCAGCCTCCGCCGGCGGCCGACACCGCGGGGGTGCGGGGCGCGACGCGGGCGGCGACGAACTTCGTGCCTGCGGCCGACAGCGGAAACTGCTGGTGCTCGAGGTGGTCCGCGCAGCAGTAGCGTTCGGCGAAGAAATCCCATAACGGCACGTCGGAGGCCTCGGATCCCGAGAACACCACGATGGGCCGGTCGGCCACGATCCGAGTGCCGGTCAGGTCCGCCTGGAACCCGTCGGTCTCGAGGTTGAGCACCATGAACTCGTGCATGTCCACGGTGAAGGTCTGGCCTGCCTCGGCTGCCGGGATGTCGAGCCCGTCGCCGAGGATGCGCGCGCTGGGCGTGACGGTCACGTTCGTGCCGGGCTCGGTGGCCACGATCGTCACGAAGGCACGCAGGTGCTGGGCGAAGTCGTTGTTGGGATCGTTGGTGTCGGCGATGGTCTGGGGCCACGAGAGCACGAGGTAGTCGGAGTCCAGCGCGTTCTTCGGGAACAGGATGCTGGCGTCGTTGGAGAACACGTCGACGTTCTCCAGCGGGTTGAACTGGTACGCGACGATGGGCGCCGAGGACGTGACGCGGAACGCCCGCGTGGACAGCGCCGAGTGGGTGCCGACGTCCCAGGAGCCCAGGGGGGAGCCGTCCACCTCGCGCGAGGGCAGCGACAGCACGCGCAGCCCCTCGGGGGGCACCTCGGTGCGGGCGACCTCCCGCAACTGAACGGGCCAGTTCGGGGGCGCGTCGTCGACCTCGACGATGACCCGCGCGGTCAGAAGCGAGGTGTTGGAGATCACCACAGCGAACTGCTGGGCGGCGGCGTTGCCCGAGGAGACCTTGGCGTTGTCGAGGTCCACGGCCCAGTACTCGCATCCCAGATACGAGCGGTCGGCGGCAGCCTGGGAGCAGGCGTGCACGCAGCGTCCCTGGGAGCACACCCAGCCCGCATCGGTGTCGCACTGGGCGCGAGGCTCCATGGTGCGCCCGTCCGCCGAGCACAGGGCCACGTGGGCGCCGTCACAGACCCACTGGTCCGGCACGCACACACGGCAGCCCAGATCCGGCACGCAGGTCTGTCCGGCCGAAGCGCAGTCGATGAAGGCGTATTGCCCGGCCGGATGGGTGCAGGTGGCCTGCACGCCGGCGGCGCAGTAGATGCGGTCGACCTCACACAGGGCAGGCTTGGTGGTCGTGGAGTCGCAGGCGGTCGTCAGCGCCGCGGGCGCGACAACGACCCAGCACAGGATCGACAGGATGTTGAGAAGGCGGGATCGTGTCACGTGACCTCAGAAGGTGAACAGGCTTCCGTCGGCAGCCGTGGAGGTCCAGTATTTCTCGCCGAGATACCGGTAGGTGAAGTCGTCGAACGACAGGTCCGGCACGAGCACAGACTGCACATGCCAGTAGAGCCAGCCCGCCGGCTTGCCGGGAACCCCGGTGAAGCCGCTCAGGTCCGGCAGGACGAAGGTGGAGATCGGCCCGTTCACGTACAGCCGCCACCAGGCGTCGCCCTTGGGGAAGGTGTTGATCTTGACGATATGGAACGTGGGCTGGGTCACCGGGCTCGGAGTGAACGAGAAGCGGTCGTTGAGCACGGGCTCGGTGGACGTGGGGGCCAGCGGCCTGGGGATGCCCAGGAACTGGTCCACGATCACCGGGTTGTCCTCGAAGCGCGTCAGGAACACCTGCGAGAAGGGATACTGCCCGTAATTGTGGGCGTCGGCCATCAACGCGAACTGGGCGTCGGCCAGCGGCCCCACCATGAACATCTGCTTCTCGTAGGTGAACTGCGGCGTGGCGTCGGTGGTCTGCACGGTGTCATTGAGCACCACATAGCCGTCGGCGCCGATGTTGACGAACAGCCGGCACCGGTACTGGGAGGGGCCTGTCTCGGGCACCAGCGGCGGCGCGTTGACCAGGCTCACGTTCTGCCGGTTGCCGAGCTGGTACTCGATGACCACCTTGGTGTTGAGTGTCTCGGCGGGCCCCACCACGAGCCGCCGGGTGACACCATAGGCCACCGGGATGAAGTCCGAACGGTCGTCCTTCTCGTAGCCGGCGATGCCCACCAGCGCGAAGGCGCCCGGCCACACCGCGAACAGCATGGGAATGCCGAAGCCGTCGACGCAGGTGTCGGTGTCGTAGACGGTGTAGCTGGCTGGCGCGGCGATGTTCCAGGACCGCAGGGTCTGGAAGACGCGGACCGCCCGCCGGTACCCCGCCGGAGCCGGGGACGGCACCTGCCGGTTCCAGTTGCAGGAGTACTCGAACTCGGCGTCCTTGAAGTCCACGGCGCCGGCGACCTGGGCATATACGGTCTTGGGCGTGGAGGGGATCTGCCCATTGTTGGGATCCGAAGGCGGGATCACCGGCTCGAGGAAGATCGTCGCATTTTTGGCGTCGAAGCCCACCACGGAGGTGGAGATGAACTCCTCCTTGGCCACGGTCAGGACCTGCCGGCCACGCAGGGCGGGATCGGAGAACGTGATCTGCCCGTTCTCGTCGGTGCGGCCAGAATACGGGCTGAAGGCGCCCGTGCCCAGCAGGACGAAGGCGTCGGCCACCGGGACACGGCCGTAGGTGTTGAGCACCGTGACCGTCAGCGCCCCGTCGAGGGGACCGCCGCCGAGACCACCGTATGCTGGGTCAGTGGTATCGTAATAGGCGAAGGCGTCGGCCACCAGCAGGTTCTGGGCGTCGATCTTCTCCACGCGCAACGTCACCGAGCCGGGCTGGGACGGCGGCGTGCGGCCCGTGGCCGTGGAGGCCGTGACCACGTGCAGGTCGGTCAGTTCCTGCTCGCCGAGGAAGAACCGGTCCGTGTCCTCCAACTCACCGGCGGGGCTGGAGATGCGCACGAAGGTGCCGCCGGTGACCGAGCCCGAAGGGGGATCGATGGAGAACCTGTCGTAGGTGAACGCGTTGCCCAGATAAGCCTCCTTGCCGGAGTTCTCGATCAACTTCACCTCGACGGTGCCGATTTCGCCGGCGGGCACTCGGGCCAGCAGCCGCGTTGGGGAGACGGTGATCACCTGTGTGGGATCAGAGAAGCGTCCGCCGAACGCGACCCGCATGTTCTCGGTGAAGCCGAAACCGCGGATGGTGACGTCGGTGCCGCCCTCCACAGGGCCGTGGCCGGGCTCAACCAGGGTCACACGGAACGGATCGGGGATGTCGCTGTCAGGATGATTGTTCACGGCGCCGTCGGGATCGTACCCGTCGACGGGGTCGGGCCGCTCGCATCCGAGGACAAGGCCCACAATGAGGAAGAGGAACCACCAGTGGCGTTTCATATCAATAAACCCCCGATACCGCGGAACAGTATAACGCGAATCCGGGACGAGGCCACAGAGGAATGGAGTCCGGGAGATTCTAATTCGTAAACCGGGCATTGAGCGCCGAGGACAGTTTCTGCAGGGAGGCGAGGGTCTGGGCCACCAGTTCCTGGTCGCCGGTGATCTTCTCGGTGGCCGCTGTCAACTGCTCGGTCAGGTCCGTCACCTGGCTGTTCAGATCATCGATGCTCGCCTCGTTCTGCATCCGCGTCTGTTCCAGGTTGAACACCTTCTCATCGAGGGCCTCCTTCTGGGAGGTCAGCGCCGCGATCTCGCCGGTCAACTTCGTCTTCGTGGCCTCGTGCGCGGCGATGGCGTCGGCCACCCTGCCCTCGTAGTCGGACACGGTGGTCTCCAGCAGCGAGCGGGCCTCTTCCGCAGCGACAGCAGCGGCGGCGGCATGCTCGGCCTTCAGGGGCTCGACGACGCCCTCGTGCTCGCGCGTGGCGACGGCGGTCTGTTCGTGATGGGCCTTGACCAGCGCGGCCAGCTCCTGCCCGTGGCGGGCCGACGCGGTGGCCGTGGCGGCTTCGTGCTCGGCGGTCGCCTTTTCGGTGGCCGCGGCGTGCTCGCCGGCGGCATTCGCCATGGCGGCCGCATGCTCGGCCTTCAGTTCCGCAAGCTCAGCGGCGTGCCGCATGGATGCGGCTTCGGTGGCGGCCGCATGCCCGGCCTTCAGTTCCGCAAACTCCGCGGTGTGCTTCTGCTTCAGATCTGCCAGTTCGCCCGCGTGCTCGGCCGCAAGCTGGGCCACGGTCGACTCCAGCAACTCGGAGGCTGCGACCATGGCCTGCTCGTGGGCAGCCCTGGTGGATGCCAGCTCCGCATCATGGGCGGCCTGCTTCTTCTCCAGTTGGTCTTTGTAGTCCGCATGCAGTCCGGCGACCTCGCCTTCGTGGGCAGCCTGCTTCTTTACGAGTTGGTCTTTGTAGTCAGCGTGGAGTCCGGCGACCTCACCCTCGTGGGCGGCCCGCGTCGCCGAGAACAACGTGGCATGCTCGCTCTTGAGCCCGGCGACCTCGTCGGTGTGAGCGGCGTTGAGGTTCGTCACTTCGGTCCCGTGTTCGGCCTCCATCCGCGCGACCGTCTCGGCGTATTCGGCCTCGATGGCCTTCTTCGCGTCGGTGAGCATGGACAAATCGGCCTTCAGTTTCGCAACTTCAGCGGTCAACCGCCCCACCTGGGAGGTCAGGTTGTCCACCTGCCCGTCACGCTCGGAGATCGTGCTGTTGGCGCCCACCAGCGCCTCGTCGAGCTCGACGGACCGGCGCTCCAGATCCAGACCCTTGGTGTTCCACTCGGCGATCTCGCGCTCCAGTTCGCGGATCCGGTTCTTTTTCTTCAGAATTTCCTGTTCCTTGCCATCAACCTCTTCGCGAAGGTCGATGATGGCCTTTTCCTTCTGGTTGATCGTCTCGCGCAGGTTCAGGAATTCCTTCTCCTTCGAGAAGGAGCTGGTCTGTCCGCTCTTGGCGCTGGTCAACTCGCGCGTCAGCCGCTCCTTGTCCTTTTTCAGGGACTCGAGTTCCACCATGACCGAGGTGTCCGAACGAACCGGGGTCGACTCGGCGAGATCGTCGAGGCCGAGGCTGGCCGACAGGGACTCGGGGGCAGGCTCCATCGGCGCCACAGGCGTCCCGGGCTTGGACTTGCCACCCTTGGCCTTGGATGGCTCGGGCTCGGGCTCGGGCTCGGGCTCGGGCTCGGGCTCCGGCTCCGGCTCGGGCTCGGGCTCCGGCTCCGGCTCGGCGTCCTTGGACCAGTCTTCCTCAACGATGTCGACGGGCTTGGGCGGAGGTCCCGCCGAATCCATGGTGAACGATTCCTCTTCGACGGCCTCCGGGGCCGGGACCGGCTCCGGTTCGTCTTCCACGATCTCGATCTCGGCGCTGGGCATGAATTCCAGCGAAGCCATGGCCTCGGGGGCGTTGCCCTGCTCGAAGAACGAACTGTCGATGATGTTGTCCAGGCTCGCGCTGATCTCGGAATCCAGGTGTTCGTCCATATCCTGCAGGATGGCGTTGAAGCCGTCGGCATCGGACATGTCACCCGCGGCGCCACCGCTGGACTGGCCCATCATGGCTTCGAATTCCTTCTGGAATGCGGACATCTCGAAGGGTTTGATCAGGTAGGCGTCGGCCCGGGTCTTGAGTTCCTTGTGCTTGTTGAACGACTCTTCGGTCGCCTCCACTGAGGTCAGCAACAGCGGAATCGCCTGCAGTTCATTGATTTTCTTGATTTTATGGCAAACCGCAAACCCGCTCATCTTCGGGACTTCCACGCACAGGACGATGGCGTCGGGAAGGAGATCCCGGGCAGCCTGGAGTCCGGAGACGCCATCTTCCTTGGTCACGGCTTCGAATCCCATCTGAGCCAGGGTTTCCGTCATCTGTCGAGCGACAATTGCGTCTTGTTCGATGATCAGGACCGTCTTCTTGGACATCGAGACCTCCTTGCAGGTGGCCGACAGCATAGCCTTCTACGGCTCTTTTTGTCAATGAGGGAAATAGATCAACTTCCCGGGATTTGTATTTTTACATCAGGACCAGGTGAGACGAACTGAACTTTGACTGTGAAGCGTTTTTCCTCGCCGGAGCGCCACTCGGCCACAGCCTCGTACCGGCCGGGGACCAGCAGCGGATCGAACACGCGGATCGGCTCGGACAGGCGTCCGCGGAACGTCCAGACGGTCTCCCCCCGGGCATCGTCGATGAACATCACCAGGTCGCCGCCGCCGCCGAACACTTCGGGGGAGACCCGGACCTGCAGATCCACCTTGTGTCTCGCCGGGCGGTCCAGGTGACGCGACACCACCCAGCCAAGACCTGCCAGCAGGATCGCCAGCGCCACGAGCTTGCGCAGATGCCTCTTCCAGACGGGCTGTTCGGACGAGGATTGCAGGGAGGATGTGGACATAGTATAAATTCCTGACCGTCCCCTCACCGGACGCGGCGGCGCCGCCGGTTTCGGGGAACTCTTCCGCCTCGTACCAGAATCACCCCTTCCGCGTCCAGTGCGTTTTTGCATTTTTCCCGCAACCGGATCCCCTCGGAACCGATAATGGAATCGGGCAGTCCCCGAGCCGTGATGATACGGTCCCGGGGCGAACGATTTCGAGGATTCAACCCGCACGCGACTGTGCTAGAGTGCCGCCATGCAATCACTGACCTTTGTCTATCTCCATCCCTTGCACTTCGGAAAACCCCTGCCGCTGGACCTGCTGTTCCCTGGCGCCGCCGCGCCCCTGATCTGGCTCGAGGATCCGCGGTTTCTGCTGCACGCGGCCTCCTGGCTCGGGGGCGCTTACGGCATTCGCCCATGGCTTCCCCGCCACTGGGGACATGATCCCGCCGAGACGGGCATGCGCCACGAGTGGACCCTCCTCGACTTCGGGGATCATCCCCGCATCATCCTTTGTCCGGGTGCCTCGAGCTTCAGGACGGCCACCGGCTTTGCCCGGAACCGCGGCGTGTCCCATTCGTGCGTGCAGGCCGTCCCGGAGGACTCCGGCACCTGGCGCCTGTCCGATGTCCCAGAGTCCCTCGACGAAGCGTTCCACTTTCCGCTCGAGCTGCGCAACCTGGCCGATCCCCTCGAACTCGCCGGACTCTTGCGCGATTTCCCCTGGCCCGCATCACTGCACGGACTCTCCTACGGAAAGCCGGGGACCTGGTTCCATCTCTCCGCCGACGGCGCCTCAACGGCGATCCCGGCCCGGTCCGCGGGCATGATGGTGGACGTGCCCACCGAACTGTACGGCTGGTATGCCGATGACCAGCTCGGTCCGGTGCTGCAGGCGGTGCTCTCCGTGATCGTCGATCCGGCAGATCTCTGGACCTGCGAAGCCGAGCTGGCGCGACGGCTGCGGATCTGGGCCGTCGACCGTCCCGCGCAGAAGGACTCTGCGATCGCGGTGCGACCCAAGGCACGACAACTGGCCAGGCAACTGGAGACGTACCTGCAGAACCTGGAGCCCGTGGCCGGGGTCACCCTGATGCGGACGGTGACCGCGGACGATCCGGTGGCGGCACGGATCGAGGATCTGGCGCGCTGGTACAACCGGGTCGACGATTTCGAGCACGCCGTGGGCCTGGTGGAGGTCGCGCTGCGGCTGGAGCCCGACAACCTCGGCCTGATCGCGAACCGGCTGCGCCTGCGCATCGCCTACGGCGACTGGGACCGGGCGCAGGCTGATCTCGCCGACGCCCGCAGGTCACATGAGGATCCGGTGCTGGACCTGCTGGCCTTCCGTATCGCGGAGGGACGGGGTGACAACGTGACCGCGCTGGCGCTGGGACGCACGATCGCCGCAGGCCTGCCCGGCGGGAAGGGCAAGAAGCACGAGCGGCAGGAACGACAGGAATTCCTGCTCGCCTTCGCCGGCGTATGCCTGGCCACCAACGCCTTGGACGACGGCATCGCGGCCGTGGAGGCCGCGGTCAAGCTCGACTCGGACCACCCGGGGGCCTATTTCCTGGGTGCGCTGCTGTTGTGCGGGGCCGAGCGCTGGGAAGACGCCCTCATGGCGGTGGAGCTGGCCGAGCAACATGGAAACGACGCCTCCTGGACGAAGTTCGTCGGGACCATGGCCCTCGTCGGATGCGACCGGTTGGAGGAGGCGGCGCAGGCGGCGCTGGTCTGTGAGCAGCGCCTCGCCGACGAACTGGAGACCGACGGCGACTACACCCCCACCATCGAGACCCGCCTGCTTCTGGCGGCTTTCGTGAAGGACAAAAAAGTGTTCAAGCAGACCGCAGACCTGCTCGCGGACCAGGAGATCTCGGCGGAGTGCCGGTTCCAGGTCCGGGTGCTGGGCGAGCTGGACCCCGAGTCCCGGGAGCTCGCCTGGCCAAGGCGATGCCTGGATGCGTGAGTTCTCCGGGCCCGCCTTCGGGCCTTTCCTCCTGGCGCTGCTCAAGCGCCGTTGGCCGCTGCTGGCGGGCCTGATCGCCCTGGCGCTGGCGGAGGCCCTGGCCGTGGTCGTCGCGCCCGTGCTCGTCAAGCGCCAGCTCGACGCGCTGGGCCTGGTCGTGGATTCTCCCCTGCGCATGTTCCTGGTGGCCACGGGCCTGCTCCTGGCGGTCCAGCTCTTTTCTTCGGCCTGCGGCGCGCTCTCCCGCGTTGCCGACGCCCGGGGCCAGGAACGCCTGGTCATGGACATGGACCGCGCCATCTACGATCGCATGGCCCGGCTGGACGTTGGATTTCTGGAGAACCCCCGCAACCGCAAGCTGGTGTACATGTTCTTTGAGATTAGTCACCTGCCCTGGGACATGTTCCAGTTCTTCCGGCAGGGCGGCCGCAGCCTGGTTTGGATCGCCGGCGTGCTGCCGCTCCTGCTGTGGTTCGACTGGCGCGTGGTCGTCTTCCTGGTCGCCGGAAGCCTGCTCCAGATTCTGGTGCTGCGCCGCCGCATCCGGCGCGAGAACACCTACCGCCTCTACCGCGAGCGGCGGATGGCCGGCATCCGCGAGATGATGTTCCTGCTGCGATACCATTATCACCAGGTGCTGGCGCTGGGGGGCCAGGAGCAGATCCGCACGACCTACTGGGAGCGCCGGGAGCAGGCGCTGGGCCTGACCGTCGGACAGGAGCGGATCGGCGCCTGGTACCAGTGGCTGTTCTCGATCGTCGGATGGCTGCTGACCGCGGCCGTCGCGTCGCTGCTGGGCCTGCGCGTGCTCGCCGGAGAGTTGTCCATCGGCTCCTTCGTGATGCTCACGGCGTGGTCGGCGGCCCTGGTGGCCGCCCTGGCCCAACTCCACGAGCAGGCCGGTGAGTGGGCGCGCCTGTCGTCGATCATCCTTCAGTGGCGGTTCTTCTGGGGTCAGCAGGGCACCCTCGCCACCGACGGCATCCGGCCCGCGCAGGACCCTTCCGAGCTCGTCCTCGACCGCGTCTCCTTCTCCTATCCGGTGCTCGGCCAGGGGGAGCGTGAGTACATCGCCTATCTCGTCAGGGAGCTCAAGAGCCGCCTCGACCGACGCGAGGCCTGGAAGACCGACCGCGGGATCCTGCGGGACTGGGAGGCCCTGCTCGAGGAGCCGGCCGCCCCGGTGAAGGTGCTTGACGAGCTGAGCGTCCGTTTCGGGCGCGACTCCCTCACGGCGGTCGTCGGCGCCAACGGGGCCGGGAAGACGACCCTGCTGCGCCTGCTGAACCGCCATCACGATCCCGGGGGGGGCAGGATCCTGTGGTCGGGGGAGCCGCTCTCGGAGCTCACCGCCGCCTCGGTGCGGTCCCGGATCAGCCTGTCCGCGCAGACGCCTTTCCTGATGGAGAGCTTCACCATCCGGGAGAACCTGACCTTCGGGTGCGATCCGATCCCTTCCGACGCACACATCTACGGACTGCTGGAGCGCCTGGACGTGGCCGCGACCGTGCGGTCCTGGCCCGGCGGGCTCGACGCCGCGCTGGGCGAGGACGTGACGCCCTCGGGCGGGCAGGCGCAACTGCTGGTGCTGGCCCGCGCCCTGCTGCAGGCGAGGCCGGTGCTGATCCTGGACGAGGGCACCAACCAGCTCGATGCCCTGCGCGAGCAGGCTGTCCTGGAGCTGCTGCACGAACACAAGCGCGGTCGCATCGTCATCCTGGTCACGCATCGCCTCCCGGCGGCACGCAAGGCCGACCGGATCGTCCTGATCGCCGACGGCCGGGTCGCCGAGGCGGGGACCCACGCGGAACTGATGTCCCTGCCCGATGGCAGGTACCGGAATTTCTGGGAAGTGCAGATGAAGGAAGCGGTGGACCGGGAGACGTGACTTGGACCCTGCTGATCAGGATCCTTACTGCATCACGTTGGTGCGGTGACACTGGCAGCAGTAGCCGGCCTTGCCGCGTTTCTGCTCGGCGAGGCAGCGGTCGCATTCGGTATGACGGCAGTACGAACATTTGCGGGCCATGGGAAACTCCTTCTGAAAACGGTTGAGAGGTTCAGTCATTGCCCCTGTCGGGGGGCGCTGACACAAAGATAGTGCGGGCCATCAGCATTTGCAAGCTGTGCCTTTCAAATCTCCTTGATGAGCTGGGTCGCCGGCTTCGTCATCGCCCGGGTGAAGAAGGCGCCGCGCTCCTTGCCGTCGATCGAGTAGATCCCGGCGAATCCTCCGCCGGAGAAAAAATATCCCGAGAAGGCAAAGCGCAGCTTGCGGATGCCCTGGGGCACCTCAACCACGAACACGACCTTGCCCGTCTCCGCATCCGCGGTCGCCGAGAAGGGGAGGACATGTGTCTTTTCCCATTCCTGCGGAGCACGGCCCTGGGGACCGATGCTAAATTGCAAATGAACCTTGCCGGTGATCTTCCGGTTTTCCACGGAGGAGATCTCCAGGATGTTTGGCGTGTAGGAGGTCGTCGGACCCGCGGAAAAGAGCAGATGGGTCTTTCCGGCGACCTGGGCCCCGGCACGGCCGATGCCGGAACCCGAGACCAGAATAAACAACAAGAAAAATGTGAACTGTTTCATGATGGGTTCTCCTGAACGTCGCCAAGACGATCCGTGGTTCGTTGCCATTCATTCTTTCATGTGTTTTCTTGATTTTTCAAGTTGTTTAAACAATATTATGTGCAATCCGGTTTTTCCGGAGGAAATCGACCGGCAAAGAGGTGCCAATGGCAAAATATTTATACGAAGGAAAAGCCAAGGACGGAACCCTGAAGAAGGGCACGATCGTCGCGGCCAGCGAGCAGCTTGCCTTCAGCACGCTCAACAATCAGGGCATCTCCGTCTCGCGGATGACCGAGAAAAAGCCGTTCAAGCTCGAGGACCTGGGCAAGCTCGACATCAACATCGGCGGCATCCCCCCGCGGGACCTGATGATCTTCACGCGCCAGTTCGCCACGATGATCGACTCCGGTCTGCCGCTGGTCCAGGCGCTGGACATCCTCGCGACGACCTCCGAGAACAAGTACTTCGGAAAAATCCTGTTCGACGTCAAGGAGCGCGTCGAGCAGGGCACCACCTTCTCCGAGGCGCTGTCCTACCATCCCAAGGCCTTCGATGCCCTGTTCGTCAACCTCGTCAGGGCGGGCGAGATCGGCGGCATCCTCGACACGATCATGAACCGGCTCGCGATCCAGATCGAAAAGGAATCCAAGCTCAAGCGCCGCATCCGTTCGGCCCTGAACTATCCGATCATCCTCATCGTGGTCTTCCTCGGATCGATGTGGGGTCTGCTTTTCAAGGTCATCCCGACCTTCGAGACGATGTTCGCGGGCATGGGCGGCCAGCTGCCGGGCCTGACCCAGAAAGTGATCGACACCAGCCGCTGGGCCCTGGCCCACGCCACGCCGATCTTCGGCATCTTCTTCGCGATCATCGTCGGGTTCATCGTGGCCTGGCGTCTCCCGAAGGGGAGATACTACCTGCACATGGGCATGCTCAACGCGCCCATCCTCGGCCCGGTCCTCAAAAAGATCGCCGTGGCCCGGTTCACGCGCACCATGGGCACGCTGCTGGCCTCGGGCGTCCCGATCCTTGACGCCCTCGAGATCGTCTCCAAGGCCGCCGGCAACATGGTCATCGAAAAGGCCCTGATGACCGTGCGGTCCCAGATCGCCGAGGGTCGCAACATCGTCGAGCCCCTGGCGCAAACGAAGATCTTCCCGCACATGGTCGTCCAGATGGTCGGCGTCGGCGAGCAGACCGGCGCGCTGGACACCATGCTCAACAAGATCGCGGACTTCTACGAAGATGAGGTCGACGTCGCCGTGGAGGGCATGACCGCCATGATCGAGCCGCTGATGATGGTCGTGCTCGGCGGAAGCATCGGCACCGTCATGATCGCGATGTACATGCCGATCTTCAGCATGGCCGGCAAGACGGAAAACCTGAAGTGAACAACCCGCTGTCGTGGGAGTCCTCGGCCGGTGCTTCGGCCCTCCGGGACCACCGGATCCTCCAGCTCTCCATCATGAAGTTCCTGCTGATCAGTTTCATCCTGGTCGGCTCGGCCATCGCCTACCTCGTGGCTCCAAGGCCCCATGCGGCGGCCACCCTCGTGGCGCGCCTCGTGATGGGGCTGGTCATCTTCGAGTACGCCACCCTGCTGGGGCTCCTGGCGATCCTGCGCCGGGGCCACAGCAAACTGCACTGGATTTTCCTGGGCACCGTCATCTGCGACACCCTGGTGACCTCCGCGCTGGTGCACGTCACAGGGGGCGCGTACTCGCCGTACACGATCCTGTTCATGGTGGGCATCATCTCCTCGGCGATGGCCATGCCCGCCTTCTGGGCCGGCTCGATCACCTTCCTGTCGATCCTCAGTTACGCCGCCGTCTCCATCGCCGGCAAGACCGGCTGGCTGCCGTCGCTCCCCGGCGCCGGGATCGTCCCTGACCAGTTGTCCGCGTCGGTGCTGGCCGCCCGGCTGAGCCTCAACATCAGCGCCATGGCCGCGGTGTCGGCCCTTTCGATCCTGCTGGCCCGGCACCTGTCCCGGGCCGAACAGGCCAACGTGAGGAAGGACCGCCAGATCCAGCTCCTGTTCAACCGGCACCAGGACATCCTGCGCTCCCTCAACGACGGCATCTGCTGTGTGTCCCGGGAGGGCATGGTCCTGGACGTCAATCCCGCCTTCCGCACCCTGATGGGTGCCAACATCGAGGTCGGCATAACCATGGAGAACCTTTCCCCCGAGCTCGCCGGCTGGGTCACCCAGAAGCCCACCTCCCTGCGGACCCGCCTGAACCATGGTTCCCAGGTCCTCGAACTGGAGGTGTCCGTGCAGGACCTGATGGTCCAGGAGCAGACCTCCGGCTCGATCGTGGTCATCCGCAACCGCAGCGAGGTGTCCCGGCTGGAGCGGGATCTCGCCCAGCAGGAGAAGCTGGCCGCCATCGGCCGGCTGACCGCCAGCATCGCCCACGAGATCCGCAACCCGCTCACCTCCATCGCGGGCTCCCTGGAGCTTCTGCGCCCGTCGATGACCTCGCAGGAGCCGGAAAACCGGGAGCTCTTCGACATCGTCTTCCGCGAAATCCGGCGGCTCAACGACCTGATCTCCGAACTGCGGGTCTATACCTCCCAGAAAAAGCCCCGCGTGGAGAACCTGGACCTCGTGGAGTTCCTCCAGGAGACCGTCATGCTGTGCGAGGCCGATCCGAAGAACGCGGGCACCCGCTTCGACCTGGAGCTGCCCGGCACCTGCGCGATCCAGTTCGATCCGGGCGGTCTGCGCCAGGTGCTGCTGAACCTGATCATCAACGCGGTCCAGGCCGCACCCGGCACCTGGGTGAGAATCTCCCTGGTCTCCAACACCGTGGAGGTGCAGGTGGACGTGGAGGACCCCGGCCCAGGGATTCCTCTGGACATGCAGGAAAAAATATTCGAGCCCTTCGTTTCAACGAAAAACTCCGGCACCGGGCTCGGCCTGGCGGTGGCCGGCCACATCCTGATGGCCCACGGCGGCCGGCTGACGCTGGCGCGATCCGACGCCAGCGGGACCGTCATGCGCCTGATCATCCCCGCTTCCACCACCGAAACCTGAAAAAACGCGCCGACCCCCTTTTCTTGTCATGAAAAATGAGACATAATCCTGCTCACTGAAGGAGGTGGCCCGTGGGATTTTTCAGCAAGATTTTCGGCGGCAAGAAAGCGGATACCGGTGAGATTCAAACGGTATCGGGCGAGCAACCTGTCGTCGATGACAGCCCATCCGACAACCTTGCGCCGGAACCCGAGACCCTGCCCGAGGAGGATCGGGTCCCCGAACCGGAGCCCAAACCCGAACCGGAGCCCAAACCCGAGCATCATCCAAGTAAAAAGGATAAAAAGAAAAACAAGGACAGGTCCGATCACAAGCCGACGGTCTTCGGCATGGCGGCGCCCTCCTTCACGGAGAAGGACGTTGAGACCCCCGACAAGGCCGTCTCCGGCGAGATTTCCTCCGGAGAAATGGTCGTCGGTGAGCTGGCCGCCGGTGAACTGGAGATCGGCGCCGGTTCCTCCGAGCCCGCGCAGGCCGATGTATCCGGTTCCATGCTGGTCGGCGGCGAGGTCACTCTCGGTCAGACCAGCTCCGGCGAGTTCGTCATGGACGAGGTCTCCGTGGCCGCCCCGCTCGTGCGCGAAGACGACGCCGGCGAGGCCGCCCAGGAGAGCCCCGCCGAGGAAGCCGAAGAACCTGCAGCCGTCCCGGCCGTCCCCGCGTCGGCCTCCGAGAGCGGCCCATCGGGCCCCGTCGCCCGCACCTCCGGCGCCCGGCCCGCGATCATGGACGACGAGGACCACTCCGATGTCGACCTGTTCCCGAAGGCCGATAAAAAGGATCTGCGCTCCTCCATCGACTGCGGCTCCTGCCACCACAAGCTCCCTGTCCCCTACGTCGGCTACCCGGCCCGCATCACCTGCCCCTTCTGCCTCAACGCCAACGAATACAACCTGTAAAAGCCCCCTCCATCGTCCAACGCGTTTTTCCTGACCTTCAGGAACGTATATTTTGCACTGGACAATTGAAACCATTTTTGAAAGAGTGTCAGGATTGGAGAAATCATCCGATGACCTTCTTCCGCAGTTGTTTTCTGGCCATCCTCCCCTGCATGTGGCTCTCCTGTCATCCCGTCAAACCGGAAACACAGAAAAACAACAAGGAAAAGCCATCGAAAAACACGACCGATGTATCGATCCGGGGTTCGGTCCTGGTGGAACCAGCGGCGTTCACAGCGGTGGCCTCCAATCGATGGGAAGCCGGTCATTTCTCCATCTTTTCGGATACGTTCGAAGGTCGCCTGGGCATCGACGGCGTCCAGGTGGTCCCGCTGAAGTACCATGAAGTCCGCCGGACATCCGGAAAGGGATCCACTGCGTGGTTTCGAACCGTCAACGGCCGTTTCTGGTCGCTCATCGGTATCTGGGGTGGCCGGCACGGTCTGCTCGACGGAAACGGCCGTGTCCTGATCCCGGCCGTTCATCAGGCACTGTCCGATCCCGCCGAGGGGCGCGTCCGTTTCGTTCGTGATGACAAGACCGGGTATCTCGACCTCTCCGGGCGGATCGTGATCGCACCACAGTTCGCCGGAGGCCGCGACTTCTCCGAGGGCAGGGCCTGTGTGAACGTGGGGGGGAAAGCATCAGATAATCCATTTAGTTTCGATTACGTCTCCGGCGGCAAGTGGGGCTATGTCGATCAACTTGGAAAGTGGGTGAAGACCCCGGCGGTGGACCACTGCGACGCCTACTCGGGTGGATTCGCCACCGTTCAGATCGGCTGCCACGATCAAGTCGTCAACTGTTGCGATCATGAATGCAATGGCGGAAAATGGGGACTGCTGGATCTGCAGGGAAAATGGGTGCTGCCTCCCGAACAGAAAGAAATCGTGGAGCTTGCCCGCGGCCATTTCATGTTCTGCAATACCATTTGCGATGCCTTGGGTGCCTGCAGAAAGGCGTGCGGCCTGACCGGCCCCGACGGCCGCATCCGGGTGCCGCTGACCAGCGATCTGGCGCTGTTCGAAGTCCAGAAGAACCGCCTGATGACCGGCAAGGTCCCTGACGCCAAACGGGCGACCCGCCCGGGCAACGATGACGACTTCAATTATTATGGACACTGTAACCGGTATGATCCCGTGTTCCCGATCCACGGTCCCCGAGGCAGCGCCTGCGAAACGGTGGTCCGGTCCGGGGACGGTCGGATTTTCTGCAAAAACGCTGCGGGAGTCACCCTGCATCTTTCCGGAGTGGATCAGGTGGGGGACTTCAACGGCCGGCTCGCACCGGTCCGCAATGGAAAACTATGGGGGTTCATGGATGCCGACGGACGACAGATCGTGGCTCCGATCATGGCCGCCGGACGTGTCTTCTCACGGCTCTGTGAGGTCCAACTGGACCGCGACTCCCGCGGACGCACCCTGTTCTTCCATCAGACCTTCGGAGAGACGGGGACGATCACCACAGCCGGAGAGTACCGCCCTGACAGCCCTCCACAGAAGACTCCGGCCGGAGAGGCTCCAGACGAAGACGCATTGGCCGCTGATGCCGACCAGTCACCAGATGAAACGGAACAGGATCCCGAACTGGAAAAAAAGAACCGAGAATGGCTGCGGCGTGATGGAGCTTTTCCGGTCAACTTTCTTCCATTTTTTGACCACAGGCCATTTTTTCAAGAGGAGGCCGAACCCGCTTACTGGGATTCCAGGCCATCCGATCGTGAACTGGCAAAAGTCTACATGTTCATTAACGAATGCGACAAATACGAATTTCATGGCCTCAAGGAGATCCTCGTTGAAAAAGGCGGCAAGACGGGTCTGATCGATCTTCTTGGGCGGTTCCTCATTCCAATGAATTATCAGGAGATCACACCCTGGCATGAAACCCTCTGGATCGTGAAAAAAGAGGAAAAGATGGGTCTGGTCGACACGCGGGGACCGGTCGTCCTGGCCCCGGTTTTTTCGGAGATCCTGCCGCTCAACGACCATTTGCTGAGGGTGACACGTGAAGGAAAGATGGGCGTGACGGATCCGACCGGCCGATTCGCCCTGCCCTTGAAATACCAGGAGATCCGCAGGCTCGGTGAAGGTCTTATCGGCCTGTGCGCGTCCGGCTGCGGGGACATGTCCAAGGCGAACTGGAAACTGAAGAAACTGGAACCGCTCTCCGACCTCCCCGGCTCCTATGCCGCCCTCGAACCCGCCGCTGACGGCCATATCCTCTTCGCCGAATCCTGCGGCCTTCCGCAAAAGACCTGTGCCCGGAATCGCTTCGGCGTCCTCTCTCCTGAGGGGCAGGTCCTGTTTTCGGAGGGCGCCGCTGAAAAGGACGTGATGGCTACGTGGGAAGTGGAGCGGACCGACGGCCTCCCACCGGCCAATCCACCAATGACCAGGGCATACCAGACGAAGTTCCGGATGGTCGACGCCCGGAAGAAGGAAGAACGGGGACCGGCCTTTGACGCCGTGCGACCCTTTTTCGCCGGGACCTACTGGGTCAATTCAGGTTGCATCTGGAAAAAGATCGACAGGGAAGAACCGGAATGCAAGGGTGGAAAATGGGGACTCTTCAGCCCATCGCGGGGGATGCTGATTCCACCGTCATTCGATGCGCTGTTCGCGATTTTCGGCCCCTGGGCGGCCGTCGGGGTCTCCTGCAGAATCACAAACCAGGATCCGGTCTGCGATCGGATGTCCCTGCTGGACTTCACCGGAAGGACCGTCATCGCACCGAAATACCGCCGATTCAAATTTGGAAATCGTTCCTTCGAAGAATACCCACAGCAGGATTCGGACTGCAGAAGACCCGGTCTCTTCGATGCGGGCACCCTCGCCGTCGTGGATGATGCAGGAAAGATCGGCCTGGTGGATCTCCAGGGTCGGATCCTCGTCCCGGTGCAGTACGATCAGGTATGCACGCCACAGGAAGGAGCCGCACGGGTCATGCGGATGGATCCCTCCGATCCGGACCGCGCCTTCGGCACCTGGGGGCTGGTCCAGGTCGGAGGAAAGACCCTGTTGCCGCTGAACTACGGCTTCATCTCCCGTTTCCGGGAAGGCGTGGCCCGGATCAACGAGGGCGGCCACTGCATGCGCATATCCATGATGCGCTGTCGCGGCGGAAAATGGGGTCTGGTGAACCCATCCGGAGAGTTCATCGCAAAGCCGCGCTTTGACTGGATCGAACCCTTCGTCAATCAGACGGCGAAGACGCTCGTGCGACCCCGGTTCGGGCTCCTCCGCGTATTATGACGGAACGATTGATGCCGAGGCTCTCGCCACGCCCTCAGTTTGCCACAAATTGTGCTTTCCTCAGGCTTTCGGTGCATTTACGCACCGGCTGACGGTTCATCTGCAGGAAGACCCAAGCGTGGTCAGATCTGCAGAAAAACGACGGTCCTGTCCGGTGAAATCTCGTAATTGTCCGGCGAAATCTCGTATGTGTCCGGGAAAATCTCGTATGTGTCCGGGAAAATCTTGTATGTGTCCGGGAAAATCTTGTATGTGTCCGGCGAAATCTCGTATTTGTCCGGCGAAATCTCGTATTTGTCCGGTGAAATCTCGTATGTGTCCGGTGAAATCTCGTATTTGTCCGGTGAAATCTCGTATGTGTCCGGAAAATGACGGTTAAGTCCCCTGACTGGGCGGCTCCGGGGGCGGGGCGGCCGGGAACTCCACGAACTCGGGCTCGTGGCCGCGGCTGCGCAGCCACCCTGCCAGCGCCAGGCCGGTTCCGGAGCGCCAGCACTTCACGTCTTCGGGCGCAAACAGGCCGTACTCGGCCAGCTCGGGAGACAGGCGCACCTCACCGTGACAGCGCGCATGGTAGGTGATGATGATCTGGTTCTGGCGCTGGAAGTCGTGCACGGCCAGCAGGGTGATCTCGTCGGCCACCAGGTTGGTCTCCTCGGCGATCTCGCGGGCGATGCCCTGCTCGGGTGACTCGCCGGCCTCCATGAAGCCGGTGATCAGCGCAAACCTCCGGTGTGTCCAGGCGGCGTTGCGCGCCAGCAGGACCTTGCCGTCCACCTCCACGATGGCCGCCAGCACCGGCGTGGGGTTGTTCCAGTGGGTCCAGTCGCAGGCCGGGCAGCGGAGGCGAACCTTGAGCCCGCCGTCCTCTTGCTCCTGACGTTCGACCAGGGCCGTGGCGCATTGCGGGCAGTAAACGAAATTCCCCGTGGTCAAAGCTGTAACCTCTTCTTACTCCCAGATTTCGTCGTACTTGATTCCTTCGAAATCGGGCAGGCGGCTGGCGACCAGGGTGTCGCGGGTGACGGAGAACCAGGCACGGTGCGGGGGCGTGATGTCCCCGGACGGATCCTGGAACTCGATGCGCACGACCAGACGGTCCCGGTACAGGGCCAGCACGTCGGAGGCGGTCCCCGTGAAGCCGGGCATGAGGCGGGAGAAGGCAGCCTCGACGGTCCGGAAGACGCGATCGCGCTCGGCCGGATCGACGGATCGGCTACGGAGCCTGGCCAGGGTACGACGGAAGAAACGCAGCAGCATGGCCGGGTACTATCCATGGAGGAGGGCTCCGTGTCAATGCGGACGCGGGGGACCGAAAAAAACCGTTGACGGAAAAGTGGGTCACCCGTATTTTCTGTATCGAAGAAAGTGCTTGCGTGATGCGGAGTTTCCCATGCGCGGCACCGACCTGCAACCGGAAGGATTCGTCATGTCCGTGCTGATTCGCAACTGCATGGCGGTGGCCACGATGGACGCCGCCCGAACCGTGTTGAAAAACGCCGACATCCTCATCGAGGGCAACCGCGTCGCCAAGGTGGGCGTCGGCCTGGCCGATGAAGCCGACGAGGTCATCGACGGCCGTCGCCTGGTGGTGATCCCGGGCATGATCAACACGCATCATCACCTGTACCAGACCCTGTTCCGCAACGTCCCGCGCGTGCAGAACGTCAAGCTCTTCGACTGGCTGATCAACCTGTACCAGGGCTGGCGCCACATCACGCCCGAGGCCGTGCACTCGGCCGCGACCACGGGCCTGGGCGAGCTGCTGCTGACGGGCTGCACCTGCGCGGCCGACCACCACTATCTGTTCCCGAAGGGGTACGGCAACGAGATCCTCGACGCCGAGGTGCGGGCGGCCGCCGGGCTCGGCATGCGCTTCTACCCCACCCGCGGCTCGATGTCGCGCGGGGTGAGCAAGGGCGGCCTGCCCCCCGACGACGTGGTCCAGACCGAGGACGAGATCCTGCGCGCCTCGGAAGACTTCATCCGGAAGTGCCACGATCCGAAGCCCGGTGCCATGCTGCGCGTGGCGCTGGCGCCCTGCTCGCCCTTCTCGGTGACCTCGGAGCTGCTCTCCCAGAGCGCGGCCCTGGCCCGCCGGCACAAGGTCCGCCTGCACACGCACCTGGCCGAGACCCAGGACGAGGATGACTTCTGCGTCCAGACCCTCGGGAAGCGCCCGCTGGCCTACATGGAGAGCGTGGACTGGGTCGGCGACGACGTGTGGTATGCCCACGGCATCTGGTTCAACGACGAGGAGATCGCCCTGCTGGGCCGCACGCACACCGGCGTGGCGCACTGCCCCACCTCCAATCTGCGGCTGGGTTCGGGCATCGCCCGCGTGGTGGATCTGCGCGCCGCGGGTGCCCGCGTGGGCCTGGCCGTGGATGGGTCGGCCTCCAACGACGCCTCGGACATGCTCGCCGAGGCCCGCCTGGCCCTGTTCGTGCACCGGATCGGACCCCACGGCGTGGGCGCCGTGTCCGCCCTCGACGCGCTGGAGATCGCCACCCGGGGCTCGGCGCAGGTGCTGGGCTGGGACGACGAGCTGGGGGCCATCGCGCCGGGGTATCTGGCCGATCTGGCCTGCTTCGACATGCTCGACATCGCCTACGCCGGCGCCCTGTCGGATCCGGTCGCCGCGCTTTTGTTCTGCAACTCGCGCACGCGGGCCCATACCGTGTTCGTCAACGGAAAGAAGGTCGTCTCCGAAGGCCGCCTGGTGAACGTCGACGAGGTGAAGGTCGTGGAGACCCAGAACCGTCTCGCGGCCGAGATCCTGGAGAAGGCCCGCCCCGACATCGACCTGCTGCAGCCGATGTAGTTTCAGTTTAAATGAACGAGACGCGGTCGCCGGCGCGGTGCAGGCGAAGGTGCAGATCCGCGCAGGGGATGAGCCAGCCGGTGTGATCGACGGTGATCAGCGTGTGACCCTGATCGACCAGGCGCTGGAACAGGCGCACCAGATGCACGACGTCGTCGGGGTGCAGGCCACCCAGGGGCTCGTCGAGCAGGAAGCATGACGGTTGCTTTGAGACCAATTCCCGCGCCAGCGCGAGGCGCTGCATCTCCCCGCCCGAGAGCGAGCGCGAGGGCTGCCCCAGGCGCAGGTATTCCAGACCGACCTCGGACAGCAGGGTGAGCCGGGAGGAGATCTCGGGGAAGTGGGAGAACAGGCCCAGGGCCTCGCGCACGGTGTGTGCGAGCACGTCGGCGATGGAGTAGCCACGCCAGGTGATCTCCAGCGTCTGGGGCGTGTAGCGGCGGCCCTCGCACAGCGGACAGACCGTGGCCAGCTGGGACAGCCCGCCGGTGTCCACCAGGATCTCCCCGGTGCCCGAGCAGCGCAGGCAGCGCCCGTCGCCGGCCCGGGTGGTCGAGAAGCGCGCCGCGTCGTAGCCGCGGGCTTTGGCCAGGGGCAGCTGGGCGTACCAGCGGCGCAGGACGTCCCAGATGCCGCACAGCGAGGCCACGTGGGAGTGCGGCGTGCGCGGGAACGAGAGTTCATCGAGCATCTTCACGCCCCCGGGAAAGAACCCGCCACCGGTGGCGACTTCGGCCCGACTGTTGCGGGTCCTCTGGGCCGCCACGAGGCGCCCCTGGGCGGCGGCGACCGCGGTCAGAAACGTGGACTTCCCGCAAGCCATCGGACCGGTCAGCACCGTCCACCGGGAAAACGGCAGCGCCACCTCGTCGAAGGTGAGCTCACGCACCGTGACCTCGGGAAAACGCAGCATGGCTTCCGGAGCGGGTCGCTCGACGGCGGGAGGCATGCCTGAAAAATCCATCAGCCACGGGGAGATCCGGCTCTCCGGGCAGGCGGCAAGACCTGCACGGTCCCCGGCGTACAGGACCTCTCCGCCGAGCTCGCCGGCGCCCGGACCCAGCTCGATGACATGATCGCACAGGGCGATCAACTCCGGATCATGCTCGACGAGGACGACGGTGTTCTTCTGATCGATCAGGCGCTCGAAGATCCCCTTCAGTTTGGTCTTTTCGTCGCGGGCGAGGCCCATCCCCGGCTCGTCCAGGATCGTCGTCACGCCCGAGAGCTCGCCGGCCAGATGGGCCGAGAGGCGGACGAACTGGGTCTGTCCGTGGGAGAGGGTGTTCATCGGACGAGAAAGCCGCAAACCGCCCAGATCCAGGTCGGCCAGGAAACGCAGACGACGCTCGATGGGGGCGATCAGGGAGCTGGCCGCCGCGAGCCGGTGCGGATCGGCCTGGGCATCCAGGACACCGCGGCACTGGGCCAGCGCCTCGTCGACGGTCAACTCCTGCCAGGCGGGCCAGCTCACGCCGGAGACGGAGTAGGCTGCCAGTTCGTCGGAGTGACCGCTGCCACCGCAGGCAGCGCAGACCTGCCCTTCGACGAGGCGGTTCCCCCCGCAGGACGGACAGCCGCCACCGGTCTCGGGATCCCGCGAGAACAGCCGCGGCGTCTTGCGGGCGAACACGCGGCCGCAGCCGGTGCACTGCGGGCGGGTCGAGAAGGCGGTCACCCCCTCGGCGGTGCGGATCTGCACCTGTCCGCCGGCGATGCGGAAGGCCTGCTCCACGGAGCCCGCCAGCCGGGACTGCTGCCCCTCACGGGTGACGACGCGGTCCACCACGACCGAGAACGGCCCGGACGGCTGCTGCCCGGGCTCCTCGAGATCGTACTCCTGGTCCCCGGCGAACACCCGCGTGAAGCCGGTCTCCAGCAGGTCGCGCAGCAGTTCCTCGTCGAGTTCGCGAGAAAACGGGGCCGTCACCCACAGGCGCGTCCCCAAGGGCAGCTCGGCGCAGAAGGCCGCCACGTCGGCGATGTCCGAGGCGCGCACCTCGAGCCCGCATTCCGGACATCGGACGATCCCCAGGTGCGTGAAAAGGAAACGCAGGTGATGGGAGGTCTCCAGCGCGTCGGAGACACAGGTGGCGTCGGCCCAGGTCTGTGACTTCTGGGACACCAGCACCGTGGGGGAGAGCCCCGAGGCCCAGCGCACCTGCGGCCGGATCAGCCTGCCGGAGAACCAGGGGCGCATTCGCAAAGACAGGGTCTCGAGGTACCGCAGTTGCCCCTCCACATAGAGCGTGTCGTGGGCCAGGGAGCTCTTGCCCGAGCCCGACACCCCGACGATGGCGGTGATCTTCCCCCAGGGGATCTCGACGTCGATGTCCTTCAGGTTATGGGTGGTCACGCCGAACAGAGCGATCTTCATGGGTTTCCTGATGATCCGGCGCCCGTCCAGGGCACCACAGGTGGAAGACGGTCGGTCTGCGGATCGCCCGGCTCATGCCAGGCCGGTGCCGCTTCCAACGGAAACGTCACCGCCGGTCGGTCTTCTCCTCGGGGAGAGGCTCGGCGAGGATGCCGATCTGGGTGATGCCGGAGGCGTTGAGCCGCACCAGCAGCGTCATGAAGTCCTGCACGGTGAGGGAGCGGTCCGCCTTCACGTGGGCCTTGACGCGCCCGGGAAAATGCTTCTGCAGCACCGCCGGAAGGGTCTCGAGCGTGGCCTCCCGCGCAGGCTCCTCGCCGACGGCCGCGCGGATGCGGAGCTCGGCGTCCATGGCCACCACCAGCGTGTCTGGCGCGCGCGGCACCGGGGCGCTCTGCGCGTCCGGGAGCGTGAGGTCGATGCCGGTGGGATCGATGGGGCTGGTGACCATGAAGATGATCATCAGCACCATCATCACGTCCACCAGCGGAGTGAGGTTCATCTCAGCGATGGGATGGTTCGGGGGTTGATAGTTCAGATTCATCGCAACTAACCCGATTACTGCAGGAACTTGCGGTGCGCGATGTTCTGGAAGTCGTTGGCGAACGACTCGATGTCCGCCACGTGCAGCCGGACCTTGCGCAGGAAGTGGTTGTAGGCGATCGTGGCCGGGATCGCCGCGATCAGTCCCAGGGCCGTGGTCACGAGCGCGTCGACGATGCCCGGGGCCACCGTCGCCAGGGTGGTGTTGCCCAGGGACCCGATGGTGGAGAAGCTCTCCATGATGCCCCAGACGGTGCCGAACAGCCCCAGAAACGGCGCGGTGGCCGAGATCGTGGCCAGCAGCGGCAGCTGGTTCTCGAGATTGGTGATCTCCACCATGGCCGAGCGGCGCAGCGAGCGCTCGAGATTGGCCGAGGTGATCGAACCTGTGCCGGACTCGCCGGACTCCTCACGGGCCTTGATCTTCACGAGCTCGCGGAACCCTGCCGAGAACACATTGCCCAGGGGACAGGCGGGATTGGACTCGCAGTACTGGTGGACCTGATCCAGCGTCGCGCCGGAGCGGAACATGTTCAGGAACGCCTCGTTGTTGCGGTTCGAGCGGTAATAGAAGAGACCCTTGTACACGATGATGTACCAGGTCAGCACCGAGAACGCGAGCAGGACGATCAGATCCAGCAGGATCAGTCCACGCGCAGCGAGAATCATTTTGATGATATCCAGTTTTTCGGTCTGGGCGGCAAGCAGGATCAGGTGGTTCATCGGTGGTGAAAACTCCCCCCCCTGTATAATGGAAGCGCTCCTTCCGGTCAATGGCTGGTTGGGGCCTTGGTTGGAGCCCCTACCCCTGCCGCAGTTGCTGCAGCGTGCTCTGGGCGGCCTGCAGGCACTTCGAGAGGAACTCCACACGCTGCAGGTTGTGGTACACCGCCATCTGCGCTTCGAGCAGCTGGCCCGGGGACAGTTGACGCCCCGACTGCAGCCGCAGGATCACCGTCTGCACGGCGCGCTCGGAGGCCATCAACTCCACGCAGACGCGCTCGAACGGGGTTTTTCCGGGCACCGGGCCGGGACGGGCGGTCCGCACCGGGGTGCGACGGCTCACGTCCTGCGGGCGAAGGGTCTCTTGACGGGGGGGCGGCAGCTCAACACGCATGGGATCTCCTGAAAGTGCAGACCCGGATCCCTGTTGCGCGACAAGAAACGAGCGCGACAGGGCGTCTTCACCTCACGGCAACCATTATCGTCCCGGCCAGCGGGAAGTTGCGGACTTTTCCGCCTATTTGAGATTTTTGAACAGATCCGCCAGTTTGGACTTGGCGGCGTCGAGGGAGACCTTTTTGGGGGCCGTGTCGTCATTGCGGAACTCGTAGCTGCTGCAGAAGTTCGGCTCCTCGCGGTCGCGGATGAACTCCGTGTGGGGCTCGCGGCACTGGTTGTGCAGGCCCGGATCGTAGAACACGCAGTTCTTGCAGCAGTGCAGGTTCGCACCGCAGTGTTCACAGGCGTCGAGGCGACCAACCATGATGCCGCCCTTGACGGCGAACTCGACTTCGTTGCCGCATTTGAAACAATAATATGCCATGGTCACCACCTCACTGGACGGCCGGGGGCGTCTGTCCCTCCGCTGCCGGGCCTGAGTTTATAGCCGATGGTCGTCCAAAAGTCCACGGTCAAACGAAGGAACCTGGAATCCCCGCTTGCTTTGGGGGGGTGGATCCGACTATTATTCCTCCCCCATGAAACGTACTTTTCTTCTTTTCCTGATTGTTATCCCCGTTTGGCTGGTCTCCTGCTCGGACTCCAAGAAGAAGACCACGAACAACACCAACAACAACCAACTGCTCGGCTATGCCGAGGTGCTCAACGCCTGCCTGATCCGCGATGCCTGCGACGTGATGCCGCTGGGCTACATCTCGCCGTGCGTGACCTCCCACTACGAGCAGACCGCGGTGGAGAACCAGCAGGCGATCTGGAACGAGATCTACAGCTGCGTGCTCGCCGCCGAAGGCAACTGCACGACCGTCAAGCAGTGCTTCGGAAACGGCGCCCTGCCCGTCACGTGTGATCCTTCCACGAACAAGGGCCGCTGCGAAGGCGACGTCCGGTACTGGTGCGACTCCTTCAACCGCCAGATGTACGCGATGAACTGCCGTGACAGCGGCATGACCTGCGTCATGGGCGACGACGGCAATCCGCAGTGCTCGCTCAACACCTGCACCGAAGGCGAGTACGAGCCGCTGTGCGACGGGGACAAGCAGCGGGTCTGCGCCAACGGCTACATCAACACCACCGACTGCACCGTCATGGGATTGCCCTGCACCCTGCTCCAGACCGAAGAAAACGTGTTCCAGCCCTTCTGCATGGGCGAGGGCGCCCAGTGCGATCCCGCGGAGTACGAAGGCACCTGCAGCGGCAACCTCAAGACCGACTGCAGCGGACTGGGTGTCGTGCAGCAGGTGGACTGCTCCCAGCTCCCGGGGAACAAGACCTGCGTGATGACGGTCAACGGCCCTTCCTGCAACGCCGCCGGCACCGAGTGCGAGCTCGGCGAGGAGGACTGCCTCGACGACTTCACCGCCAGGGTCTGCCTCGACGGCACGTACTTCCTCGTCAACTGCACCGAGCTCGGCTTCACCCGCTGCACCGGTCGGGGCGCCCAGTTGGACATCGGCGCCCACTGCACACGCTAGCCCCATGCGCCATTTTTTCTTGCTTGCTATTACGGGAATGATCGGACTGGCGGGTTGCAGGCCGGCCAGGCCTGCCGTGGCGGGCCGGCTCGAAAAGCCCATCCCCTGTTCGGCCCTTCCTGCCTACCTCTACGCCGACGCAAAGGTCCGCGTCGTGGGCGTGTTCACCACCTGGTCCCTCAAGTCCCAGGCCCAGTGGAGTCGCTTCATGAAGGTGTCCTCCCGGTTCGACGGCAGACGGGCACAGTTCATCGTGGTGTTCACCGATCCGGACCGGAAGGTCGTGGATGAGTGGGTCATGGCCGAGAAGCCTCCGTTCCGCGTCGTGCATGATCCCCGGTTCGGCATGTGCGGGCGTCACATCCGCGAGGTGCCGGTGACCTTCCTGCTCGACTCCCGCGATCGCATCCTCACGCTCACCTCCGGCCACGTCACCAGCGACGTACTCGACGCCCAGGTCCGCGATGCCCTGCTCCGGGTCCGCTGACGGGTCGGATTTCTTCCCTCTTTTTCTTATCTTCCGGCGTTCTTCATGGTCGCGGGGACCTTCTTCGACGCGGGGACATCCCGGCGGGCTCGCACGGTGGACGGCGCGGTGGACGGTGCGGTGGACGCGGGAGATTTCATTTCCCCTGTGGTCTCGTTCTTTTCCTTCTCGAAGGCGGCCAGCGCCTCCAGGCTCTGGGCGGCCAGTTTTTTCTCCCAGGCCTGGTCCATGGCCTGCATGCGGTCTGCCGGGACGAACGAACGCGCATAGCCGAAGACCATCGGGGAGTCGTCGTCGGCATTGCGGATCTGCACCACGATCCCCGGGCGGTTTTCTCCCGACCAGACGTAGGCCGCACCGACCGGAATCGACGGGGACGCCCACTCAAACAGGTAGCGGGCATCCAGCGGCGCGAGGTTGACGCAGCCGTGGCTCTTGGGGATGCCGAAGTCGTCGTGCCAGTACGCGCCGTGCAGCGCCTGTCCCTTCCAGAAGAACATCGACCAGGGCACCGAAGAGGCCAGGTACTGCTCGTCGGCGCCGACCTCGTTCTTCATGTCCGTCTCGGTCACCTTCCAATAGATGCGGAAGATGCCCGACTTGGTCTGGTAGCCTTCCTTGCCCGAGGAGATCGCGGTCGCGTAGACGGGCCGGTTCTCGACGTAGGCCACCAGGGTCTGCCGGCTCAGGTTGATGTCGAGCCACTTCTCTCCCTTGCGCACGCCTGCGGGCACGACCGTGGAAAACGCCGCGGCCACGTCCCGCTCGGCGATCCAGCGGCACGCCTCCACGCGATAGAACGTCGATCGTCCCACCTTCTTCTCACCCAGAATCGACAACGGCGCGCGCGGCGCCGCCTGACCGATGACCGATCCACCGGGCCGATCGTAGACCGGGATCGGCACGTTCTCGCGGTTCTTGCCCTTGCGCACCGGAAAGGCCAGCGGCAGGCGCCGCGAGGCGTCCACGGGAACGCCCGAGAAGGTCGAGGGAATGTGCCGGGCGATCTGATCGATCGGCACGTACTGATTCTTGTCGGTCTTCCAGTAGTTGATCCCGTCGATCTTCACGAAACGCTTGAACTGCAGGTAGAAGCCGGCCGGATGCGTTCCGCCGGGCTTCTTCTGCTTGGCGGCCTCGCGGCTCGGATACCAGGGGGCCCCGCCCAGGCGCACGTAGGCGTACTGTCCCGGCAACAGACTGTTCTCCGGGATCAGCGGCAGCAGGTCGAGGGCCGGAAGCTCCTTGTCCGGCGCAAACGCGGACAGGCAGACCCATGCCGAGAGGCCCAGCCGAAGCCAGCCTTCCCTGCAGCCACTGCCCTTGACCGCAGCGTAGCCCGCAAGCGGCAGGCGCGATCGCGGCTCGATGCGCCCCAGCTCCAGCCCCTTGGAAGAGGGCGTGTCGAACACGCGGGCCGGCTTTGCAGCCGAGTAACTGCGGAACCAGCTCCCCTTGCGCGGAATCCGGACAAAGCCCGCCTCGATGGCCGAGCGGATGACATCCGGGGAAGGCGGAGCCAGATCCGGATTGGGCGGCAGGGCTGACGGTCCGGTGTCCGCCGGTGGAGGCGGAAAATCGGAGGCCGCCTCTTCGGCCGCGGAAAGGCAGCCCGGATTGCCCTTCGAGGTCAACTGGATCGAGTTGGCCCATGAGGGCGCCACAATGAAACAACATGTAAGCCAGATGATTCCGGCGACGAATGCGCGCATGAATCCCTCCATAACGACTTCACTTATGACGCAAAAGCACCTGTACCTGCAAAAAACCATGGTGTATAGTGATGGGCCTGAGACTCTGGACGGAGCGAAAATACATGCAGAACAAGTCTTTTTACGTGATCACCCTGGACGAGGAGCTCTTCGGGCAGCCCTGGATGAAACCGGCCGTAATGTGCAGGATGGGCACGCAACCGAAGGAGGCACCCCGGGGCGACGTATACGTGGATCTGATGCACCCGATCTGCTCCCAGGCCGAAATGCTCGACCGCTGGCGGAAGGAGATCGGCCCCGTGGTCTTCCTCTCGCGTTTTCCGCTGGGCAAGGAATCCTGGCAGCGTTTCATCGAGTCCGGCAGCGAGATCCTGTACATCGGCGAGATGGAGAAGCGGGCCGGTCAGGGCACCGTCAACCGGACGCAGCAGGTGGACCTGTCGAAACTGGTGCCGGAGCGCCCTGCCTCGCGGGGCAAGATCGAGCCGGCTTCATGGGTCGCCCTGCTTTCGGCGATCCACTCCCACCAGATGACCGGAAACCTTTACCTGAAGACTGAAAAAATCAAGAAGATGGTCACCTTCCTGTCGGGCTTCCCCCTGCAGGTGAAGTCCAACAAATCCAAGGAGCTCCTCGGGCGCATGCTCGTCGACGAGAACGTCATTCCGGCCTCCGCATGCGAAGAGAGCGTCAAGAAGATGAACGCCGAGTCCATCCTGCAGGGGCAGGCGCTGGTCCGGATGAACCTGCTGACAGAGGATGAGCTGGTTGCGGCGCTCTCCCGCCAATGGGCCATCAAGCTGCTCGATGTGTTCGAGTGGCTTGATGGCGAGTATGTGTTCAAGGAGGAGGCCATCCAGATCCCCGAATTCCTGCCTCCGTTCTCGTTCAGCGACCTGATGTCCAGCGGCCTGGCCCGCCTGACCTCTGGCATCGTGGAGGCCTCCGTCAACATCGCCTCGGGCATGTTCCTCGTGCCCCATCCCGTGGCGCGGTGGCGCTACCAGCCGCTGCCGGCGAACATCGACATGGAGCTCTTCGGACGGATCGACGGCCGCCTGACGGTAAGCCAACTGATGGAGGCCGGCCAGTCCGACCGCACCCAGATGACCATCCTCAGTTCGCTGCTGCTGAGCAACGCCCTGCTGCTGTCCCTGCGTCCGCTGGCGGCGCCGCAGCACTTCGGCGGATTCCCGCTGCCCGGCGAGCACGTGCTGCTGCCGGCACGCATGCTCGAGGAGCTGGAGGTCGAGTGGCAGACCGGCATCAGTGACATCGGACGGATCGAGACCTGGCTCCGGCGCATCCACATGGACCGGTTTCTCGTCGAGAAGTCATCGGTGCGGGAGCAGATGGAATCGTGGTTTAACAAACTAAGCCATGAAAAAATATCACCCATCCAGAATGCCGGTGATCTGCGTCTCTTCCAATTGGGATGGAAAGTGAAATACGAGTGATTTCCCCCACGGCACATGGAGTCCTCCGTCTCCTGACCGGACCGCTCCTCCTGTCGGTGGCCCTCCTTGGAGCCTCCTTCGCGGGGCCCGATCCCGCCCACGCCGGAAACACCTTCCGGCGACCCGTCGATGTCGGCTTCATCCGGCATTTCCCTTCCCACGGCGGCGCCTCCTGCCTGCACGGTCAGACCGGCGCCGGGTGTCGCTTCGACTGTGAAGCCAACGGTCCCGATGCGCAGGAAGACAGTCAAGGTATTTATTATCAATGCCCCACGGGAACCCTGATCCATGCGGCCGCCGGAGGGCTGGTGCTGGACCTTCACGGCGACTGCAGTTCAGAGGATCCGGCCTGTCAGGGCGGCTGGGGAAACTGGGTGCTGCTGGAACATCCGTTTGGCTTGCGAACCCTCTATGCCAACCTGCTCGAGGCGACCGTGACCACCGGCGACACCGTGGAATGCGGGGCCGTGCTGGGCCTCTCGGGCGCCACGGGCGCGGCCGTGGCCGAGGGGCTGTATTTTGAGGTGCAGGACCTGCAATACGTCCGGATCGACCCGTTCGCCGGGATCTGCAACCCTGCGCTCGAAGCCACGATCTGGGAAGAACAGACCCTGGAACCGGACGACTCCGGCCGTACCTGTTCCGACGCCTTCGTGCCCAATGAGAACTGGATCGGCGCTGCCTGCTCGGAGGACGAAGACTGCCGCTACGAGAATGCGATCTGCCTGTTGACATGGCCCGGCGGCACCTGTTCAGGCACCTGCGTAAGCGCCTGCCCGGACCATCCCGGTACAGGTTACTCGGGCACCGTGTGCATGCGCACGGACGACGGCGACACCTGCGTGGCCGGATGCTCGAGTGATCTGTTCCCGGGGACGGGCTGCAGAAATGAATATGTCTGCCAATGGCTCGAAACCGCCACAGGCTCCTGGGAGCCCGGATGCATCCCCGAACCTGCCGAGGGGCCCGACGGCGGCGTGCCGGACGCCGACATCGACACCGGGGACGGGGATCTCCCCGACACCACGGACCTCTCCGGAGACGTCGCCGGGGATGGCGACCCTGACATTACGGCCGCCGGCGACTCCACATCCTGTGCTTGCCGCTCTCCCGCCTCAAGACATACTACAATCAATCTTCCATTTCTCCTCGGACCAGCCCTTGTGATTTCAGGGTTGCGCAGGAGGTTTTTCCGTTGTCCTGCAAAGGTCAACATGTTATAAACTCGGTTTCGCGAAACCCTGCATTACCGAAGGTTTTGCCTTGTGATTTCCTGAATTAACCTGCGTTTTTGGTTTTTGTAACCTGCACTTCCCCGATGGAGGTTCCCGTGGCTGAATATATCATTGAAGATCTGATCATCCAATTGGACGAGACTTTTGAAGACGCGGTCAATGAGTGGGTCGGCAAGGCGCAGGCCTTCGAAGCCGAGGGCAACCTGCCCCGCGCCATGGACGCCTGGACCCGGGCTGTCAAGGCCTCCGAGACGGCCATCGGCCCGCGTCTGGCGCTCGCCAAGATGTACAAGGACGCGGCCCGCTGGAACCAGTATGTCGACTCCCTCAACGACGTCTCCAAGCGTCTCCCCGACGAGATGATCGAGGAGAAGGCGCAGCTGCTCCACATCACGATCCCGGTGCTTCGCGACCAGATGAAACTGATGCCGAAGGTGGTCGACGCCTACAAGAAAATCCTCTCGATCACCCCCTCCGACGAGATCGCCTTCAGCGCTCTCGTGGAGATCATCTCCGGCATGTCCCGCTGGCCTGACCTCGTGAAGCTCTACCAGGAACGACTCGAGTCCATCGCCGAGGCAGAGCGCAA
Organism: Deltaproteobacteria bacterium HGW-Deltaproteobacteria-22; assembly: GCA_002841825.1. Classification (GTDB taxonomy): domain Bacteria; phylum Myxococcota_A; class Polyangia; order HGW-17; family HGW-17; genus HGW-17. The sequence continues at coordinate 4,426 of PHAZ01000003.1, read as the reverse complement.
GGCCGAGGTTCAACTGGAGATTGCCCGGCTGTACAATGACAAATTGCACAACAAGCGCGAGGCCGCAAAGGCCTACGAAGCCCTCCTCGAGCTCGATCCCCAGAACGGCGAGGCCATCTCGAGCCTCAAGGAAATGTATGAACAGGGACGGGACTTCGAGAGCCTGATCGCCCTGCACAAGCGGGAGCTCGATTTCATCACCGATGGCGATGCCCGCGCCGAGAAGACGCTGGAGATCGCCAAGATGGCGGCCTCCCGCGTGAAGAAGCCCGAGCTGCTGATCTCCCTGTGGGAGGAAGTGCTGGCTGTGGATCCGGGCTCTGTCGAGGCGCTGGAGAACCTCGAGCAACTTTACGAGCGCGAGAAAAACTGGGAAAAGATGGTGGATATTGACCGCCAGCTGCTGGACCTGGTCACCGACCCCGTCCGGCAGGCAGCCGTCTGCATGAAGCTGGCGCCCACGATCCAGGAGAAGCTCGATAACCCGTCCGGCGCCGTCGAGATCTGGCGCATGCTGCTCAACCTGGAGCCCGAGAATCGCCGCGCCCAGGACGCCCTCAAGAAACTGCTGGTGGACACCGGCGAATTCGACGAACTGGAGGGTCTGTTCCGCCAGTGGGAAAAACTGGAGGAGTACATCCGCATCATCGCCAAGCAGTCCGACGGCGAAGCCGACACGACGAAAAAAATCGATCTGCTGTTCCGGGAGGCCCGCATCTGGCACGCCGACCTGAACAAGTCCGACCGCGCCATGAAGGCCTACGAAAAGGTGCTTGAGGTTGAGGACTCCAACCTGCAGGCCGCCGAGGCCCTGATCGCCCTGTACGAGGAGGCCCAGCAGTTCAAGAAGCTGCCCACGGTCCTGGAGATCCGCATCTCCCACACCGAGGACGACGAGCTCAAGCGCGACCGCATCGAGGCACTGGCCCGCATCTTCGACGAACACCTGAAGGACCGCGAGAGCGCCTTCCGCTGGTTCGTCGCTGCGTTCAAACTGGGGCCCGACCTGGATCCGCTGCGCGAGGCCTGCGAACGCCTCGCCGGCGCCGTGGACAACGGCTGGAGCCAGCTCGTGGCAGCCTACGAGAGCGCCTACGAAGCCTGTTCCAATCCGGACGTGGCGATGCAGTTGATGCTCGTGGTCGCCTCGGCCCAGGAAAACCAGCTCCAGCAGCCCGAGAAGGCGCTGGCCACCAACTTGAAGATCCTCGAGATCGACGATGCCAGCGAGCCCGCCCTGGACGCCCTCGAGCGCATTTACCAGTCCCGCCAGCAGTGGGAAGACCTGCTCTCGGTCTACGAAAAGAAGATCGACCTGGCCACCGACGACGCCGTCCGCAAGGAGCTTCACTGGAAGCTGGCCGACATCTACGACACCTTGATGGAGAAGCCCGCCAAGGCCGTCGAAGCCTACCAGCAGGCGCTGGAGCTGCTGCCCGAGGACGTCCCCACCATGCAGCGGCTGGATCAACTCTATGCCCGTCTCGAGAAGTGGCAGGATCTTTCCGACATCCTCGAGCGCCAGCTTGAGTTCGCCGACGACGACTCGGTCCGCGTGGAACTGAAGTTCCGCTGGTCCGACGTCCAGGAGAGCCGCCTGGACAAGGTCGAGGATGCCATCGAGGGCTACCGTCAGGTGCTCGAGTGGCAGCCCGGACACGAAGGTGCCAAGGACAAGCTCGAGAAGCACCTCGAGTCCGAGACCGCCTCCTGCCGCCGCTCCGCCGCCGACATCCTCGAGCCCGTCTACAAGACCCTCATGGAGTTCGAAAACCTCGTGAAGGTGCACGAAATCCAGGCCGAGACCGATGACGATCCGATCATCATCCTCGACATGTTCATCACCATCGGCAACCTGTGGTCGGAGAACATCGGCAACAACGAGAAGGCCCTCGACGCCTATTCCCGCGCCGTGCGGCACAGCCCTGACTCCGACGACGCCCGCTCCGCCTTCGAAAAGATCGCCGAGATCGAAGACCGCTGGGCCTCCGTGCTGACCGTCTATGGCGAAATCCTGAAGGAGGGTGAGCTCGGTGAGATCATCTCCCACACCCTTCACGTCCGAGCCGCCGAGATTGCGCGGGACCACCTGGGGAAGACGAACATCGCGATCCATCATTTCAGTTCGGCCCTCGAGCTCGATCCGATGAACGATACGGTGCTCACCGCCCTGGAGACCCTGTACCAGAACACCGAGAACTGGGATCAACTGCTGTTCGTCAGCCGCAAGCAACTGGAGCTGGCGCAGGAACTGGAACGCCGGCAGGAGCTGCGGTTCCGCTGCGGCATGATCCTCGATCAGAAGCTGGACCGTTCCCAGGAAGCAGTGGCCGTGTATGAGGAGGTCCTGGGCGAAGAGCCAAACCGCCTGACCGCCCTCCACGCGCTGGATGTCCTGTACCAGAAGCTCGAGAACTGGAGCGAGCTGGCCGACAACCTGACCAAGCAGCTCGAGCTGGCCGAGGAGATCGAGGACCAGAGCGAACTGATGCGTCGCCTGGCCGCCGTACAGCACGAACAACTGAACGAGACCACGATGGCCATCGAGACCTGGCGGCGGGCCCTGGACCTGGACAACACCGACGACGCCGTGATCTCCGCCCTGGAAAAACTGCTCGACATCGAGGATCACGCCCTGGTGGTCGCCCGCATCCTCGAGCCGGTCTACAAAAACCTCGGCCGCTGGGAACCCCTGATCCGCGTCTACGAAATCGTGATGAAGAACAGCTACGATCCGGGTGAACAGATCCAGTTGATCCACCAGATCGCCAACATCTTCGACGAGTTCATGGAGGAGCCGCGCCGCGCCTTCGACACCTATGCCCGTGCCTTCGCCATCGACGCTCGCCATGCCGACACGCGACACCAGTTGGAGCGCCTGGCCCAGTCTCTTACGGCCTGGGAGGACCTGTTCGCCCTGTACTCGAAGAACATCGACGCCAAGGAGGACATCGAGGTCGCCCTGGATCTCCAGACGCACATCGCAGACATCCTCTCGACGGTCGTCGGCGACGTCGAGCGGGCCGCCGCGGCCTACCACAAGCTGCTCGACATCTCCCCGGAATACATCCCCGCCGTGGACGCCCTCGAGAAGCTCTTCCTCACCACGGGCGACATTCCCCGGATGGTCAAGGCCATCCTCAAGAAGGTGGAGCTGGTCGCCGATCCCGAAGAGAAAAAACGCCTTGCCTTCCGGGTCGCCGAGATCCAGAAGTCCGAGCTCGAGGACAAGAAAGCCGCGATCGCGACTTACCGCCTCATCCTTGAAATTGACGACGCCGAGATCGAGGCCCTCAACGCCCTCGAGGTCATCTTCGTACACGACGAGAACTGGGAAAGCCTGCAGGAAGTCTACGCCCGCAAGGCGGATCTGGCGCCCTCCCTCGAAGAGCGCAAGAGCATGCTCTACACCCTGGGCCAGATGTACGATCAGGAACTGCACAGCCTCGAGAAGGCCATCGAGACCTACGAGCGAATCCTCGACGAGGATCCGATCGACGAGGTCGCCCTGCAGTCCCTGGACCGCCTGTATGAGGCGGCCCAGAAGTGGCAGGAACTGATCCAGGTGCTCGACGTCGAGATCCAGAACGGCCAGAGCGACGTCGAGATCGCCGCGATCAAGCTGCGCCTCGGCGAGGTTCACGAGCTGCGTCTGGCCTCACCCGACATCGCAGTCCCTCTGTTCGGGGAAGCCCTGGGCCTGGACTCCAGCAACGAAGGCGTGATCGTGTCCCTCTCCCGCGTCATGCATGGCGGCGCCGGTGACGAGCGCTGCACTGAAATCACCTACGAGCCCGAGGTTCGCACCGCCGCAGCGGTGATCCTGGATCAATATTATTCCACTGTCGGCGAGCAGGAGAATCTGGTCGACGTCCTCAACGTACGCGTTGAGCAGAGTGAGGACACGTACGAGCGCGTCCAGCTGCTGCACCGACTCAAGGACATCCACGAACTCCAACTGGATCAGCCCAAGGCCGCGCGCGACGACATGGCCCGCGCCCTTCACCTCGATCCACGCCATGAGGAGACGCTGCACGACATCGAGAAACTGTCTGCCGTCATCGATTCATGGGCCGAACTGATCGGCATCTACACCGAAGTGCACAAGGGCTGCGAGGAGGACGATGACAAGGTCTTCTACCTGCACCGCATGGCACGAGTGTTTGAAGACGAGCTGGGCGACCCTTCGCAGGCCACCATCCGCCTCGAGGAGGTCCTCAAGCTCGACGCCGAGTCCGAAACAGCGCTCACGGGCCTGGATCGCCTGCTGGGCATTCAGGAACGTTATGAGGAGCTGGCCCGCGTGCTGACCCGCGAGGTGGAGCTGGCCAATGTTCCAGAAGAGGCTCAGAACTTCCGCTATCGCCTCGCCCGCCTGCTCGTTGAGCATCTGGGATCCCCGGAGAAGGGCGTGGAAGCCTACGCC
>PHAZ01000277.1:4090-9008 GCA_002841825.1 Deltaproteobacteria bacterium HGW-Deltaproteobacteria-22 | reverse complement strand
ACCGGTGGTGAATTGTCCAAAACGAACTCCTCCGTCTTCTCCGCTCCCCCTCCGTCTTTTCCGTTGTCTCTTCTTCTTCTATGGTTCCGTGCGCAGGCCGCGCAGTTGCAAGATGGAAAATGCCAATGAAATCAAGAAGATCGCAGGCATGATAAAGATCACGGGTACGACGTTCGCGCCAGCGTGGCCCATGAACGCGATCTTGGAAACCAGAGCCAGCATCAACACGGAGAGGAACAGCAGATAAACGCTTGTAAGAAGAAATCCGACGGGACGACCGCGAAACGCCAGGAATCCAGACAACGCCCCCAGCGGCAACAACAGACCAAGATCGAATCCCTGGACGATCAGCGTCGTGTAGTGCTGCAGATCCTTCGGGTATATTGATCCATCCAGCAACGGGGGAAGGATCACGCCCAGCCACAACAACGCAACCATGGCCGCGTTGATCATCATGAAGAGGCCCGCCCGACGTGCCGTCTTTTCAGCAAAGACACCGTTCCAGTCGTGTTGCAACAACGGGATCATCGTGAGCGCGACCGTGAAGAACGAGCACGAGAGCAGCACCACGTACATCAGATACAGCGGGTTGTACATGGCCATCGCCAGATAGAACAGATAGGTCACAAGAAAATAAAACGCCGTGCCGGCCAGCAGGATCGCGCCGCGGAGACTGTTTTTTCGGAAAAATATCAAGGAGATCAACAGCAGCGGCACGCCCGCCAGGAGCGTGACCCAGTCCTGGGCGATGCCCTGGATGGCCACGTCAGCGCTCATGTGGCGGTAAACACCCTGTCCGTACAGCACCACCTTCTGTCCGTGGACCGATACATGCTCGGTCGGGCCGGGTCCGCCCCGGGAGAAGATGCCCACGGAGGCGGCGATCGTTGCCAAAAACACGATGATCAGGGTCATGAGGGTGATCTGGGTGCAGAATCGGGGTTTCATTTCGGAGTCCTCGCAAAGCCGGTTCCGTCATTCCATTCACTGGTGTTCCAGATGAAGTTCTTGTCGGAGGTGATCACGGTTCCCGGATCATCGGCCGCTTTTTCGCAGGAAAAGGTCGCCGCGTCGGCCCCGACGATCTCCTGATAACCATAAAAGACGCGGGTCGCGTCCCGAACGTAATCGAAAAACTGCGGGCCCTGCCCAGGGACCACCACCAGCTCGCCAGCCTTGATGCCTTCGAGCCTGATGCCATTTTGCCAGACATGCTTCGAATCCTTGCCCCAACGGTATCCGAACACGGAAAAGGTCGCAGGGTTGGCAGCTTCGAGCACCGAGATCGACAGTCCGCAGGAGGTCTCGTGCTCGATGTAGACGTTTTTTCGATCCTTGGCGTACCAGCCCAGGCTTTTGTAACTTGCGACATCGATGGCGGGCACCTCGCGGTAGAATTCGGGGCCCGGCTTCAGATCCCCGTCGAGGGCGCGGGTCTTGACGTACAACTTTCCGTCTTTGGCGCGATGGAATTTGTCCCCGACTTTCAAATAGCGGTCCTCCTTGGCCTGACGCGGGCTGCGGGTGCAACCGAGGAACGGCAGGAATGCAGATATCAACAACGTGAGACAGAAGGCTGAATTCGGGAATCTCATAAAGATGGTGTCCTCGCAAGAGCAGGCTTGTGCAGAAACGCCCGCTGACAGTGAGGCTATCTGCGACGCCGCGACCCGTCAAGATTTAGACGCCGTTGTTTCTGGGTCCGGCATTGACCAAGGAGAAGAACTCCAGTACACCCGGATCCATGAGCAGTTCGTCGGAGCCTTCTTCCGGTCATGCACCCTTTTCAAGGCGTATGTTTCTACAGGGTTCCGCTGCGGCGATGCTGGGCGCGTTGGCCGTACAGTCAGGCTGTTCGCGGAGATCAGGCGATTTTGGTGCGTCCAAGGTCGAGCAACTGACCAGCGGCCCGCAGCATCATTGGTTCGGCTACTACGACAAGCTCCAGTTCGACCCGACGAATCGGTATGTGCTGGGCATGGCGGTCGACTTCGAGGATCGGCACCCGACGCCCGCCGACGCCATCGGCGTGGGCATGGTCGATCGCGCAGCCGGCAATCGCTGGATTCCGCTGGCCACGAGCCGCGCCTGGTCCTGGCAGCAGGGCTGCATGCTGCAGTGGATTCCTGGTTCGCGCGACGAGATTATATTTAATGATCGCGAAAGGGATTCCTTCGTCGCCCGAATCCTGAACGTCCGGACGCGTGCGACACGTACGTTGCCGCAGCCCGTGTACGCGCTCTCCCCCGACGGTGCTATCGCAGTGACGACCGACTTTGCCCGAATTGGCATGATCCGCTACGGCTACGGATATCCCGTGCGCGGGGGAGACAAAGAGAAACCGGTGTTTGCCGCGCCAGCGGACACCGGGATCTGGCGGATGTCCGTGACATCCGGGCAAGGCAGCCTGATCCTGCCGCTGGCGAAACTCATGAGCTGGCCAGGAAATCGCGTCCTCGCGCCGGACGCCGTCCACTGGACCAACCATCTGCTGTTTTCGCCCGACGGCTCGCGGGTCGCGTTTCTGCACCGCTGGCGGGAGTCCAACCGCACGCGAACCCGCTTGCTGACCTGCGATCCCGACGGTGGAAATCTCTTCCAGATCAATCCGGGCGGTACCCTGTCGCACTTCATCTGGCGCGATCCCACGCACCTGCTGGCCTGGGCGTCGGTCCCTGGGCGGCGCGGCGCCGGTTTCTATCTGTTTGCCGATCGGACGCGCGACGTGATCCCGGTGGGTGCCGGCGTGATGCGCGAGAACGGACACTGCACCTGCCTCGCAGGCGGGCGCTGGGTCCTCAACGACACCTATGCTTCCGCCGGAAACCGCCTTCAGGAGTTGTACCTGTATGACACGGCCACCAAAGAGAAGCATTCCCTCGGGCGCTTTCCCATGCCCGCGCGCTTTGAGGGCGGCAGGCGTTGCGACCTCCATCCGCGCGCGTCGGCCGACGGTCGGCTCGTCGCCTTTGACTCGACGCACCGCGAAGGTCGCCGCCAGATGTACCTGATCGACGTGACAGAAATTGTCACTTCAAATCGCGGGGTCAAATCTCGCGGCGGGAGTCAATTCTCCCAAGGAGATCCTTCATGACCCTGATGTTTCGTTCCGCCTATCTCGCATCCGTCCAGGCCGAGCACGCGCAGACCTCGGCCTCCAATGCCTCTTCGACCGCCAACTCCGCGCTGTCGAAGATGGAGATGATGCAGGCCGATCTCGAGCGCCTGCTGATGATCACCGAGGCCATGTGGCTGATCATCAAGGAGAACAACCTCGTCAGCGATGACGAGCTGGTCGCCAAAATCCGCGAGGTCGATCTGCGTGACGGCCGCCTCGACGGACGCGTCGCGAAGCAGAACAACCCGGAGTGCCCGGGCTGCAAGCGCACTGTGATCGGCAAGCACCCGGTGTGCCTGTACTGCGGAGCGGTGGTGGACCGCGATCCGTTCGCCCGGTGAAAATCCAGCATGTACTGCGGTGGCTTGCCGCCGCTTTTATCTTCGGCGCGGCATGACGCGGCGTTCCGTTATCAGTTGTTGTACAGGGAATGATCGTTCATCGATGCTCTGTGGTGAACATCGCCAGCAATTTTTCATATTTTCCCGCGGAGACGCGGACACGACTGAGGCCGCCGATGCGCCAACCTGCGGGCAGTTGCGCCTGCACGATCTTGGCCGCCGGAATCGGCCCTGAATACTCCTGCAGTTCGGGGGGGAGTCGATCGGTGATGGTTGATTTCTCTCCGTAGAAAATAGTGCGCTGGAATTTTTCCGGAATGTAGTAACTGAAGATGAGCCTCATCACGAAGGTCCCGGTCTTGGTTACAAACTCAGGAAAGATCCGGATCAAGGTCATGTCCTTTTCCTCGAAAATCGCAGGGTCGATTCCATCTTCCTCTGCGGTCGCTTGAATGTCTCGATGCAACTGGGGCCACACTTCTTTCCTGGTTTCAGGTTTGTTCAGGAAGTGATCCCATTTTCCCCGATTCGGATCGAGTTTACGGTCAAAGTCAGAGGTGCCGAAAAGCTCCTCAGTACGGAGTAATTGCCGTGATACGTCTGCGATTTGAATTCCATCAATATTGCGGTTTGGGTTGCAGCATCCGCATTCAAAGCCCTTGAAATGAACAAACAACATACTTCCCAGTCCTCCGAGTAACTCGAATTCCATGAGATGATTGGGATCATAGTCCAATTCGGCCATGGATGCCGGGGTGGCCCGAATGACGAATGTTTCCGTTGAATCCAGCTGGTGGGATGACAAACCACAGCCTTTGGCTATAAAAGGATCATACAATCCTCCGGTCGGCGGAATTTCGTAGCGTTCCCTGCACTGGGTAATGCACTCGTGTTCATTGGGAGATGGCTCGGGGAACCATTCGATTCGATGATGAAAACAGGTCTTGACGAGCTTTGCGAGAGTATCACCCTGCGAGATGATCACGCCCTGGCGGACCGTGTAGATTCGCCAGTAGCCGCCCTCGTGGGTCACCCAGTACGTCTTGGCGCTCAATGGGGTTTCTCTGACACCAGTGGGTGGATCCGTGCCGGGGCCTTCAAATTCGCCGACAGGAACAGTCCAAACAAGCAAGGCCTCTCGAATGGTATTGTCAGGAACAGGCGCGGGCGGGAGTCGAGGTGTCTGGGACTGTTTGCAGGAAAATACTCCGAAAACAATGAAAATACTGAACGCTGCAAAAGATTTCATCTTCAAAGTATAACGATAAGATCTTCGTTCCGGCAATTCTCTATTTTATTAAAAAGAGAATTATCATTTTGAAAGTCGAACGGAGGTTGACAGGCTCAGTCGAACCGGATCACTTGCCCAATCCGTAGTTGAGCCAGGTGCTCCAGCGGGAAAACGCGAGGCGGGCGTCGCCGTTTTCGTCGTACAGGCCGGTGTCGCGCCAGATCAGCG
>PHAZ01000277.1:0-4069 GCA_002841825.1 Deltaproteobacteria bacterium HGW-Deltaproteobacteria-22 | reverse complement strand
ATCAGCGTGTCGTCGCCGGCGCCCAGGGCGTTTTGCCACAGTTGGTCGTAGTCGCGGATGGTGAACCAGATCACGAAGGCGGCGTTGAAGTCGCGGCTGGCCTCGAGCATCAGGTGCAGGAAGCGGTCCTGCTTTTCGGGCGTTCCGGAGAACGTCAGGGCAGGAGAGGTCAATTGCCACTGCTGGGCCGGGTAGGAGCTCTCCGACACGGCGACGGGCTTTGAGGTCATCGCGAACAAATCCCACAGGTAATCCACCGGGAAGGAATCGGCCAGCAGGCCGCTCATGAACGGGTGCAGCGAGAACGCGATGAAATCGGTGCTGGGCTCGAGGTCGGTGCGCAGCGCGGCGAGCTGGGCATCGGTGTCGTCCTCGCCGGACCACTGGTCGAAGTAGGGCACGCAGAACACGCTCACGCCGACGGGCAGCTCCGGGAACTCCGCCTTCAGTTGCGCATACACGTAGGCGTTGAGCTCCACCCAGTCGGGCCACAGAGCCGGATTGTTGCGAAGCAGCAGGTTCACCTCCACGCCGATGAGCACGTAGGCCGGCGAAAACGCGTCGATCATGCGGCGCGCGTAGTTCAGGTACGCGGTCTTCACGTTCTCGTCGTTGAAGCGGTAGGTGCCCCACTCGCCGGGCAGCGGCATCGAGAGGTCCGTGCCGCGGTAGGGCGCCAGGCCGTCGCGCGAGATGTTCATGGAGTTGATCTGCAGCACCGTCGCAAGCCCGGCAATGCGCTGCAGGCGTCCGTTGATCTCGTCGGTGTAGCTCGTGGAGAAGGCGGTCCCGGCCAGGGACTCAGGCCACGGCACACCCTCCTCGAGGTGCTCGGAGATGACGTCGCCGCCGGCGGTGATGTGCTCGTAGGTCCAGTTCACAGCAGCCAGCGTGGCGTCCCACGGCCAGGGGGAGAACCCCATCAGGAACGGGCGGCGCGGGTCCGGATCGGTCACGCAGAAATGATCGTCCGAGCACAGGGGCAGGAGTGGATCGGTGCACTCCAGGCGCGTGATGCAGGGGCGGGAGATCACGCAGCGGTCAAGCGTGAACACGTCTTCTTCCGTCGTGCAGAACGCAGGCAGATCGGCGGTCTCGCAGACGCTCTCGGGGCCGCAGACGCCGGCGGCGGGCTGATCCGCGGTGCAATAGAGGCTCCAGCACTTGCCGTCGTTGGGGTTGCACTGCTGGGACGGCGCGCAATCACCATCGGTGTCGCAGTCGGTCTGCTGCGGCAGTTCGCAGCCGGTCATATAGGCAGCGCAGCCACACTGTTCCACGCATTTTCCGCGTTGGGTGTCGCAGGTGCCCATCAAACCGCAGGTGTTGTCATCGGCACATTCCACCGCCGCCGGAGCGCAGATCCCGTCGGCCTCGTCGCAGACCATGCCCTGGTCGTCGCACAAGTCCCTGTACTTTCCGTCCACGCGGCAGTCCGTCGGGTACGGGCAGACAGACGGATCCGCCGGGATCGGCGGCTCGTCGCACAGGCAGGGTTCACCGTCGTCGTTGCAGGTGCAGCCGCATTCGAACGCACAGCCCTGAATGTGGTTGCACGCGATGGCGTACTGCCAGTGACGGTACGGGTCGACCTTTTTGCCGTCGTCGCAGGAAACCGCCGTCAGCAGGCGCAGCAGGGTGATCAGAATATGGAATTGTCGCATGTCGGTACTCCGGGCGGTTGTGCCCGATGACAAACATATCACGGTTGGCGCCGTTTGCATCCCGCGGTGATCGGTCAGTTTCAAGAGACTTGACCCCCGTGACATTCGGTGATTCCATCGACAGCAGGAACAAGCCATGTACGAAACCACCCTTATCTACGAAGAATCCGTCGTGAGCCGTGCCGTGCGCTGCTATTGGCGGCGCAGCCTGGGCGTCGGCTACTGGATCGCGTTGCTGATGGTGGTCGTGAGCCTTGGCGTCCTGCTGGTGCAGGGAACACAGGCCTGGATCCTGGTGACGCTCACCGCGACGACGGTGCTCGCGGTGGGTTTCGCCGCGCTGTTTTTCATCGTGCACTACCGTTCCTCCCTGGGCAGGTTCCGCAGGATGGTCCCTCCGGAAGCGAAGTTCGCTGTCGATGATGAGACCTTCGCATTCACGTCGTCCATGGGCGAGGCGAAACTGAAGTGGAGCGTCATCAGGGAACTGTGGAAATTCGATGATCTGTGGCTGATCCTGTACGCGCAGGGCGGCTTCAATGTGCTTCCGGTCGCCGGGGTGCCGCAACCGATGCGCGAGTTCATCGAGGACCGAGTGAAAGCCTCAGGCGGGAAGATTCGTTGAGTCGCCGATAAATTTGGAGCTATTCGATGCAGAACCTCATGCTTTTCGTGTCCCTGATCCTGATCGCTGCGTGCAGCCGGAGTTCATCCGGGAGTCCGTCGCCGTCGCCGTCCACCGCACCCGCAAAGGAGTCCGCCGACATGTCACCCGCACCCGCCAATCCCGCCACCGATTTCAGCCTCACCAGCCCCGACTTTGCCCAGGGTGCGCCGATCCCGAAGGTTCACGCCTACAAGGGCGAAGGCAAGAACACGCCGCCGCGCCTGGCGTGGACGAACGTGCCCAAGGGCACCGTCGAGCTGGCGCTGATCATGGACGATCCCGATGCGCCGACGCCCGAGCCGTGGGTGCACGACGTGCTCTACAACATTCCCGTCGACGCCACGCCCGACCTGATGGTGATCCGCGGCGCCTCGGCCCTGTCGGAGTCCCGCTTCACCGCCGGTTCCAACTCCTGGAACGAAGCCGGCTGGGGTGGTCCCAAGCCACCCCCGGGCAAGCCGCACCGCTACTTTTTCCGCCTGTACGCGCTCGACGTGCGCCTCCAGTTGACCCCCGGTGCCACGAAAGCCCAACTTCTTTCGGCGATGAAGGGGCATATTCTCGGCACCGCCGAACTGATGGGCACCTACCAGCGTTGATCCCTTGGAGGCAGCGATGAAGTTCTGTCCCTGCTGTGCACTGCCGCTGGAGCCTGTTCTGTACGACCAGGTCGAGCTGGATATCTGCCGCTCCTGCGGTGGCGTATGGCTTGACGGCGGGGAGGGCGCCATCGTCATCGGCCCCGCCGGGGATCCCCGCCTCTGGGAGCGCCACGGTGTGATATTGCGGGAGGAGCCCTCCGAGCACCTGTGCCCTGTCGACGGCGCGGTCCTGGCGGAGGTCATCCTCCGGCATGGCCGGGACGAGGTCACCATCGAAGTGTGCCCCGAGTGCCGGGGGATCAGGCTTGACGCCGGCGAGGGCGCCCGGGTCCAGTCCATCGTCACTGCAGCGATCCAGGAATCCCCCCAGCTCCAGGAACCGGGTTTCTGGTCCTTCATGCTCCAGGCAGTGAGCGGCATCCCCATCGAGGTCTGGAACCCGGTGCGCCGCCGCCCCTGGCTCACCATCGGGCTGGTCGTCACGCTCACCGTTGTCTTTCTGGTCGAGTTCGCGCTCCACCTGTCCTTCGGAGACGCCATCACTGAGCGGATCTTGCACCAGTTCGGCTACACGCCGGGCCGCGTTTGGGAGCAACCCTGGACGCTGGTGACCTACGGAATGCTGCACGGCGGCTGGCTCCACCTCGTGGGGAACATCTATTTCCTGTACGTCTTCGGTGACAACATCGAGGACCGGCTGGGGCGCAAATCGTTCCTGACCATCTACTTCATGGCCGTCATCGCGGGCGCTTTGGCCCAGCACCTGGTGGACAAGGACACCCCCGTCGTGGGGGCCTCGGGAGCCATCGCCGGGCTCATGGGCGCCTATCTGGTCCTGTTCCCCCGCGTGAAGGTCTACGTCGTGCTGCTCATGGCGAGGCTGAAGATGCGAGTGCTCTGGTACATGGGAATCTGGGTTGGCATGCAGTTCCTCATCGCGGCCCAGGCCGACGGCGAGGTCGCCTGGATGGTCCATCTGGGCGGCTTTTTCGCCGGGGTGATGTGCGCCTTGTTTCTGGGGCGGCGTGGGCTGGATTTTTTCATTGACAAACAGGTTCGCACTAAGGCCTAATTCAGACACTTAATGGCATGCCCGTCTGTGGTCAGGTCCAAGAGGAGTGCATATGGTCGACTCT
>PHAZ01000276.1 GCA_002841825.1 Deltaproteobacteria bacterium HGW-Deltaproteobacteria-22 | reverse complement strand
AGGACCGCGAGGCCGGAGGCATCCAGCGCCGGCAGGTCCAGGCTCAATTCCTCCAGCGCCGGCAGGGAGGCCAGCACCGCCAGGGCGCCCGCCGGGAACCCCACCTCCTCCATGGGCAGCCGCTCCACGCTCAGGCTGCGCAACTTCGGCAGGGACTTCAGGAAGGCGAAGTCCCCCGTGTATGACGGAGCCACCAGCAGGGTCAGGCTCTCCAGCGACACGAGGGTGCCCAGCGCGTTCGTCCGCGCCTGAACCTCTTCGGTCAGCGGCAGGGTGAGGCCAACCAGGTTGACCGCGTTCTCCAGGCGGGTCATCATCAACTCGGGGATGCCCGGGTTGTTCATCTCGGAGTCCAGATCGGCGCGGAGACCGGGCCCCAGTTCAGTGAGATCCGGAAAGAAGGGATACTCGATGGACTTCAGCCTGAGATAGATTCCATCCTTGCCCGCTGCGGAAATCCGCACCATCGTGTCCGGCGCGCAGTGGCTGACCTCGTCCCCTTCCGGCGGCCGGCAGAGCTGGCGGGCTGTGAGGACATAGTTGCGTACATTCTTGTCAATCGCCCGCGTCAGGGCCGCCTCCAGCACCGCATCGTCCTCGATCTCCGAGGCGTCCAGCAGCAACGGACCTCGTGGCCCTTCGAGGAAATGATTCTCAAATGTATGGGGGCCGGCGAACTCCTCGTCGGTGACCAGGAGTGTTCCCGAAAAATCACCGGAACTGACCCATCGCAGCGTCGGTGCCGACACCTTCGCGGCGCCGGCATTGCCCCCGGCCTCGGCCGGCTTGTCGATGCGCGGCGGCGGATTTGTCGTGGACTTCCGGCCGCAGCCGAGGCCCGTACCACACAGGCAAACGACGGCAAGCAATAATAGACGCGATGACTTCATGTCCCTGCTCCTTCCAGTTGTTTTCCTTCGATAATCATTTCCCGTGGCAGCCGCCGCCGGAGCCGCAGCCGCACTTGTGGGCGTCACGCACGTCGCGCTTGAGAAACGGGGTCAACTCCACGTCCTCGGGCGCTTCGACCGGCTCGGCCGGCTCCAGATTCCGACGGGCCAGCTCGGCGAACATCTCTTCCCGGGCCGCCGGGGTCAGGGAATCCGGATCCGCACTGAGCTCGATGAGCTCCTCGTCGGTGCAGGACGCATAGGAAATGGAAACGGGGGTGGTCTTGAACCAGGAGGAGAAGAACTTGCCGAGGCTCATCGTGGGCGCTCCCTGAACGAGTGGACGATCCAGAGGGCATTATCCCGGAGAATTCGCCGATGTCAACGCGCAACTGCGCGGTCGAAGGACGGTCCCCGCGGGGAGGTGCGCACCGGGTTGAGCGGCGGCGTAAACGGCGCGGGGGAGGATTTCTGCACCGACCCCTCATACATGTCGGAGGTGCCGAAGTAGGCGCTCGAGAGGGCCATGTTGAGCTCGGAATCCGCGCTGAACTCCAGCGGGTAGAACTCGGAGAGGCAGGAGGAATCCACCGCTGCTGTCGGATCCGTGATGAACGCCTCCATCATCGTGAAGCCGCAGGTCATCGTCAGGTATTCGTAGGATCCCTGCATGTAGGCGGCCATGGCGTCGTCGGTGAACGACACGAAGGCGATGCCGTGGGGCGCATACGGCACCTCGACGAAGGTCTGGTTCGCGCCGGTGTAGTAATCCCGCGCCGGCACCGCCATGGCCAGGGTGGTCTGGGGATCCAGCAATCCATTGAGCATCAACAGGGGCGTGGAGGTGGCGCCGAACCGGTTCTTGTGTCCGTCGTCGCCGTATTTCGGCCAGATCTCCTCGGCCGACATGCGCACCATGTCGACGGATCCGTCCGACGAGAAGAAGGCGGCGTCCTCGATGGCCTGGACTTCGGCCAGCGACAGGGTACCCAGCAGCTCCGAGGTGATGATGTTGGTACCCAGGGTGTAAGAGGCATCCAGCCGACTGGTCGAGTTTTGTATGTCAAATATTTTATTGCCTTTCTTGCCCCCCGAAAGGATCGAGATAAAATAATCAAGGACCCCCTTGTCGCTCTCATCGCACCGGTTCAGGCGGTAGAGGAGCGCACCGATGAGGGGCCGCAGGGAGAAGTCCGCCTCCATCATGGCCAGCACCTGCCGCAAAAGCGGCCGGTCGAGGAAGGGGTACTCACCGTCGCACAGGGTCCCTGCATCCACCTTGGCGAAAACGTTTCCGACGGCGGTCCACGGGTCCGCATCGATCGTCGAGAGCTTGGCGCCGCAGGTGGCGTCGGACAGGCACGCGTCCATGACCATCATCCCGTTTTCGTCGAAGTTCCGGTCGTACTCGTCCAGCGTGCAGTGCCCGGGCGCGCAGATGGAATCCAGAATCACGCCATCGCTGTGCTCGGGATACAGGCGCAGGTAGCGCAGGGCCCAGTAGGTGCCGTAGGAGACGCCGTAGACGATGACCGGGACGCCGTTTTCGCGGGTCCTGTCGATGACCGCGGCCAGATCCCGGGCCGCCTGGGTGGTGTTGAACAATCCCAGGCCGTCGCCCCACTGGTCCGTCAGTTCCTGCGCGCAGCCGCCGTAGTCGAACTCGCCGCCGGCGAACTCCTGGGAGCAGGTCAGGCGCTCCGAGTTCCCGACCCCGCGGTGCTCGATGGAGTACATCTCCCACTCGGGATGGGCGATGGCGTAGATCTGGAAGATTTCCGCAAACACGGCCCCTGTCCCGCCGGGACCGCCCTGCAAAAACCAGACTTGTTTCTTGCCCTGGGATACTACTGCCTCACGCTTGTAGATGAAGACCCCGATCCCGGTGGCGTCGGGGACCTCGTGATCCAGAGGCAGCTGGACGTGGGCGCACTTGAACCGGACGTCGAGGGCGAGATAACTGGGGCAGGCTTCCCAGTTGACTTCGTCGGGGACGTCGCCGTCGGCATCGGCATCGAGCTCGCCGTCGGTCGCGTCGGCGTCCGTGCCCGCGTCGTTGTTGATGTTGTTTGTGGTGTGCTTGTTCTTTTCGAAGTCGCAGCCTGAAACCGCGACAATGAGCAGAATAATCCAAAGATAAGAAAAGGCCGGGATTCGCATGTTGAGACCTCCTCGCGCAGATTATTTGTTTTCACCAGCAAAGGAAACAGGGTTTCCGGAGATGACCGGATTATCGGTCGCGAAAATGACGGAAGTCACACTGGATGCAAGGCGGAGAGCGAGAAAAAACTAGAAGTAGATTCCCAGCAGGAAGAGCAGCAGCAGGAAACCGACGGCGATGCCGGCGATGCCGAACGGCACGGAGAACGGCGCGACCTTCTTGGCCATCTCTTCAACTTTGGTGAGATCCTTGCCGGTCCACTCGGCGATCTTGGGCAGGCCCTGCAGCAGTCCCAGCACGATGCACAACGGCGGGAACAGGAAGATGGCGATGGCCTGGACCGGGACCACCTTCATGAAAGCGCCCACGTGGGCCGTATAGAACTTGGAGATGAACAGGCCGTCTACCAGTCCCCAGATTCCGGCCAGCAGGATCACGCTGCCGATGTAGCCCGAGTAGTCCGTGAGCTTGTCGAGCTTGTCCTTGAGGTCAGGTTTCTTGGCGACGATGAGGTTGGTGATGGAGATGATGCCAGCGGCGATGAGACCGAGGCTGATTGCCCAAAAATAACCACGCATGTTCTTTACTCCTTTGTTGTTCCTGTTGTTTTCTTTCCCTAAAAGGAACGGACTCCAGACCGCTCCAACAAGAAAACTACAGGAAAATCGCATTTCATTCAAGAATTATATTTAAGGTGGAACAGGCGGATTCGGTGGAGGTCTCCGGCCGTCGTTGACTTCGGACGCGGCCTCATGGATAGTCCCCCCGGAGGCGACAGCATGGACGAGACGACACCCAGTTCACCGGCGCCGGCGATCATTCATACCGTCGGGGATCCCGGCTCCCGCAAGCGTCTCACGCCGCCGGCGGCCGTCCACTATCCCGGCACCGGGCTCTTCGATCACATCGCTCGGGTGGTGTGTCTGGCCGACTGCATGCCCCGCAAGGAGCTCTTCGAGGCGTGGGAGACCGCCCGCCGGACCCGTCGCAGGCTCCACGGCGGGCGCGTGGTCGACCTGGCCGCCGGTCACGGCCTGCTGGCCTTCATGATGCTGCTCATCGACGACACCTCGCCCTGCGCCATCGCGGTGGACATCCGCAAGCCAGGCATGCACGACAAGCTGGCCGCCGCCTTCGTGGCCGAATGGCCCCACCTGAAAGGGCGGGTGACCTTCATCGAGGGCCGGCTGGAGTCGGTCGAACTGTTCCCCACCGACGTGGTCGTGTCCGCCCACGCCTGCGGCCACCTGACTGATCACATTATTGATATGGCCATCGCCGCGCGGGCCGGGGTCGCCGTGCTGCCCTGCTGCCACGTGACGTACGCCCACCACCCGCTGGTGTCGTGGATGGCGCCGGATCTGTGCGTCGATGTCGATCGCGCCCACCGGTTGATGGCCGCGGGCTATGAGGTCCGGGCCCAGAAGATCCCCGAGAACGTCACCCCCAAGAACCGCCTGCTCATCGGCGTGCCCACGAAGAAGCCCCCCCAGCACCCGCGGCACGCGCGTGGCCGCTGGGCCGCCCCTCCTCCGCTGAAGTGACCGCCTGCGTTAACAAGCGGCGGTGTCTGATCTCCTGAAGAAAACGGAAAAAGAAAAAGAGAGAAGAGTTTTACCACGGAAAAGACCGAAGAGATTCCCGGCGTCCGCCCGGAAATAACCAAAAAATTCCTACACTCGCCCTTGTATCCGTGCACTGCGCTGCTACACTTCCAGCAATGTTCGTTGACCGGAGTGAAACAATGCGAAATTCCGTGGTCCATATCATGCGCCGTTGCACCGTCCTGATCGCCGTGTTCCTGCTGCTGGCCACCGCCGTGCCCTCCCCGGCCCGGGGCAACACGTTCCCGGCGGGCTCCCTGATCATCCC
>PHAZ01000275.1 GCA_002841825.1 Deltaproteobacteria bacterium HGW-Deltaproteobacteria-22 | reverse complement strand
CCATGCCGAGGCCGTCCTTGGGGCTGCCGCGCCAGGCTGACCGGATGTCCTCGGTGGTCCTCCCGGCCGCCAACAGCATGACGATCTGGCCCTGCTCCATGTCGGGGATGCTCGTCAGCGTGAAGTCGATCTTGTCCAGCGGACCCGTGAGGTGGAGCTTGATGAGCACCTCGTCGCCGTTGAGGTCCTCGACCAGCGTGGTGCCGCGGATGTTCAGGAACGGCTCGTGGGAGAGATCAAAGTTGATCGTGCCCTCGTCGACGTCGTATTGACCCCGGAAGAATGGGATTTTGAAGGTGCCCACGTTCACTGTCAACTGACCCTGCAGGCGCGGGGCGGCCAGGGTCCCTGTCACCGACATCAGCCCGTCGAGCTGGAGGGAGGCGACGTTGTTCTCGACCTCCAGTTCCCCCGTGTTCAGAAGCGAGATCGACAGTTTGGTGGCGCCCAGCCAGGGCAGCACGTGCCAGAACGGGCGGTCCGCCTCGTGGAAACGGTGGATGGTGAGGATCTGCTTGATGACGTCGTACTGCTGGATGTAGCGACCCGAGATCAGGTCGACCTTGCCCGACAGTTCCGTGCCTCCGACGGGGCCCCGCAGGGTCAGGCTCGTGTTGACCTCGGCGTTGAAGATCGTGGGGATCGAATAGGGGACGGCGTTGCCGGCGATGTCGAGATCGAAGTACATCGTGGGCTCCAGGCGCACGCGGCCGGTGACGCGGAAATCACCGTCCTCGAAGCCCAGGATGAACTTCTCCAGGCGGATCTCCTCGTTGCGGAAGTGGATCACGCCTGCCTGCAGGACGACGTTCTGCGACATGCCGCGGATCTTCAGTTCGACCTGCCTGGCCGTGAGGGTCCCGGAGATGCGGGGCTTCATGGTGGGCCCGTTGATCTGCGCCTGCACGCGGCCGCTGCCCTGGATTGAACTGAGCTGGCGTCCGAAGAAATACGTCAGGATCTCGGGCGGCACCTCGCCGGTGACAGCGAGGTCGCGGAACTCAGGCCCGTCGTCCTCGAACTCGAGGAACCCGGCGATGCGCAGCGGGCTCCGTCCCTGGCCGAACAGGTTGGCCGCCACGCGCAGGCACGTGGGGAGCTTGGTCAGTTCAAGCTGGTCGAGCCGAAGCCGCATGCGGGTGCCGGCCAGCGACACGAAGGCGCCCGGGATGCGCAGGCTGCCGGCGATCTGCGGTGCTAGCGGCGATCCCGTGACGGCCATGTAGAGCGGTCCGCTGCCCTCGACGGCGATGACGTTTGCCGGATACAGGAAGTTCAGCCTGCGGGCGTCCACCGTCCCTCGCAGGGAGAGCGCGAGCTTGGTGGGGGACACGGTCCCGTTGATGATCACCGGGTTGCCGCTCACGTCGAGGGCCACCTTCGAGAGGTGCATGCCGTCGTCAGAGAACTGCAGGTCGAAGGGAGCCGCGTTCCGGATGACGGCGGCGGCACGGCCCTCAAAGATGGCCGGAATCAGCGCCAGCAGGCCCGCGACGCGGACCGACAGGTGGGGCTGGCCGTCGTACTCGAACCGGATCGCCCCGGTGATCGAGAGGGGGAAACGTGAGTACATGCGGGGCAGGTGTTTCTCGAGCTGGATGCCGACGAAGTCCAGGTTCACGTTCCAGCGACCGGCTTCGATCTTGCCGGAGAACTGGTGGATCGACCCGATGTTGCCAGAAATCTGGGTTTGATTGTGGGGTCCAGGGGTAAAAATAAGCAGGACATCACCCAGGTTGCGGAACACGGGGGAATTTATGTCCTGGAAGACGAGGCGGCCGCGCACGCTCCGGACTCCGCTGTAGAACTGCCGCCATCCCATCGCGTCCGGGGAGACGGTCTCGGCCGTGAGTTCGCCGGTGATGAAGCCGCGCTGGCCGCCGAAGTGGGCAGGGAGTGAAAATGGGTGCCTGCGGAAGACGACCTGAACCTCCGTGGTCCGCCGCCGCTTTTTGCGGGAAGCAGTGACCGTGGCGGACTTCAATTTCGGCGTCGACTTCGACAGTTTGCCCGCCAGCACCGTCTCCAGGACCGTCGGGGGCCGGGCCGGGATCGGCTTGCGTGCCCAGGCCGCACCGGGCGCGGCGGCCAGCAGGACCAGCGCCAGGACGAGCACGGAGGCGGCCAACCACATCGGGCGGCACGGAAGAAGTCGGGAGAAGGGCGAGGCCTGCATCCGACCATTATTAGAAGAAATCTTCCCCGGTCACAACTGTTCGTGAATGCACTTGACTTCACGGGATTTTTTTTCTTTAATTGGCCGACAGATTCGGCCATACGCGCACACAGGTTCAATACGTGCGTATTTCCGCCAGGAGTCAAGACCATGAGCCAGATTCAGTGTCCTTTTTGCAACCACGCCAATACCGGGGCGATTCCGTTCTGCTCTGAATGCGGCCGGGTGCTGCCCATGGGCGATGAAGCCCAGGTGATGGCCGAAACCATCGGTTCGAGCTTCGAGTTGAAGTGGGCGTTGGTGGGGATGGTCGTGATTTTCGTCCTCTCCTCGATCACCATCTTCGGCTTCCGCTTCCTCGGAATGGACCTGTCCTTCATGCGGGCTCCCGAGCCGGCGCGGCTCGACGCCCCCGGGCTGATCGGCCTCTCCCCCGACTGGGTGCTCGCGCCTGTGGACGAGCCCGTACAGGTCGGCATCCGCACCCTGGGTGTCGAGGCGCTGACGGCACCCCACGCGGTGACGGTGAAGGTCTGCGGCCAGGTGGTTCCGGTCATCAGGACGGCAGCCGGGCCGCTGAAGGCCGAAACCCTGATGCCCTTCGGCGTGCCCATGAAGCGCCTGCGCATCCCCGCCGAGGACAACATCTACTTCGCCCCGCCGCAGTGCAGCCGCGAGGGTTTTTACGATGTTGAGGTCCGCTTCGAGAACGGCACCACCCTGCGCAAGCAGCGGGGCCTGTTCTACACCGAAGTCACCCGGCCCTGGTTCCTGTTCTACACCGAGACCGGCCTCGACGTTCTCGAGAAGATTCTGAGCAACGCCCAGGCCTCCCCGGAGCAGCTCGTCTATGCCTTCAAGAACAACTTCCGCACCCCCACCGAGGACGCGGTCAAGACCATTTCCTCTATCCTGCAGGAAGAGGAAAAAATGAAGATGCTCAGCATCGGGTTCTGGGGGCTGTTCCTGCTCGAGGCCCTCTCGTTCTTCCTCGGGGGCATGATTGCCTCCAGGCTGTCCCCGGGCATCACCATCAAGGAATCCATGACAGCTGGCGTTCTTGTGGTGTTCCTGCTGATCGCACGCAACATGCTCTTCTTCGGTGCCACGGGCATGAGCTACCTGGTCTTCCAGTTATTGATCATGTTCCCGACGTATGCTTCCATGGCCGCTTTCGGCGGCTACATGGGAGAAAAATGGCAGGGCTTGCTGCAGAAAAAGCCCGTGTGAGTTGATTTTTTCAACCAAAGGTAGCCGTTTCCGATGGGATTTGATACATTCTCCCGGAACGGGATGCGATTCGTGATCCGGTTCATCCTGTCGCATGGAGTGAAGGTGATTCGATGCCGACGCCAGTGAAGTTGACCATCAAGTTCAAGGCTGACACCTTGGAGGAATTCGTAGAGCGGTATGGGGTCTATGTCAGTCAGGGCGGAATCTTCGTCCGGACCAAGAAGCCCCTGTCCGTGGGTTCCCTGGTGGATTTCGAGTTCAAGTTGCAGAACGGTGGTGCCTTGCTCAAGGGTATGGGGACCGTGGTCTGGACGCGCGAGCACGACCCGGCACGCCGGGGCGCCCCAGCCGGCATGGGACTGCGCTATGACTCCCTTGATGAGGAGAGCATCTCCATTCTCACCCGCATCCTGTCCCTCAAGGGATCCGATGCCGGAGCCGAGGCCGAAGTGCCCGCCGAGGCGGCCCAGGTGACCTCCCCCGGACAGCAGCAGGAAAAGACCCGCGTCGCGTCGATGGACGTGATCGCCGCCCTGCGTGACAACGTCAAGGATGATGCGCCTGCCGCCGAGCTGCTCGGTTCGCAGCCCAAGGCCATGCCGAAGTTTGATCTCGACGCCCCGGTGGATCTCGATTCCGGTCTCCCGGGTGGTTCGCCGCCGCTGGATCTGGACCGTCCGATGGACGAGGTTCCCCCGGTGGTCGAGCCCAAGAAGGACATCGACGAGGACAGCACGCCGCTGCCCCAGTCCGCTTCCCCTCTGCTGCCCATGAGTGAGATCCGGGAGCCCTTTGATCCGAAGTCGACAATGAAGGACGACTCCGAAGAGGAAGCCGGTCCCGAGGAGGACCAGATCACGGCGGTTGCCAAGCTTCCGGTGACGGAGGCGGCCGCCGAGGTGAGCGATGTCCTCGCGGAGTTGAAGGAGATGGCTTCCAAGTCTGTCCTGCACGAGGACGGTGACACGGGCGGACTGCGGCTCCCGAAGCCCGCCGAGCCCGAAGAGGAAAAGTCCGACGCTCACGCCGAGTCTTCGGAGTCCGGTGAGAAACTCCCGGTCAAGGCCGGGAAGGAGCTCGACGACAAGGACCTGTTCGATCAGATTGATCAGGCCCTCCAGTCAGGCAAGGACGAGAAGGCCGGCAAGGAAGAGACCCGGGACAAGGTCCGTGACAGGGTGCCTGCCAAGAAAACGCCCGTGGTGGTTTCCGAAGAGAAAAAGAGCAGCGGCAGCATGTTGATCCTGCTGGTGCTCCTGGTGGCCGCGCTGGCTGTTGGCGCACTTTATTACTGGAAGTTCATGCTTCCCTCCAATAAAGACGATGCGCCCAGGCAGCCTGGAATCGAGAAGCCCGTGAAGCCCCCCGTCGACATGGGCATGGAACCCGTGGTGGACATGCCCGCAGACATGCCCGCAGAGCCCGTGATGGACGCCACCCCGGTCGAGCCCGACATGGGCATGGAGCCCGACATGGTCGAGCCCGACATGGGCATGGAGCCCGACATGGTCGAGCCCGAC
>PHAZ01000274.1 GCA_002841825.1 Deltaproteobacteria bacterium HGW-Deltaproteobacteria-22 | reverse complement strand
CCTGCTGGAGCGGCGCTTCCGCACGCGTTCGCGCTTCACGGTGTACATGGACAGCACGCGCTGCCGCTACCTCGAGACCGAGGGGTCCCGGGGCGGGGAATGATCTCCGGAAGCAAACGGAACAAAAGACGACTGGAGAAGAGTCTCACCACGGAAAAGACGGAAGGTGGCGGTGAAGGTGGCGGTGCCCGGCGACCGGCAGACCGGTCGTTTGGTGGAATCGCCGCGCCCGGCGATTCGTGGAAACAGATTGTACGTACGCACGCCCCAGAACGCGAACGAAGTGAGCAGTCGCTCGAGAACGAGCGGGATCCGCGAGCGCAGCGAAGCGGGAAACCGGCGCCAGCCGGGATCCAATTTCGATTTCGATTTCGACTTGGCACTTTGCCCCCCGAAGTTTCCAGGCCGATACGACGTGGATCCTCTTGTCCAGAGAATTTAGAACTCGACCGCCCTGCCCCTCCCGGTGCCCGCAGTTGAAAGAACCCGCCGAGTATGTCACACTGACGGCGGTCTTCGGACCCCAGGGGGATTTCATGAACACACGACTGGCCATCATCCTCGCGACCGTGACGACGCTGTGGTCCCTGACCGCCTGCAACGCGAGCATGCCGCCCCGCCACCGGCAGTACATCCTCGAGAAGGCCCCCGCCGACCTCGAGTGCGAGCGCGGCAAGATACATTTCAAATCCCTGGGCCGCGACGAGTACGAGGTCTGGGGCTGCGGCGCCAAGGCCGCCTATCGCGTGGTCTGCAACGAGCGCACCGAGTGCGAGGCCCAGGCCACGGCGGTCCCGGTGCCCATCAAGAACGGCAGCACGACCCCCACGAACTGAAGGAGGGAAAACGCCCATGTTCGACCCGCGCACTCTCTGCTCGTCCGCGCTCTTCTTCCACCCGCTGGCCCACTCGGCCGCAGGACTCCTGCTGCGCGCTCCGCTCCCGCAGGGTTTCCCTCTCCCGGCTGATCGGCTCTCCCCGGGTCGCCTCGAGCAGGCGCAGCATCTGCCGGTCTCCAACGCGCACTTCCTCCTGCTCGAGGACGACACGCCCGAGGTGATCCTCTCCTTCCTGACGGCCTGGGAGCAGGGTCCGCCGCACCGGCATCTGGCGTTCTGGATTCCCCGCCGCTTTGCCGGGCAACCGACGGAACGCACCGCGGCACGGCTGATCAACGGCATGCTCGTCCCTGACGATCCCGAGCTCGTCTCGGGACAGCTCTCGGATCACTTCAAGCGCCCCGCCACCTGGGCTGAGATCCGGGCCGTCCTCGACTTCTTCCAGGGCGCCGGCGACGACGAGGCCGTGCTGGCTTCGGCCAACGTCTCGAAGTTCTTCGAGGATCACGGCGGCCGCGGACCGGCCCGCGCGCAGTTCTTCCGGCTGCAGCACCAGTGCCTTCAGGCGCTGCTGGCCCATCACCGGGACGCGCTGGTCGAGAAGAACCTCGCCGTGCTCGTGTTCGCCCGGCGCGAGTCGCTGCTGGCCGATCGCGCGGACCGGGCCCAGTGGCTCCCGCTGGCCAGGGCGCTGAAGGCGGCCGTGGTGCCCGTGGCCCGCGTCGACGAGCCCCGGCGCCGTCGCTTCATCGTGCACCAACCGCTGGGCGCGACCCCGCGCGGGGAGGACGTCCCCGCGTGGATCCGCGAGGCCGACGCGGCCTGGAACCGGGTCCCGGCCGGGAGCGGAGACACCCCATGAGAACGCCCGTCTGCCTGATCCTCGCGTCCATGGTGCTGTCCGGCGCGTGCCAGAAGACACCACCGGCGCGACAGAATCTGTCACATGAATCCACCGGCGGTTCAGCCGCGGGCATGCCCGTGACGCCGCCGCCTGAGCCGCATTCCAAAAAACTGACGGTGACACCACCTGTCACGCCCCCCGCACCAACGCCGGCACCTCCCCCGGCACCAGGCACGGCGACGGACCCCGCCTGTGTGCCGGCCCCCGACGTGGCCACCTCGGCGAAGATGTACCCCTGGCCCCGCCGCGCCGCCGCCTACGAGAGCTGGTGCGCCCGGTTCCCCGCCCCGGCCGGCTACGCACGCCAGCCCGCCGCCGTGGGCACCTACGCCCACTGGTTGCGGCACCTGCCGGCGCTGCCCGTGGGCACGTCGGTCAAGGACTACCAGGGAAACACGCTGTTCTCGGCCACGGTGATGACGGTCTCGGTGATCGATCTGGACGTCGGCAAGGAGGACCTCCAGCAGTGCATGGACACCATCATGCGCCTTCGCGGGGAGTACCACTGGTCCCGGGGCGCGGCCGACCGCGTGAAGTTCCGTTACGCCGGTGGCCTGTACTTCGGCTTCTCCGACTGGCAGCAGGGCCTCCGCCCCGAGAAGGTCGGCGGCCGCACCAGGCTCATGCCCAAGGCCGGCGCCAGCAGCGGGCGAAAGAGCTTCCAGAAGTACCTCCGCTTCATGTACGCGATGACCGGCACCGCCCACAACACCCAGGAGCTTCCCGTGACCGCCGCGACGATCCAGCCCGGGGACTTCTTCATCGAGCCGTCGCCGTCGGTCCAGGTGCTGGGCCACGCGCTGATCGTCCTCGACGTCGCAGTCAACGCCAGGGGGCAGATCAAGGCCGTCATCGCCCAGGGCTACACGCCCGCCCGCGACCTGCACCTGCTCAAGGCCCCCGACGGCAGCGCCTGGTTCACGCTGGACCCGTCCGCCCCCGTGACCTTCCCGTCCTGGGGCAATCCCTTCGCCTGGACCCAGTTGATGCGCTTCCGCAATTAGAGAGCCGACGGTGGTCAGGAAAAATTACACCATCTGAAAACCCATCATGGTGCGATACACGGACTGTGGTCATTTCTTTCTTTTGATGTGAAACTCCTGATGATGTTCCGTGGACTGGAGCACCGTTGTCTTCAGGATTTCAGCGGGGTTTTTCCGAGGAGACGGTGACCTGGGTGTGCAGGCCGCCGCGGATGTTGAAGTCGCCGCGGACGGTGACCGAGAGCGGGGAGAGCACCGAAACAAGATCGTCATGGATGCGGTTGGTCAGTTCCTCGTGGAAGGCGCCTTCCTGGCGGAAGCTCCACAGATACAGTTTCAGGGACTTCAGTTCCACGCAGAGCTGGTCGGGCACGTAGGTGATGTGCATCGTGGCGAAGTCGGGCTGGCCGGTCATCGGGCACAGCGCTGTGAACTCGTCGGTCTCGATCTCGACCGAGTAGCCGCGGCCGGGCCGCGGGTTGGGGAACGTCGTCAGGTCTTTGGTGGGTTGCGTGCTCATGTCTGTCGCCTCGCTGGGGTGTGGCAAAAAAAAGACCGCCCCACTTGCGCAGGGCGGTCCAGGGTTCAAGCAAACACGGAATCGACTACCAGGTGAAGGTCACCCACGGCATGTCGCCGGCCGGGGAATCCGGAGCGTAGTCGTTGTAGTCGGCCTCGGACCAGGAGGCGATGACGGCGGCGAACATCTCGATGGAGTTGCCCGTGAGCGTCAGGTCGGGGATGGCGGACACCGGAATGGAGTACACCACTTCGGAGGCGGAGCCCGACAGCGGAGTGATGGTGAAGGACGCGGGGTTGGTCGTCGCAGCCCAGGCGCCGGAGGCGGTGGACCAGATGGCCTTGGCGCCTTCTTCGAGCGTCAGGGTCAGCAGCGTGGTGCCGTCGGACAGATAGATGTCATGGATGCCGGTGAGGGTGCAGGCGGCGTGGAACGTCATCTTGACGTTGAGGATGTTGCTGGCGTCGACATAGGCGAGCACGTCGGCCAGGTCGCAGGCGTAGTTGCCGTTGTCGCCGGCCGGATCCAGCGCGGTCAGGATCGAGGCATAGGAGGCCGGACCCACGGTGATGGTCTTCTGCTCGGTCCACTGGTTGGCGGCGCCGTCGGTGAAGATGAAGTTCAGCACGATGGTCTGACCATTGGCGGCGCCGGCGGGCACGGCCAGGCCCCACTGGGTGCAGGCGGCCGAAGCGCCGGCGGCCAGGTCGGTGGCGGTGCACTGGGTGTTGCCCGGCGCGGTCAGGATGGCGTTAGTCACGGTGGAGGAGGCGTCGACGTTCACGGCCACGCTGATCGGGCCGGTGGCGAGCAGGGAACCGATGTTCTCGACGTCAAAGGTCACGTTGACGTCCTCGGCGGGGTCGGCATAGCCGTCGTTGTTGCCGGAAGCGTCGTTGATGGCCATGTTGGAGACGACCAGCGAAGCGAACGGAACGGGCACGGACACGGGGAAGGACCAGGTGCCGCCGTCGGCGTCGGTCACGTTGAGGGTCAGGGCCACGGGCAGGTTGTTCTTGTGGGAGGCGGCGATGGTGAAGGACAGGGCGTCGGCGCTGTTGTTGGCGGTGCCGGCGACGGCGATGTCGCCGAAGGCGGCCGTGCCGTCAACGATGGCGACATCGGCGTCGGCCGAGGTCAGCGTGGCGGCGACGGTGGAGGCATCCAGGCCACCGACGTTGGTGAGGGTGACGTTCAGGGCCACGCTGCCACCGGGGGTGCCGTTGGCGGGGGTGGCGGTGATGTCGGCTTCGAGGTCGGCCGGGGAGTAGTCGACGGTCAGGTTGTAGGTGCCGATGGCGCCGCCATAGCCCTCAACCATGATGTAGTAGGTCGAGCCGGCCACGAAGTTGTATTCGAGCTCTTCGACATCCTCGACGCCGGCGGAGGAGGCAACTTCTTCAAAGGCGTCGTCGGTCAGGGACAGGTCGAGGTCGCCGTCGGCGTTGACGAAGGTCAGCGTGACCTTGCCGGCAAACGAGGTCGCCGGGGTGATCGCGAACCAGTCTTCGTTGGCCGGACCGCAGATGAAGCCATCGAGGTCGGCCGGAATCGTGGAGAGGTCCATCGTGTAGGCGCTGCCGCCGTCGTGGTTCTCGTAGGCGTCCTCGGGGCAGCCGCATTCGGGAAGGGCCGCGCAGTCGGCGTCGTCGCAGTCGATGTCGCCGTCGAAGTCATCGTCGGTAGTGTTGTCACAGACCTCGGGCGGGGTCACGCAGAAACCGGCCTCGGTGTCGCAGATGCCGGTGGTCGGGCACTGGGT
>PHAZ01000273.1 GCA_002841825.1 Deltaproteobacteria bacterium HGW-Deltaproteobacteria-22 | reverse complement strand
GTTGCAGCTCGCCCGCACCACCGCCGGCCTCGCCCGCGCAGGAGCACACGCCGCCGGCCGCGCCGCCGACCTTGAACTCGGCGAGCTGGTGGATGACCGCCGGCGCGCCGGAGAGCACGCTGACGATGCCGCCGCCGCCGCCGCCGCCGCAGTCGTCGCAGGTGCCGCTGGTCTGGCCGCAGGCCGGGCACTCGCCCGCGGGATACGGCTGCGTGTTGCCGCCGATGCCGCCGGCCGCGCTGATGACGGCGCTCTGGCCGATGTTCACGTTGTCGCTGGCCAGCAGCACCGAGCCGCCGGCGCCGCCGCCCGCGGAGTCGTTCTTGATGCCGCAGCCGCGTCGTCCTTCGGCCACGATCTGTCCCCGGATGTCGAGCACACCGGTGCCCAGCGGGGTGACCGCCGCCAGCACGATGCGTCCGCCGCCGGGACCGGCGACCATGCACACCGGTGCGCTCCAGCCGTCGCCGTCGCGGCAGCCCGCGTCGCCGCCGGAGGCGCCGAACTCGATATTGTAGATGGAGTGGGTGTAGGGCTGGCCGGCCACCGTGGGCAGGCCGTCGCCGTCATAGCAGGCGGCGATGGTGGTGCAGGTGGTTCCGCCGGCGTAAGTCCCGCAGTTCTCCTCCCAGTCATGGGGAAAGGTGCAGATGCCGCCAGGGCAGTCCCGGGTGCCGCGTCCGCCGCCGCCGAAGTGCGCCCCGCCGCCGCCGGAGTCGCGCACCGCGCAGCCGCCGCGCCCGCCGGACAGGGGGGTCGCCGCGGGCCCGGTGCCGTTCTGGCACAGCAGCGGCTGGTAGCCGGATCCCGTGGCGATGATCGACGACGTCGCGTCCACATAGATGCTGGCGGCGACCAACTGGAGGTTGCCGGTGTTCACCCGGTCGGTCCCGTTGAAGGGTGTGACCTTGATGACGCCTCCGTTGACCACGGTGATGGAACCATAGTGGTGGATGCCGCCCATGGTGACCGTGTTTCCGTCGACGAGCAGGTTTTGCGCCCTGGCCGGCGCGGAGGCGATTAAAATACTCAGGGTGAAGGACAGAAAGAAAAGGGGAGCGCGCATCATGGGCCTCATTGTACATCTGATGTAGCAGAAGGCCAGAGGCGGATCGATAGAATTGGGTGAATATTTTGGTCATGATATTCACTCCGAATGCCCGAGTAGCTTTTATCACTGTCCAGTTTTCCGGAACCACCTCTGTCCTCAGCTTCTAGCCGTTGCCCGCGGCCTCGTCGAAGGCCTTTGCGATGGTGAAGGCCTGGGCGATGCCCGCCACGTCGTGCACGCGGAAGGCGTGGGCGCCGGCGGTGCGGGCCAGCAGGCAGGCCGCGACGGTGCCGGCGAGGCGGTCCTGCACCTCGGCCCCGGTGAGGTGCCCGATGAAGGACTTGTTCGAGGGCCCCACGAGCACGGGGGAGCCGCAGATCGAGGCGAGGCGGCGGCCCGCGGACAGCAACTGAATGCACTGCTGCGGGGTCTTGCCGAAGCCGATGCCCGGATCCACCAGGATGCGGCGGGCGTCCACGCCTGCGGCCACGGCGGCCTCCTTGCGCAGCACCAGCTCCCGGGAGACGTCTTCGACGACGTCGTCGAACCGGATGTCCCGCTGCATGGTCGCGGGGGTGCCGCGTAGGTGCTGAAGAATCATGGCTGCGCCGTGATCGGAGGCCACGGCCAGGATCTCCGGGTCCATGAGGCCCCCCGAGATGTCGTTGACCATGCACGCACCCGCGGAGAGGGCCGCGTCGGCGACGGCGGCCTTGGTCGTGTCCACCGAGACGATGAGGCCCTCGGAGGCCAGCTCGTGGATGATCGGCAGGATGCGGCGGATCTCCTCGTCTGCGGGCACCGGAGGGGCCCCGGGGCGCGTGCTCTCGCCGCCGACGTCCACGATGGAGGCGCCGCTGCGCACGGCCGCGTGGGCGAACGCGAGGGCCCGGTCCACGTCGAGGTGCACGCCGCCGTCGTAGAACGAGTCGGGCGTGACGTTGACGATGGCCATCAGCACCGGTGCGTCAAAGGAGATCGCGCGACCCTGGAGGGTCAGCGCAGGGAAGGTTCTTTCAGGCGGGAAGAGCATGGGGTCCACCCCCGATCAGGAGAAGGAGAGGGAGAAGCCGGGATCGGTGGGCGAGGGCGCCGGGACGGTCGGCGCAGGGATCAGTTTCTCAAGATCCTCACGGTTGAGCGTCTCCTTCTCGATGAGCATCTGGGCGACGCGCTCGAGCACGTCGATGTGGGTGGTGAGGATCTCCTTGGCCAAGTCGAAGGCCCTCGAGACCAGGACGTAGACCTCGGAGTCGATGGTCTTGGCGGTCTCCTCGGAGATGTCGCGGTGGACGGTCACCTCGCGGCCCAGGAAGATCTCCTCCTCGCGGGCACCGTAGGTCAGCGGGCCGAGCTTGTCGCTCATGCCCCACTCGCACACCATCTTGCGGGCGATCTTGGTGCAGGTCTCCAGGTCCGACGAGGCGCCCGAGGTCTGCATGTTGAACGTCAGTTCCTCGGAGATGCGCCCGCCCAGGGACACCGCCATGAGGTTGAAGAGGAACTCGCGGCTCATGTTGTGCCGGTCCTCCTCGGGCAGACGCATGACCAGCCCCAGGGCCTGGCCGCGCGGGATGATCGTGGCCTTGTGGATGGGATCCTTCTCACCGGGCACGAGCATGGCCACCACGGCGTGGCCGGCTTCGTGGTAGGCGGTGATCTTCTTTTCCTTGTCGTTGATGACCATGGAGCGGCGCTCGGCGCCCATCAGGATCTTGTCCTTGGCCATCTCGAAGTTGTCGTGGGTGACGTTGTCCTGGCTCGTGCGCGCCGCGATCAGGGCGGCCTCGTTGACCAGGTTCGCCAGATCCGCGCCGGAGAAGCCGGGGGTGCCCTTGGCGAGGATCTGGAGCTTGACGTCGTCGTTCAGGGGCACTCCGCGGTTGGTCACGTGCACCTGGAGGATGGCCTCGCGACCCCGCACGTCGGGCAGGTTCACCACCACGCGGCGGTCGAAGCGGCCCGGACGGAGCAGCGCGGGATCGAGCACGTCGGGGCGGTTCGTCGCGGCGATGAGGATGATGCCCTCCTTGCCGTCGAAGCCGTCCATCTCCACGAGCAGCTGGTTGAGGGTCTGCTCGCGCTCGTCGTGTCCACCACCGAGGCCTGCACCGCGGTGGCGGCCGACGGCGTCGATCTCGTCGATGAAGATGATGCAGGGCGCGCTCTTGCGGCCCTGCTCGAACAGGTCACGCACGCGGGAGGCGCCCACGCCGACGAACATCTCGACGAAGTCCGAGCCGGAGATCGAGTAGAATGGCACGCCGGCCTCGCCCGCGATGGCGCGCGCCAGCAGCGTCTTGCCCGTTCCCGGGGAGCCCACCAGGAGCACGCCGCGGGGAATCTCGCCGCCCAGCCGCGTGAACTTCCGGGGATCCTTGAGGAAGTCGACGATCTCGGAGACCTCCTCCTTGGCCTCCTCGACGCCGGCGACGTCGTCGAAGGTGACCTTCTTGTCGCCCTCGCCGTTGAGCCGCGCGCGGGCCTTGCCGAAGGACATGGCCTTGCCGGCGCCGCCCTGCAGTTGCCGCAGGAACACAAAGAACAGGACGAACAACAGCAGCATCGGCAGCCACGAGATCAGCAGGGAGGGCCACATGCTCTCCTCTTCCTTGTCGATGGCGTATTCAACCTGCTCCTGGTCCATCTTCTCGAGCAGCTCGGGGCTCACGAGCCCGTAGGTCTTGAACTTCCGTGCGCCGTCCTGGTACTTCCCCTTCACGCGGTTGCCCACGATCTTGACGTCCTCGAAGCGCACGCCGTTTTCGACGTCACGGACGAAGGTGGAAAACTTGATCTCCTGAACGGTCTCTTCGCTCGTGTTGTACATCTTGAACAGCATCACGAACAAAGTAATCAGGATGACCCATACCAAAATAGTTTTATGAGACTGTTTCACTGAGGATCCTCATCTTGGCCGCGGGGACGCGGTTTGAAAACCGCAGTCTGTGACTCCCGGGGTTCCGGGCGCAGCCACTTCTCTCATTTAATGAAAAGAATCGCATTGTCAACGCTTTTCCTGAAAAGAACTTGGAAAAACCTTTTGACCTCGCGTATTTTCAATGCCCCGGATGCGTGCTAGAAACCCTGGTAATGCCCAGCAGGGATGGAGTAACTCGATGAAAAAGAACCATTATGAAAATTCCAAACAATTTTGGAGATGAATTCTTTGAAAATAAAAAGATGAACCGTTCTGAAGGAATCTCCCTGCAACAGAAAACTACCATGAAAAATAGCCTCTTCCTGCTCCTCTTGTCGTCAATGGCCGCCTGCTCGGGCGGTGACCGTCCGGCGCCGTTCGCGCCCTTTTTGCCTCCGGTTGCCACGCCGTCCGGCGTGACGGAGGATCCTCCCGGATCCGCAGTGCACGGCCAGCTCGTCCTCGGCGGTCCCTCCCATCCCCCCGAGCTCATCGGCTGTGATGCCCGCCGCTGCAGGGTGAAATCCCTGTCGGCGGAGATCGTCTCCCGGTTGCGCGAGAATCCGGACCGACTCCTCGTGTTCGAGCCCGGCGCCACGCCCGCGGATCTGGCCACCCTGCGACTCTTCCCCCAGATTCGCCGCCTCGAGTTGTCCCATCTCGCGATCACCGATCTGGCGTTCCTCGGGCAGGCCAGGGAGCTCGTCGAGCTGCGTCTGGGGCGCACCGGGCTCACGGATCTGGCCCCCCTGCGGGTCCTGACGCGCCTGACGCACCTGGTGCTGTTCGAGGTCCCGTTCATCGACGGTGCCCCCCTGGCCGCCCTGACCGAGTTGCGGATGCTGGACCTGTCCCGGTGTCCGAAGGTGCGGGACTTCACGTTCCTCGGATCCCTGGCCCGGCTCGAGAGCCTGCTGCTGTCTGGCACCGCGTTCGCGGACCTCTCTGCGCTGGCCTCGATGACCGGCCTGCGCGAGTTGAGCCTGGGGCAGACGCAGGTCCCGGCCGAGAACCTGGACGCGCTGGCGGGGCTGACGCATCTGGAGGGCCTGCACCTCGACGGGCTGGCCAGGTTGTCG
>PHAZ01000272.1 GCA_002841825.1 Deltaproteobacteria bacterium HGW-Deltaproteobacteria-22 | reverse complement strand
GGAGGATAACCCCGGCGAGGACTGGGAAGCGCCCGCCGAGCCGCCCGCCAAGCTCGCCGGCGACCTGCGTCCGGCCGGGAAGAACGATCTGGTCATCGCGCCGGGCACGCGCCTGCCCGTGACCGTCGTGCACATCGTCGACGCCGACACCGTCACCGTCGAGACGAAGGAGACGGCGCCGCGCACGTTCAAGCTGCGCCTGGCCGGCATCAACGCCCCGGAGTGCCACAAGGAGCGCCGCCGCACCGCCCGCGGCAAACAGAGCGCCTCGTGCAAGTCCGACGACGAGGCCCACGGACACGCGTCGTACCTGCACCTGAAGAAGCTCCTCGACGGCAAGTCCATCACGCTGACCTGCAAGACCGTGCGCGGCTCGTCGATCTGCGAGCAGGACCGCTACCGGCGCCTGCTGGCCACCCTGTGGGACGGCACCGTCGACGTGAACAAAAAGATGCTCGAGGACGGCATGGCCATGGCGTTCACCAAGTATCCCCACGACGACCGTGCCGCCTACTGCACGGCCGAGCTGGCCGCCCGCGCGGCCCGTCGCGGCCTGTGGGCGCTGGCCAGGGACGTGCCCGGCGTGCTGTCGCTGATGAGCCAGAAGACGCGCGCCTGGTACAAGAAGCACGACGAGTCGTGCAAGGCCGCCATGCTGGCCGCCCAAACCCCGACGAAAGGAAACTGAACCATGGAAGACCACCCGTTCCCGATGGCCCTCACCTTCGACGACGTCCTGCTGGTCCCCGGCTACTCCGAGGTCCTGCCCGTGGGCACCCAGGTGAACACGCGGTTCTCGCGCAACATCAAGTTGAGCATCCCGTTCGTCTCGGCGGCCATGGACACCGTGACCGAGTCCGACATGGCCATGGCCATGGCCCGCGAGGGCGGCCTGGGCATCATCCACAAGAACCTCACCATCGAGGAGCAGGCCGACCACGTCAAGCGCGTCAAGCGCGCCGAGACCTGGATCATCTCGTCCCCGGTGACCCTGTCCCCCGACGCCGTGGTCCGCGACGCGCGCGCAGCCATGGACAAGTACTCCATCGGCGGCCTGCCCATCGTCGACGACCACCACAAGCCCGTGGGCATCCTCACCATCCGCGACGTGCGCTTCGAGACCAACCCTGCGCGGCCCATCACCGAACTGATGACCACCCGCCTGGTCACCGCCCGCGCCGGCGTCTCCATGACCGAGGCCGCCGACCAGCTGCACGACAAGCGCATCGAGAAGTTGATCCTCCTCAACGACGACGGCACGCTGGCGGGCCTGATCACCCTCAAGGACATCGAGAAGGCCGCGCTGTATCCCCACGCGGCCAAGGACTCCCGCGGGCGTCTGCTCGTGGGCGCGGCCGTGGGCATCGGCGAGAACGAGCAGCGCCGGGTGCGCGCCCTCGTGGACGCGGGTGTGGATGTCGTCGTCGTGGACACCGCCCACGGGCACACCGCCGGCGTGGGCCGCATGGTGAAGTGGGTCAAGGGCGAGTTCCCGGCCCTCGAGGTCGTCGCAGGCAACATCGCCACCGGCGAGGCCGCCAAATATCTCATCGAGTGCGGCGCCGACGGCGTCAAGGTCGGCATCGGTCCGGGCTCGATCTGCACCACCCGCATGGTCGCTGGCGTGGGCGTGCCCCAGTTGTCGGCGGTCCTCGACGTGGTCAAGGAGACGGCCAGACACAACGTGCCCGCCATCGCCGACGGCGGCATCAAGTTCTCCGGCGACGTGGTCAAGGCCCTGGCCGCGGGCGCCTCCTGCGTGATGATGGGCTCGATGTTCGCGGGCACCGCCGAGACCCCGGGCGAGATCGTCCTCTACCAGGGCCGCTCCTACAAGCTCTACCGCGGCATGGGTTCCCTCGGTGCCATGCGGCAGGGCTCGGCCGACCGCTACTTCCAGGACTCCAACTCGGCCCCCTCCAAGCTCGTCCCCGAGGGCATCGAGGGCCGCGTCCCCTTCAAGGGCCCGGTCGCGGCCACCCTGATCCAGCTCGTGGGCGGCGTCCGCGCCGGCATGGGCTACCTCGGCGCCGCCACCCTCGAGGCCCTGCGCACCAACGCCCAGTTCGTCCGCATCTCCCCCGCCGGTCTGCGCGAGTCCCACGTCCACGACGTCATCATCACGAAGGAAGCCCCGAACTACAAGATGGAATGAATATCATCAATTATAAGGACTTTAGCGCAAAATCCTTTCAGTGCTTGGAGTTTGGCGATTCCGCTTGATATGATTGCGCTTTTTTAACCCATCCGGTCACTCACTTTCTCCGATTCGTTCGTACTGAAAAGCCCCCATTTGGGGCAGTTTCCGTGAACGTTCACCCAACCTTCACGTGAAGACTTTCACGGAATGCCCCTTTTTTGGGTCGTTTCGGTGGCGAGGGGAGTGTGCTACTTGCCGGCGCCGCCGGTCAACTGACACTGCCCCTGGTGGCACACCGGGATCACCTCCGGGGCCGACGTCGGATCCGGCACGATCTGCAGACAGTCGATGGGCAGGATGTCCTTGTACTGCAGTTCGCGGAATACTTTCTCATACTTGCGATTGACGGCGTCGTATCGTTCCCGGCAGCGATCGCTGCGAACCTTGACGCATTCGTTATCCTGGGTGCACTCATGCAGGCTAACATGGGTATATTGGCGGTACTCGGGTGGTGCATACTGACTCAAGTGGATGTGCTTGAGCTCTTCCTTCGGGACGTCGCCTTTTTCATCGACCAACTTGCAACGGCGATCCCGACAGCGAGCCATCACGTTCCACCCACAGGTCTTGTCGGTGGACAGGCTGGTCATGTGTGTAGAGGGTGAACTACGGATCATGTACTCCCAGTACATTTTCTTGTAGGTCTCCACTTCCCAGCGATGAATGGC
This sequence comes from Deltaproteobacteria bacterium HGW-Deltaproteobacteria-22, assembly GCA_002841825.1. Lineage (GTDB taxonomy): Bacteria > Myxococcota_A > Polyangia > HGW-17 > HGW-17 > HGW-17. The sequence continues at coordinate 2,249 of PHAZ01000272.1, read as the reverse complement.
TTCGAGGTAACCATAAGCTTGGCCACAGCCGCCTGAGAACGTCGGGACCTTGACGCAGTCATCGTCATCGTCACAGGGCAAGGTGGTCCCCGGCCACTCCACGGGACCAGAATCGGCTGATTTTCTGCACCCCGCGGAACCGACGACCAGAAGGAACAATGCACAGGGGAGGAAGTGTGTTTTCAATTGTTCAGCTCCGGAAAGATGGACCCATTGCCCATGCTGCCTCCAAGGCGGCCAGAACGCAACCCGCCTTTATACGCCAGGGGATTAATGTCTCACCGCCATTTTCACCGTTGACATCGGGGGGCCTTGGTGCTTCTAATTTCAGTGGCTTTCGCCCACCTGCGCCGGAAGTAGGGAAGAGCCAGTCATTGCGGGGCGTACGGACCAGTTCCGCGCCAACCCCGCCTGGAATCACAAGGACTGGAATCACAAGGACTTGCACAAAACGTAACCCTGAGTTACTATTCGCGCATGGACTGTCGCCCCCCAAAGCCGGACTGGGACCTGCTGTTCGAGACCGCGAGCGCCCAGGAGGGCTACTTCACAACCAGGCAAGCGGCAGAGGCCGGCTACTCGACCCAACTTCTGCTGAAGCACATTCGAGCCGGGCGGGTGGTCCGCACGCGCCGGGGCATCTACCGGCTTGTCCACTTCCCCGCGGGTGAGCACGAGGATCTGATCACCGCCTGGCTCTGGTCGGACCGGGCTGGCGTGGTCTCACACCAGACCGCGCTGGCCCTTCATGGACTCTCGGATGCGCTGCCGGCGAACGTGCATTTGACGCTGCCACAAGCCTGGCGACGTCGTCGGTTCAGGATCCCGGCCGGGGTCGTGCTCCACCACGCCGACGTGCCGCCAGAGGATCGCGCCTGGTTCGGCGCGGCTCCGACCACCAATCCTCGGCGCACCCTGAACGACTGCGCGCGTGAATCCATGGCGCCCGATCTGCTGCGCCAGGCAGCCCAGCAGGCCATCCGCAGGGGAATCGTCGCAAGAGCCGAGCTCGGTGACGTGGAAGAGGCCCTGCGCCCCTTCGGTGGACTCGGCACATGAAGACTCGCACCTTCTCCTCCCCCGAACCCTTCAAGCAAGCGCTCGAGCAGCGCCTTCGCTCCGCAACGAAGACCGGCGGCGAGTTCGCCCGCAGGCGCCAGCTCCTCGTGTTCGATCGCTTTCTCGCACGCATCATGGACGTGCTTGGCGAAGCCGCCATGCTCAAGGGCGGCCTCGTGTTGGAGCTTCGTCTCGAGCGGGCGCGCACCACGAAGGACATCGACCTGAGGCTGATGGGCTCGCCCGCCGATCTTCTGGCCAGGCTCCAGGAGGCCGGACGGCGCAACCTCGGCGACTTCATGACCTTCGAGGTCGGCCCCGACGATGATCACCCCGAGATCCTGACAGACGGGATGCAGTATGATGGGCTCCGGTTCCATGCCGAGTGCAGGCTCGCCGGAAAGGTGTATGGCCAGCCCTTCGGCGTCGATGTCGCGTTCGGCGATCCGATCCACGGTGAGCCCGAGGTCGTGGTGGCCGAGGACGTGCTGGCGTTCGCCGGCATCCCACCGCCCACGCTGCGGCTTTACCCGGTTGCGACCCACATCGCCGAGAAATTGCACGCTTTCACGATGCCCCGCTCGCGCCCGAATTCGCGGGTGAAGGATCTTCCCGACCTGGCATTGCTCGCGACGGCGGAAGCGATCGATGCCGAGCATCTGCGAGCAGCACTCGAGCAGACCTTCGCGTTCCGCAAAACCCACCCGCTGCCGGTGTCGGTTCCCCCACCGCCACCTTCGTGGGAGTCCCCATACACGGCGATGGCTCGCGAAGACCAACTCGCCTGGCCCACGCTCGCCGATGTCACGAAGGCGGTCCAGGGCTTCCTCGACCCTGTGCTCGCGGGCGATCTCAGCGCAACCTGGGACCCGCTCGCATGGACTTGGAGGGGACCATGAGCAGCCTTGTCTAAACTGACCCAGCGCTCAGTTCGTAAGGTTTCATGGCAAATCGACATGGTGGCGCTCGAGCATCGCCTTCTTTGCCGTTGACATCGCGGGCCCTTGGTGCTTCTAATTTTCATGGCTTTCGCCCACGAACGCCTGGCGAAAGAACGACAAGGATGGATAGACGCATGCAGTGGATCGCATCCTCGGAGAAAGACGCCGCGACGGCCACGCTGGAGAAACGCCTGTGGGACGCGGCGGACCAGTTCCGCGCCAACTCCGGGCTCAAGGCCCAGGAGTACA
>PHAZ01000271.1 GCA_002841825.1 Deltaproteobacteria bacterium HGW-Deltaproteobacteria-22 | reverse complement strand
CGCAGGGGGACGCGGCTCCGAGCCCGAGTCCTGGGGCGCCCAGGTGCCCCTGTGGATCGAACTGGGGACGGACCTGCAGGCGATGGCAGATCCGTCCGGCTCCGTGGGAAGGCGGTTGCGTGAGGAGCTGGCGCGCCTGCGCTCGGAGTCGTGGTGGAAGAGCGGCGTGATGCCGCCTCCGGTGACCGTCACGGTCAACGCGACGCTGCCGCCGGAGGGATACCTCATTCGCATCTGGGAGCTCCCGGCCGGCCACGGGCGTCTGCCCGTCGGAAACGGGCGGTTGCCTGTCGGAAACGGGCGGCTGTTGTCCGACGCAGTGATGGTGCCTGGCGCCGTGACCGACGACGCCCCCGGCGATCCCGTCGACTGGACGATGGCCGACGCCCGCCGCTGGGTGGACGCCCAAGACGAGGCCGCACGGAACGTCGGTGCGGTGGACGCCTGGGAGATGCCCGTGGAGCATCTGCGGCTCGAGCTGCCCAAGCGGCTCCATGAGTTGATGACGATGGATCTGGCCCAGAACCTGGTGCGCGCCCTTCGGCGCACGAGTCCCGCCCTGGTGGAGGAATGCATGCCGCACCCGGTGTCGCTGGGGTTGCTCACCGAGGTGCTGACCCGGCTGCTCGAGGAGCAGGTGAGCATCCGTCCGCTGGGCAAGATCCTGCTGAGCCTGTCGCGGAACGTGCTGCGGGATCCGGACCCCGGCGTGCTCGCCGAGAATGTGCGTCTGGATCTGCGCCGGGAGCTGGCCGGCGAGTTGTGCGCGACCGGGGTGCTTCCTGTGTTCCTGGTCTCCGGCACGGTGGAAGAGGATCTGCGCATGGGCATCACGCGCACCGAGACGGGAACGTGGCTGCACCTGGATCCGGAGACCGTCGAACAGATGCAGGAGCGCGCACGCGAGCTGGCCGCAAGGAGCCAGCCCGGCGGGCGTCTGGTGCTGGTCAGTTCCGTCGAGACGCGGCGGTATCTTCGCAAGTTGATCGGTGGCGCCGTTCCTGACGCCGTCGTGTTGAGTTACCCAGAGCTGGAAGGACTGTCGATGGTGCAGCCGGTGGGAGAGTTTTAGGAGGGTGTCATGTCCAGTGGTCTTGTGGTTGTGAAATGTACGAACTGTCATCAGGATACGGAAATCATTCCAGGAACGATCGTCGCCGAGTGCGATCACTGCGGCCGCCTGTTTCGGCCCACGGAGGGCGCGTCCGCCATGCCGGCCCCCAGCTACTCGGCCGAGGCGCCGCCATGGGAGAGAACCCATGATGTCGTGGCGCCCTGGGACAACGAAAAGGAGAACCTGACGCCGGCGCATCCGTTCCCAGTCGGGGATGATGGTCGCGGCATGTCGGCCGCCGACGCGCAGGAGGCCGATGCCGCCCAGGCCGAGGTCGTTCGCGGTGAGAAGAAGCAGCGTAAGGCCCGCGACAAGGAGACGCGCCGCCGGGAGGAGGAGCATCACCGTGAGACCAGCGGTGTCTCAGCGCCCGAATCCTTTGGCTATGAAGATCTCGAGGTCGAGGTCGACATGGTCCCGCCGGTCGGCCGCAATGCCCCGCGACGGACACCGCAGGGTGCACCGGCCCCGGCTGCTTCCGCCGCACCGGCGATGATCATTTTCGTCGCCCTGTTGTTGCTGGCCATCGGTGGCTATGTCCTCGCCAAGAAGGATGAGGGACAATCGGCCAAGCCCAAGACCGTGCGTGAGCGGCCGGAGCGTCGGCCGGGACGCGCGGTGCCTCCGGAGGAGCAGCCCGGCGCGGTGAGCGAGCCCGACGGCGCTGAACCGGTCCAGCCGCCCACCAAGAACCTGACCGTTTCCCAGCGCATCGGGATGGAGCAGGTCGAGAAACACTCGGTGATCCTCTCGGCGGACCAACTCGAGAAGGTGAAGAAGGTCATCTCCCACCGGGAGAAGTACCCGCTGCACCGCTGGGGGGCCGAGAATCCGAAGGTTGAAGTCGTGGTGTTCGCGCCGTTCACCCACATGGGGGTGGCCCGCCTGAAGCAGTTGAACAGCGAGTTCAAGAAGCTTGATCGCTTCTCGTCGCAGATCGCCGTGTGGTTCATGTTCCACTGGGGGCCGGAACAGGGACTCGAGGCCGAGGCCGCCGACATCGCCAATTCCATCCAGTGGACGTTCAAGCAGGAGGGCATGTATCACTTCGTGATGCTGCTCCAGAAGGAAGCCATCTGGCGCGTGGCGGCCAACAACAAGTTCGACGAGTACATCAAGGAGGTTGGTCTTGACCCGGCCAAGCTACGTGAGCAGATGAAGTCGATTCCGCTGGGGGAAATCCGCAAGGAGGTGTCCGAGCTCATGAGCGATCTGCACCTGCAGGACAAGGATCTCACCTTCCTGATCGGCGGCCGCAGCTACCTGGACGGCAAGACGCTTTACAATGTCTCGAAGATCGTCGATTACGAATTGTCCGCGCGGGAACCGTGAACGTGAGACTTTTTCTTTGCTTCGATGGAAGGAACCGGTATCTCGAAACACAAGGAGTCAAAATCGAAATGAAACGCTTCATGCTTGTTTGGCTGGTGATGTTCGCGCTGGGGCTGGTCGGTTGCACCGAGCCCGAAAAAAAACTGGGGACCGTTCCGACGGAGGCGCCCAAGAAGGAGCCCCTGGCCAAGACGGATCCTTCGAAGGTTGAGGTCGTGGCCGCGCCGAAGATTGTCCTTGAGCCGACTTTGTGGGCCACCGCCGAGGCCGCAGCCGAGGACTGCAGCAAGAACCTCGAGCTGGTCAAGACCATCCGCGGTGAGATCGTGAAGGTCGCCAAGGAACGCACGGTTGAAAACACGCTGGTGCCCTACGCCAGGCTCCGGCTGGCGCTGGACCGCGTCATCCCGATGACTGATCTCATGAAGGAAGTGCACCCGGACGCGGGTGTGCGCGCCGCCGCCGAGAAATGTGAAGTGGAGGCCAAGAAGGTTTTTTCGGAGTTGAAGCTGGATCGGGAACTGTTCCAGGCGATCAACGCCGTGGCCGGCATCCCTGCAGCGGACAAGCTCACCCTGCGGTTCCGCGACAACCTGCTGCGCGAGTACCGTCTGGCGGGCGTGGACAAGGATGACGCCGCGCGGGCGAAATTGAAGCAACTGCAGGAAGACGCGGTGAAGCTCGGCCAGGAGTTCGCCAAGAACATCCGGGAGAGCCGCCTGGAGGTGGAGTTCACCAAGAATGAGCTGGCCGGGATGCCCGATGACTTCCTCAAGTCCCATCCGGCCAACGAAAAGGGAATCATCAGGATCAGCACCGACAACCCTGACTTTTTTCCCGTCGTGAATTATGCCAAGAGCGAGAAGACCCGTCAGAAGATTTACCAGGCGTACCTGTCCCGCGCCAAGGACAAGAACGACGAGGTGCTCCTGAAACTGCTGACCACGCGCCACAACTACGCCGTGCTGCTGGGCTACGCCGACTGGGCTTCCTACACCGCGGCGGACAAGATGGCCAAGGACCGCAAGACCATCGCCGATTTCATCGACAAGGTGGCAGCGCTGGCCCGTCCCCGCATGCAGGAGGACCTCAAGGAAATCCTGGTGGCCAAGAAGAAGGACGTCAAGGGCGCCAAGACCGTCGAGGTGTGGGACCGCTTCTTCTACGTGAAGAAGATCCAGGAAGAGAAGTTCGGCGTGGACTCCAAGGTCGTGCGCGAATACTTCGAGGTCAACAAGGTCAAGCAGGGCCTGCTCAAGATGACCGAGGATCTGTTCAACATCCAGTTCAAGCGCGTCATCGGCGCCAAGGCCTGGTTCGATGGCGTCGAAGTGTACGACGTGGTCGAAAACGGCAAGGTGTTCGCCCGCATGTACCTGGATCTGCATCCGCGCGCGAACAAGTACGGGCACGCGGCCGTTTTCCCGATCTATACCGGCGTCAAGGACGTGCAGATGCCGTCGGCCGCGCTCGTGACGAACTTCCCGTCCGGCGAGAACGCCTACATGGAATACAATGACGTGGTCACCTTCTTCCACGAGTTTGGACACATGATCCACCACCTGTTCGCCAGCAATCATCGCTGGGTCACCCAGGGGGGCATCAACTGCGAGTGGGATTTCGCCGAGGTCCCGTCGCAGTTGTATGAGGAGTGGGCCCGCAGCTACCCGGTGCTGGCGCGGTTCGCCGTCCATCCGAAGACCAACATGCCCATTCCCGAAGAGCTGGTGAAGAAACTCAATGCGTCGGCCGAGTTCGGCAAGGGCGTGCATGTCATGCGGCAGATGTTCTATGCCGCCCTGTCCTTCATGTTCCATGCGACGGCGCCCGAGGGACTGGACCTTCAGAAACTGCTGGGAGAAATGCAGAAGAAATACAGTCCCTATCCGCTGGTGAAGGGCTCCCTCGAGTACGCCAGTTTCGGGCATCTGGACAGTTATAGTTCCATGTACTACACCTATATGTGGTCGCTGGTAATTGTAAAAGATTTATTTAATCAATTCCAGGAAAAGGGATTGATGGACGTGGATACCGCCTTGAGTTATCGCCAGTTGATATTGGCCCCGGGCGGTAGCGTCGATGCCGATGATATGGTGAAGAATTTCCTTTCCCGCCCATACGCCTTCGATTCCTTCCAGAAGTGGCTCACCACGAAGTAAAAGACTAGTCAGCGAAATGGACCCAGAGGGGGGGCCGAACCGCCGGTTGCGGCACGCCGCGTCGCTAGCCGTGGACCAAGAGGAAGGACTCCGAGTCCCGGACGGAAGGTCGGTTACAAGGTTTTTTTCGATTGAAGGGAGAGTTTACAGGGGGATCAGGTGAAGCTCTGGCGGGGGCTCAGACTACCGGCCGCCGCGGGGCGGGCGCACGGGGGGCTTCATGCCAGGGGTCGGCTCGGGGACCATGCACTTGCCGCCCTTTTCCACTGTGCCCGGCTTGCAGACGCAGAGGTTGCCCTGCTTGACCTTGCCTTCGGGGCAGTCAATCGGCTTCGGGGGAACGATGCAGGCGCCATTCCTGTCGATCTGGCCCGGAGGGCACACACAGGCGTTGCCGCTGCGGACGCGGCCGCGCTCGCAGGCCGGAGCCTTGGGCTGGCAGCGCTTGGAGTTGGCGTTGTATTCCTGGCCGGCGGGGCAGGCGACGGGCTTGTCCTCGATGGGGGCGAGCTTTCGCTCAC
>PHAZ01000270.1 GCA_002841825.1 Deltaproteobacteria bacterium HGW-Deltaproteobacteria-22 | reverse complement strand
AGCCCCCAGCTATGCAGGCCCCACTCGGTGATCAGTTCGACGGCGGCGCGGGCGACTCCACGGTTGCGCGCCCACGGCGCGACCAGGTAGCCCACTTCGGCCTCGGTGGGGTTCTCGGCGTCGATGCGCAGCGAGCAGGTGCCGGCCAACCTCTCGTCCAGGGTGATCACGAACAGCGCACCGGTCTGGTCGCGCCAACCCTCGGCCGAGCTGCGCACATAGTGCTCGGCGTCGGCGGCGGTGTACGGCACCGGGAGCCGGGTGAAGCGTGCCGAGAGCGGATCGTTGCACGCCTCCACCAAAGCAGGGATGTCGTCGTCGCTCGGCTGCCGCAGCCCCAGGAGCGCGTCCCCCAGAACGGGCAATGCGTCGAGGCTCGGTTCGCCCATGGTCACTCCTGGCGCGCGTAGATCAGCATGGTGTAGCCGCCGATCGCGATCTCGGCGCTGGCCGGCATCCTGATGGTGGTGGGCGTGCGCATGGTGGACACCAAGAGCCTGAAGATGCTGCGCTCGTGGACCACCGCCTTCGACTTCTTCGTGATCCTGGCCGTGATCGTCTCGGCCCTGACGCTGAGCCTGCTGGCCGCCTCGGGCGTGGGCATCGCCCTGGCCATCGTGCTGTTTCTGCGCGACCAGATCCGCGGCTCGGTCGTGCGGCGCCGCGCCACCGGCGCCCAGATCTCCTCGAAGATGAAGCGCCTCAAGCACCTGCGCGAGGCCCTGGAGACCAACGGCGCGGAGATCGTCGTGTTCGAGCTGCAGGGGCAGTTGTTCTTCGGCACCACCGACCAACTGCTCAAGGAGCTGGACCCGCACCTGCCCGGCGCCCGGTACATCGTGCTCGACATGCGCCGGATCCTGTCCATCGACTACACCGCCGTGAACATGCTCCGGCAGGTCGAGGCGCGGCTGGCCGAGAAGGACGGCTATCTCATCTTCTCGTCGATCCCGGCGCACCTGCCCACGGGCAAGGACGTCAAGGGCTACTTCACCGAACTGGGCCTATCGGCCGAGCTGCGCAACGTGCGGTTCTTCGACAACCACGACTCGGCCCTGGAGTGGGCCGAGGACCAACTGCTGGCGCGCGTCTGCCCCGACGAGGCCTGCGAGGCGGACCGCACGTTCGATCTGGGCGAGATCGAGCTGCTCTCGGGCATCGACGCCGGAAAGATCGAGAAACTGCGGCTGTTCGTCACCGAGAAGGAGTTCAAGGCCGGTGAGACCATCTTCACCCGCAAGGATCCGGGCGGCGAGATCTTCCTGATCCGCTCGGGCGTGGTGAAGGTCTTCCTGCCGCTGTCGGGTGGCATCTCCTACCACCTGGCCACCTTCGGGAGCGGTGACTTCTTCGGCGACATGTCGTTCCTCGATCACGGCGTCCGCTCTGCCAACGCCGCGGCCCAGACCGACACCTCCCTGTTCGTCATCGAGCGCGAGCAGTTCGACCGGCTCGCCGCCGAAAACCCGGAGGTCAGCGCCATGGTCTTCGAACGCCTGGCCCTCGCGCTGGCCCTGCGCCTGCGCCAGACGGACTCCGAGCTCAAGGCCATGCAGCAGGTGTAGCCGGCCTGCGATCCTCCGTTCATTTTTTCTTCATTTTTCCTCTTGACAAACGCCAAACGAATTCGTAAATCCGAAGCGCCTTCACGGCAACCCGGTCCACACAACTGAATACGCCCCTTGCAGGGCACCCTTCGGAGGAAGCGATGGCGAAGTACTCGAACCAGGAAAAGATCTCGAAGATGGCGATCATGCTCCGGGGCATGCAGCTCCCGGCGATCCAGCTGCTTCTGGCCCCGCGCGGCCTCGACGCGGTCGAATACGAGGAGGGCTGGACCCACTTCGAGACCGCCATGGGTCGATCGCTGAAGACCATCCAGAGCGCCTCCACCAAGAACCAGTTCAACGAACTGCTCGGCGATCTCGACCGTTGGGAGAACTCCCAGTTCGACGTCGCCGAGGCCTGCCTGAAGCACCGGTTCCCGGCCGTCCACGCCGAACTGTTCGAGAACCTCACCAAGATGAGCGGCCCCGAGGTCCTCGTCTCGGTGGGCACCTTCGTGACCCGCTACGACGCCCTGTCCGCCCGCACCGACGACAGCAGCAAGGGCGCCGTGGCCCTCCTCGCCAAGCGCGGCATCACCGCCGACTCGGTCGCCGGCGTCCGGGCCCTGCTTTCCCGCGCCCGCAGCATGCCCGACGCAGGTACGGCCGCGACCGGCTCCGAACAACTGGCCCTGATGGACGAGGCCGTCGCCCGGATGTGGGCCTGGTACCAGGAGTGGGCCCAGACGGCCCGCGTGGCCATCCCGAGCAAGCGCCTGCGCATCCACCTGGGCATCTCGAGCCCCAACCCGAACAAACCCGAAGAGCCGGAAACGCCGTCCGTGGAGTAACTCCGCCGGTATTTCCTTTCCATATCCCCGCCCGATCTCTTCCACTGCCGCCGGGTCCCACGACGTGACCGGCGGCGCCTCCAACACATCCCAACTTCAACGCACGCCGCCCGGCTCTTGATCCATCCGCGGTCGCCTTCATCGCCGCAGGAACCACGGCAGTCATCCTGTCCACAAGCACTCAACTTACAATCGCTCTCCAGCGTAGCCGAAGAGAACAATCAAGTTGACCGTGTCTCCTTGCAGTTCGTTGCTGGGTCGCTATTTAAATAGCCTTTGACTTTTCCACTTTCTCCCACTACAAAGATCTCAGTTGATTTTTCACCCCGGGAAAGGAGCTAAGCCATGTCGACCCGGCGTCCCCTGAGTTGGAGACTGTTCGCCTCCCTGGGATCGTTGCGGGTCTATCCGAAGACCGGCCTGGGCAGCGGCAACCTCGCCGACTACCAGGTTTCAGCCGGGGCTGGACCCACGTTGATCGGCCAGGACAAGCTGGTCTATTCCTACGACGAGCTCGCCCGGCGCTGGGCGCCCAGAGACCTGGTGAGGAAGGTGACGCCATGAGGTGTCTTCTTCTGTTGCTGTTTTCCGGAAGCCTCTTTGCCTGTGATTCGCCGCAACGGACCGTGCACGATGTCCTCGGTGACGCGGACGCCTCGGGAGACCGGGACGTCCTGCCCGATCTCACCTGGGATGTCCCCGATGTCCCGCCGGACCTCGAGGACGCCGATGTCGCGGACATCGATGCGCAGGACGTGCCCGACGCCACGGAGGTCCCCAACGACCCGGACGAGCACCTGATCATGTGCAATCGGAAACTGGTGGCGGTGCAGCATCCGTGGATGTATAGCAGCCTTTTTCAACTAGAGGAGATCGACGGCTATCGAGTTGCATATGATGCTCAGTTCCGCTCCAACCTCGAAACCGGGATCGAGGAACAGTTGCCCGATCTGGACAAGACCGGATACGGCGGGTTCGGGTACATCAATTCCAGCACGGAGAAAAGATACATCCCAGTGCGATCAATCAGGAGCCTGACGGATCCACGGGTCGATGGGGAATATGGCCCATGGATCTTCTCCGTCACCGACGTGGTGACCGGCGTGACCACCGAATGGGATCCGGGCCTCGAGCTGCTCTCGGAGGACTGCCTGAACTATGATTTGTACAGCGGCACCGGACGATCCGTCATGGGCGTATGGAAGATGGCCGACGATGAGGGCGAAGCCGTGCTCCTGTGTTCCGGCGATACCCTGGACCTTTACAAAATCAATCTGAACACCGGAACGAAGACGGTCCTTCTCCGCGGCAGTTTAGAAGCGCCAAACATGATTCAGACCTCGAACAACCCGTTGTTCCAGGACGCTGGCGGAGATTTTGTTTCCATCCTGCTGGCCTGGCAAAACACCAACCACAAGGAGATCCGCGTCTGGAACTGGAGAACCGGAGAATTGCTCTGGTCCTTCGCGTCGGACGAACTGGCAGGGCTCGGGCTCGTCGTCTCCGAAGACGGCTGGCAGTACTACACCATGCGGGAGCAACGCAACGGTGATTGGTACATGAGAATCGATGGGTACAACGTCCTCACAGGGGAGACCGGCAGTCCCCCAATCGTCATGGAGAACCAGTTCAGACCGATTCCCGGACTACCCGGCCATCCGGAATATGTCTTTTTCAATGCAGGAGATGGACCCATGCTCTCTTCCACTCCTACGCCTTCCGGTGTGTCCCATTATTATCTCTGGAACCGTGACTCCGATGTTATGCGACGAGTCACCATCCGACCGCCATACCCCGCTCTGGGTTGTCTTGTGAACGGCCAGGCGCACACCACCATCGTATACGCAGATCGATTCAATGGCTGTTACTACCGAAAAAATCTCATAGACGCCGGAATCATGGACCCGCTGGGCAACCTGCTGCCAGAACCGTAGCGGCGAGGTCACGCCGGGATAATCCGCTCTCCCAAGCTTCAACGCACGCACGCCGGCTCTTGATCTCTCTGCGGGACTCCAACTGAAGGTGGATTCAAACTGATATCGGCGCCAACGCCCGCGTCAATCCGTAAACGATGCCCGTGGCCGCCGCCTGCGAGCCCACGACCGTCGGAAAAAGCCTCCTGCGAACGCGTTCCTGCGTCCGCAGAACGCACCCCCGGCCCCGCAGAGCCATGTCCAGGGTCCCGAGGACGCCAACTCCGGCGCCCGGGAACACGCCTCCGGCGCCCGGGAGCACGCCTCCGGCGCCCGGGAACACGCCCCCGGCGCCGGCTTGCACGCCCCCGGCGCCGGCTTGCGCGCCCCCGACGGGGAGGACCCGCCCCCGGCGCGGAGGGTCACCCCCCGGGGCCGTGCGGGTCACGTTGGACGCTGGAGATGCGATCGTGGACCCGGAGGAGGGGTCTGACCGCGGTGGTCACGAGTTCGAAGATTCCATTTGCTCGGTCGGATTTCCCCGACAGGCTCCTAGTAGTAGAAAAATGGCGGGGGCGGGGGCATCATTTTTCCGCCCGGAGGGCCGGACTGGATGTTCACCTTCGTGACGACCGACGAGACGGTGAAGGAGCGGAACAGCGTGCCCGGGGCGTAGGTGCCGCCGGCGTAAACGCCGTCGGTCTGGCCGCCGGGGGAGTAGGAGCCACCCGTGTAGATCGCGTAGGAGCCGGTGCCCAGCTCGGGGGAGGAGAAGCAGACCGACTGCACCGCCTTGGTGGAGCTGAACGTCAGCAACGGGGTTCCGGTCGAGGT
>PHAZ01000269.1 GCA_002841825.1 Deltaproteobacteria bacterium HGW-Deltaproteobacteria-22 | reverse complement strand
GCACTTTTTGCTTTTCTTTTTCGTGCGACTTGTGTATTGGATCGCATATGTCCTGTAATTTGTCACACAAGCATATTTGCAGGTTCATTCCAGGTCTTTTCCGTGCGGGGATTGTCCCGTCGGTTTTTTCGTGGTACAACCACAAGGAGGAAGCATGTCGAACGGAAATGTGATGTTGAAAAAACTCTCTCTTCTCTTCTCTTCTCTTCTCTTCGGGGTTCTGATGTGGCCCTCCCCCGGATGGTCGCAGACATGTCCGGACGCCAGTCTCACATATTTCTCATGGCATAATTTTGGTGCGCAGGATTACTTCGACACAGGGGACGATTTCACGGTTCCACGCACTGATACGCAGTCGGGGTGCAACATCTGTTGGGCGTATGCGTTCACCCAGAACGCCGAGATCGCCTATCGTATCCACCACGAGTTGGTGGAATTCAATCCAGCCCTGAATCTGGCCGTGAATTTTTCCGAAGAGGGCGTGCGGTCCAAGATGTTCAGAAGCTCGGGAAGCAGCCCATGGATTGGAGAAAAAAGTTGTGGGGCCGACGCCGGAAAACAGGTGAACGAAGTTGTTACGCAATACTTTTTAAATGGAGATACGGTTGTCCCGCAATGGAGATCTCCCTCTCGGTATAATCAGGCGAATGATACGACTGCTTACATTCAATTGGATTATTATTATGATATTCCACTGAGAATTAACAATATCTTTTACTTGCTGCCCTCGATCACGGTTACCAGCATGGAGGTCCTGTCGAACACTGGGGGCCTTTTGCCTGTCATCAATGCGAAAGACCGGCTGGCCTGCAGCAGCACGGACATTTTCAAAGGAGCGTTCATGGCCAGCGTGTACACCAATGAAGCAGAGTATTGCGTCAAGGATGCAATCGGTTGCGCCGCCCATGGCATTGTGGTTGTTGGCTGGATGGACGCTAACTCACCGGGGTGGGCCGACGCGGTGGACGCCGCACAAACCTACAATTCGATGGACGTGTCCACAGCAGCCGGACTCTTCTTCATCGCCGACAATCATTACCTCGATCAAATCCGCATGGTGCCCTTCGAGCGCGTCTATGGGGGCGCCGCGGCCGCGCAGTTCGATTTCTCCGAGTTTTATTCGCCCTCCGAAGACGCAGATGGTGACGGGATTCCCAGCGTGCTCGACAACTGCCCGTTTCTACCAAACCTTTTACAGGACGATCAGGATGGCGACGGCATGGGCGATGCCTGCGATCAGGACATGGACCGCGATGGTGTCCTGAACACCCTGGATGAGGCCCCCACCGACCCGATGTTCGCGACCGACCTGAATGGGAACTTTCTCTTTGAAGGCAGCTCCATCGCGTTTCAAGTCGGCAATCGATATGTTCAAAATTGCACCTCAGCCGACCCGGATTGCGACACCCTGCAGGGATCCTTTCTGGCCAATAACTTGGAGGACCTGTACTATCTGCCGCAGTGCTCCCGCCGGAACATCTTTCATCCCATGTGCTTTCAGGCTTACGCGACGGCCAACGGCTTGACCGTGTCCCAGGTACCCGGAGCCATCCGCAAGTACAACCCGTGCGCGCTGGTTCATCAGACGAAATTGCTGAGTTTTCAACCCATCGAGAACTGGATCAATGCCGGTCAAATGAACAACATCTGGGGCTCGCCTGCTGCTTTCCAGAACTGGAAACTGGACAGGGCCGACGAATGCGTCGAATTCTTCCAATCGCCCGAGTTGGCCACCCGCGAGATTCGCACGGAGGAAATCCATACGGACGGCTCTGTCAACCTCGGTGGAGTGCTCACCGGTTACCGTTCCTGTCGCAACGCCTTCTCCGTCGATTATCAGGCATCGGTTCAGAAGCCGGGCTATACGACCGAACAGGGATGGGCCTGGACCACCGTACCCGACGAGAACGTGAAGGTCACCGGCTGTCCTTGCCAGGGAACGTATTATGATGATGATGAGGGCGAATGCGATCAACGTTGCAAGTACATCGAGCCCGATGATCAGCAGACGGCTGGCGAACCATGGAGTGATAATTCACAAGGTCGCCAGAGCCGTTCCTGGGATCCCCTCTACGCCCACTGTCGGGATACCGCAGGGAGTCCATCCACTTCCGTTCCTGCCTACGGGTTCTGCTCCTGGATCACCAACTGGAGCGGCGCCTCCTCGAACCCTCTGTTCTTCGCCAACGGGGTCGTCCAGAAAAAAACTGAATTCTACGACTTCGATCTTTGGGCCATGGTCAGCGGAAATCCCGGCCAACTGAGCTCGTATGTCGAGTTCGATTCCAGCAAAAACGGTCGCTGGTATGCCCGGTATTCGACGCACGTGGATCCGCTCGACTTCAACATGGACGAAGTGAAGACCACGACCCACGCCAGTCCGGTGGACTTCGCCGCGGGTAGTGACTGTTCACCGACACTGATCTCTGTCGAGAACTGGATTCCTCAGAAGATCCGCATCATCCCGTGGTGGGATTATGACGCCCCGGGACCGCTGTGGGGGCATTGGATCGGCGACGGTCGCTCGATGCTGCTGGGCCTCGACAACGCCGGTGCGGCGGTTCGCTACATGGCCGACCTCTCCGCGAACATCATGGCTCTGCTGGTCCGCACCCCCGCCAAAGGGGATGGTACGACGTTTCTGGCCGCCATTCAGAACAAGGACAAGTTGAGCTCCTTCCGAAAAGGCAAATACCTCGGACACGCCTACGAGGACCTGGGCCTGCTGCCGGTCGCCTCCGTCCCTGCCCTGACCGAGGTGCGGCTATACGGGATGGAAGAAGGCGTGGCCTGGGTGGTCGGGCGTCGTCCGAACACAAACACCTGGGATGTTTACACACTGGTCTTCTCCGACGAAGCGGGCACCTTGACGTTGCTGGCCACCTTCGGCGAAACGCTGGGCATGGCGGTGCATCGCGCATCCTCCACCCATGTGGCCGTGGCGGTCACGTCGGAGAAGGGGGCTCTGGGCCTGTACGTGTACGACCAGAAAGGGTTCACCCAAACCCAAAGCTATGAAATGAACAAGCCGGTGCAGGATCTTCAGATCTACCCCAAGGGCTATGTGGGTCTGTTTGCGGACGGCTCGGTCCTGTTGCTCGATGCCTATTCGAACTATTTTTCTGACATTACACCGGCTGGGGCAGACTTCACGGGCGCGGGGCTGTTCCCGTCGTCCGAGCCGTCGCTCTGGACGCCGTCGACCGCGCTGAAGATCGTCGGCTACCGGTTCCACGAGCAGCCCTTCGGGGAATGGAGTGAGTTCACATGCCTGCAGTCCAATTGATGATGCTTCTGGCGGCGCTGTGGCTCGGGTGCACGACGCACTCGACCCCGAAGGCCGATGCCGCGACGGATGTCGGCCCGGATTTGGACGTGACCCCGGATGTCCCGGACGTGGCCGACGACGCCGACACCGGGCCGGTGGAAGACGACATCGCCTTCTGGGAGGACCCCTACGAGGTGAAGATCCCGTGCCCGAGGAGCGCCGATATTTACTCGGCGGTGTACCCGTACATCGTCTGGGGTGAGAATCACTACGACGTGGATCAACCGTTTGGCGAGATCAAGGCGCTCAATGTTGAAACCGCGGACCTGCGGGTGGTGCATACCTACGACGACAAGGTTCTCAAGGGTGCTCGCTTCACGCTTCATCCGTCCCTGGAAGTGCTGCACTTTCTGACTACCAAGGCCGAGGACGCGGTGGACGACCAGGGCCAGACGGTTCGCAAAGTCACCTATTGGTTGAATCGCCTGAACCTCGCTGATCTGAGCGTGGAGGAGCTCCCGATCGATGTGCCCTTCCGCACGCCCGCGTGCAGTCAGAATCTGAATGCAACGGTGGCCTTGCTCCAGTACTCGCCGGAGACCGGTTGGCTGACGCTCATGTGTCGCTATACGCTATCGACGACCCAACCGCATCCCTTTCAGGATTATTACCGGCTGCATGTGGAGACCGGCGAGATCCAGATGATGGTCGACGGCACGACGGCGCGCTTGAGTACCTCGTTTTTCATCAGTGATGTGGGGCCGGGGCTCGTCGCCCTTCAGGGGTCGTCCCTGTCGGCTTCGGCCAACGCGGTGGAGCCGTATTTCTTCTCCGTGTGGGACGTGTCCGGTGAGACGCCGGTGGAGACGTGGCGGCTGGAAGTACCCTGGATGCAGGTGGCAAGCGGGCTCTACGCCTCGCAGGACGGCGCAGTCACCTATGCCGAGGAGAGCGCTGACGGCTTCCTCGATGGTGTGCAACTGGATCGGAACACGATGCAGGACCTGGGTATGCCGGCGGTCAACCACCACCAGTTTGAGCCGGCGCCGATCCATGAAATTCAGAGCCCGGTCGTCTCCTGGGTGCGCGCGGAAGGACCCGTGGAAAAGATCCCGTTTTTTGGAAGTGTCACGCCTCCGATCTACGCAGTAGCAATTTATTTCTGGGACCCGACCAATGGGATCGTCCGCAAGATCTCCGGAGAGCAGAAGGATTACGCGCACCCTTTCTTGATGCACGGGCAAACGGAACCTCGCTTTCTCGTTTACAATTCGATGGTCCGATGGGACTCCTACTGCCTCGCCTACAAAGACGTGATCGCCGCGGGCTTCCTCGACGAGACCGGCCACCTGCTCCCCGCCCCGTAAAACCGCCTTGACGGACCCTCCAAAGCCCTGGCCAGGGCCCCACCATCACGTGCATGAGACCCTGCCACAACCGTCTTGTGCCATCACACGAACAGCGTGACCGCCAGGATCAACTGCGAGAGGGCCTGGGCGGCGATGGTGGCCTGCTGGGCCGGGACCAGCTCGCGGGGCGCGGCGTGGTGGCGCCAGAGGACCTGCACCGCCTTGATCAGCGGGAGGTAGCCGATCAGGCTCAGCAGCGAGAGCACGGGCATGATCGAGAAGGCGACCAGGGCGACCGTGATCAGCGCAGCGCCCACGACCATGGCCAGATACAACGGGCGGGCGCGGGCCGTGCCCAGGCGCACGACCCAGTGGTGCTTGCCCACGACCAGGTCCGCGTTGTGGTCCGGGAACTGGTTGATGTAGAGGATCGCCGAGGTCAGCAGGCCAGCGGGCAGGCCCACCAGGAAGAACCCCCACGAGAGCCCGCCGGTGATCGCGTAGCCGGCGCCCCAGGTCAGGAAGGGGCCGAACGCGAGCCATATGGCCAGCTCGCCGAAGCCGCGGGCCTGCAGCGAGAACGGCGGGAGCGAATAGGCCGCGCCCAGGAAGGCGCCCAGCAGGCCCATCCAGAGGATGTTCGGGCGCCCGGTGAGGAACAGGGTGAGCCCGCAGGCCAGCGCCGCGGCCATGAAGGCCACGCCCATGACGAAGAACGCCCGGCGCGTGATTCTGCCCTCGAGGCGGACCCGGCTGCCGCCGTTGAACGGGCTGGCGTGCAGGTTGACGCGGTCGGTGGCGTTCCAGTCGACCCAGTCGTTGAAGGTGTTGGCCGACAGGTGCAGGAACAGCACGCCCAGCATCGCCAGTAAGGAGGCGGTCCAGGAGAAGGCGGGATGGTGGAAGGCGGCGCCGACGGCCACCACGGCGGCCGTGAGGGAGGCCGTGGCGAACGGGATGCGGGTGCCGGCGAGCCAGATCGAGGGGGAGAAGGTCGTGTGGGTCATGAAAAATCTCTATTCGATCACGATCGGGCGCTGCAGCTGGGCCGAGCCCGAGGAGTGGACGTCGTCGCACTCCAGCCGCATCAGATAGCGTCCGGGGGCCAGGCGCGGCAGCTTCCAGCTCGCGGTGACGCGGTGGCGTGGCGGCACGTACAGCATGGGCTGGTCGATCTTCACCAGGTCACGGTTCTGGGCCACCACCGGGCCGCCCACGACCGAGAGGGTCGCGGCGCAGGTCAGGCCCAGCACCGGCACGGGCACCATGGCGACCCCCGCCTTCTCGATTTTCTTTCCGGTCTTGTAGCCCGTCGCGACAAACGAGAAGTGCCAGTCCCGCCCCGAGGGCAGGCTATCGCGCCCAGGGCGCACCAGCGCCGGGTTCAGCCCCAGCTCCAGGCCGGAGATCGTGAAGTGGGGCGACGGGACCAGGTCGGCGCCCTCGACCATCAGGGAGTGCTCCAGCTCGACGTGGCGCGTGCCCGAGGTCCAGCGCAGGCGAAAGGCCAGTTTCCCCGCCGGCGAGAACTCCGGCACGGAGAACGGCAATGACACGGGGCCGTCGGGGCGGGCGGGCAGGGGCAGGCGCCGCAGGTACAGCACCTCGTCTCGGGAGGCGACGATGACGACATCGAGGGTGCCGGGCGCGTCCTCGGGCCAGTGGGGATCCTCGATGAGCAGGAAGCCTTCCTGACGGCGGCTCCAGCGGGTGCGCAGGCCTCCGTCGTGGGTCACGAAGCGCAGCCCGAAGGGACCGGAGGCGTCGGGCTGCACCTCGAAGGGCTCGCCGAAGGTGACCTCGCGGCCGTCGGCGCCCTTGCGGGTGAAGAAGACCGCGTGCTTGCCGGGGGTGGACGGGGCGTTCACGGTGATGGCGCCCGAGGCGTGTCCCCCCGGCGGGTTCGTGGGTTCGATGGGCACGGCCACGGCGGGACCGTCGTCGATGCGGGCGGTGAGGGTACCCGGGGCCACGTCGGCCTGTCCGGTGTCGGTCAGGCGCAGGCGGATCGTCATGGGCGCCCCGGCCCGGATGTGCGTGGGCAGGCTCACGAGCTGGCCGCCGGCCGCGGGTGCGGGGCTCTCCAGCTGGAAGGGGACGAAGATCTCGCCCTTCTTCGAGCCGGCGGTGAGGGTGACCTGCAGGGTGAAGGCCCCCGCGGGCCAGCGCGAACCCGTCTGCAGCACCGCCTGCATCATGCCCGTGGGGCCGCGGACCTGCGACGCGGGCAGCACCTGCCGGGTGACGGGCATCCAGGTGCCCCGGCCGTTGGCGATCTCGAAGCCCGCCTCGAGGTCGGTGCCTGGGACCAGGCCGCCCAGCTGCAGGGTGACCAGCAGGCGCTCCCCGGCGGGGATGGCCCCGGAACCGTCTCCGGTCGCCGATGGGACACCGGTGGCAATGCCGCCGCCCGAGCGCAGGGAGCCGTCGAGCAGGCGGAAGTCGCCCTGGACGACCCAGGTGTCCTCGGACGAGAGCGCGGCCGGAGGCTGCGGGCCGGGGGCGAGGATTTTTCTTGACAACCGGCAATGCCGAGTTGAAAAAGCAGGAGCGAAAGGAAGAGCCGGTGCATCGCGCGCATGAGGCAGAACTTAGCATAACTGACGCAGCGGACAACCAGCTTTTCCGGGAGATACCAGGGATGAAAGTTTCTATGATTCTTGAATGTTGCATCCTGGCCGTGATGGTCCTTCCGGCCTGCAAGCCGTCGCCGGGCGGCACGGCTGATCCGAAGCTGCCGCGCCCGGTCGCCGGACCTGCGGCCGACGTGGCCCCGCCGGCGTCGGGGACGGTCATCGACTGGTCGTTTCTGGGCGCTCCGAACCCGGCCCTCGTGCGCGAGCAGGCCCTGCACATCCGTCCCGTGGCCGCCGTGGGCAACCTGGCCGAGGATCCGGAGATCATCGACCAGCTCAACGGTGAAGCGGTGCGGAAGTGGGTCGGGAAACACGTGTCCATCGCCGCGACCGGCTCGGCCGGGGTCGTGCGCATGACCTGGACCCACTGCGTGGGCTGGGGCTCCAACGTGCCGTCGGACTACACGGTCCACGGCTGCTTCACGCCCTTTGTGGTGTTCGTGCACGCGGTCGGCGCGCCGGACTTCGTGGAGGCCTGCCGCGCCTGCTCCCGCGAGGACTCGGCGTGCATCGAGGACAAATGCTCACCCCGTCACGTGGAGGGGTATTTCACAGGGAAGAAGCTCACCGAGCTCAACGACCCGGAGGATCCGGACTCGGCCCGCCACAGTTGGGAGTTTCACGTGCTGCGGGCCACGCCCGCCGGCGGCAGCCCTGTGGAACCGACGGCCATCGACCCCGCCATGGAGCTGTTGCTGCCGGCCGGATCGCCGCAGCCCGACGGCGCGCCCATCGCACAGGGGCAGCGCTTCGCGGTGGTGTCGTCCTTCGACCGCGTCTGGGCGCCGACCTCGCTGACGCTGGCGCAAAAGCTGCAGGATCAATTGAAGCTGGGCGGCTACCAGGCCCACGTGATCGATTCCCGGCTGGTGCGCACCCAGGGTTGCTGCTCGCACCTCGTCATCGCCGCGCGCGCCGCGACCGCGGCCGAGGCCGAGCGCATCCGCAAGGACCTGGCCGCGAAGAACCTCGGGAAATTCGAGGTCATCGAACTTTATTGATCAGAAACCGAAACTGACGGTGAAGCCCACCGTCGAGGGAGACGCCAGCGGCATGACGCTGACGTTGCGCAGCGCGCTCCGCGGCGGGATGGCCAGCTGGGTGAACCAGGTCGAGACACCCAGGCTCAGCAGGGTGGCGCCCAGCGCGGCGATGGTGGTGGTGCGGAAGAAGTCGGCCTTTTCCTGGTCCGCGGAGATCTGCGTCCAGGGCGTGTCCGGAGGGGCGCCCTCGACGTTGTCGTCATAGTGCATCATCAGGATTCCGAACGTCAGGGAGGCCGTGGCCAGCACGGCGCCGGAGATCAGCGTGATGTTGGCCCACTTCGCGTAGGTCGCGCGCCGCCGCTGGGCGTCGATGGCCATCCTGCGCCGCGTCTCCAGGTACCGCCGCTGGGCCTCGACACGGCTGGCCTCCGTCTCGCGGAAGACCTTCGTGCGACGGATGTGCTCGATCTCCGTGTAGAGGGTCACTGTCAGCAAGGTCGTCCTGCCCGCGCCGGTGAGGTTGATGCGCGCGGCATGACGTGCGAAACCCGCCTTGATGACGATGAGCTGGTGGGGCCCCTGCGTCAGGTAGATCGGGTCGGCCATCGGCGTCTGGCCGACGAACTCCCCGTCGAGGTAGACCTTCGCCTCCGCGTGGGAGACCGACAACTTCAGCCGGGGCAGCACCTTCTCCAGGCGCGCGATCTCGGTGCGTGTGGCGGCCAGCAGGTCGGGCTTGATCGCCGTCAGTTTCCAGGTCGCGGACTCCGACAGGAACCGCAGGAAGAAGGCCCGGGCCCGGACGGTGTCCTCGAGGCCGAGGTGGGTCATGCCGATCCAGTAGAGCAGGTTGGGGCTCGGCACGATGGAGTAGGCCTTCTCGAGCAGGAAGCGGGCGTCCTGGAAGTCGTTCTCCTGGACCTTCTGGATGCCGACCAGCGTGAGCCGGGACGCATAAAGATAGTCCTTCGGGGCGACCCCCAGCGCTTTGAGGCGTGGCAGGAACTCCGGTCCGTACTGCGAGTTCAGTTGTCTCTCGAGGGCGGTCAGTTCCTGCCCGGCGGCAGGCTCGGGGTCGGTCGCCACGGCAGATCCTGCGGGTGTCAGGAGAAAGGCTGCGGCGAAGAGGAGGACCGACAGGGATCGGGACATGTTCAACTCCATCAGAGGACGTCCGGGACGTCCAGGCGCATCTGGGGCGGCGGCGGCATGTCGGCACCGCCGTTGTTGACGACTTTTTCCTTGAGCAGGACCGGGATGTTCTGGCTGAACGCCGGGAGCAGGGTGCGCTCCCAGGACAGGAATCCCCCGGCTTCCACCCGGATGGTGATCTTGCGGCTCTCGCTCTTCTCCACCTTGAAGAAGGCCTCGTGCTGTTCGACGTCGTCGACCCAGATCCTGCGGCTGGTGCCTATGGGTTCGATCTGCAACTGCAGAAGGACCTGTTCGACGGCTTCCTTCTCAGGCGCAGCGACAGGCCCTGCGGACCTACCGGACTGGAGGTCGGGCTGACCCGCTGGGAGGTCGGGCCGGACCGACCCCGCGACGTCGAAGGGCGTGAATGGACTCCACGCGCCGGTCGCATTCGAGGTGAAGTTCACATACATCAGGGTCATCGAGATCAGCAGGAGGAGGATGACCCCGGCCATCAACATCGGGACGCGCCCGAATCCGGCCTGTTTCGGCGTCAGGATCTGGCGGATCTCGGCGAGGCTCTTCTCGGTCGAGCGGGGCCGGGAGGACACGGGCAGCAAAGTGGGGGCCTTCTGGGACTGCATCAGGCCCGCGAGCAGCGGGAGCAGGACCTCCTTGAGCTCCACGATGCTCTGTGGACGCATGGAAGGCTCCTTTTCCATGCACCACAGGATCACCCGTTCCAGGGCTGCGGGGATGGCTGCGTAGCGGCTCGGTGGCACCGGGGGCTCGATG
>PHAZ01000268.1 GCA_002841825.1 Deltaproteobacteria bacterium HGW-Deltaproteobacteria-22 | reverse complement strand
GCGCGTTCCATGTCCGTCCGGCGTTTGGCGCCTCCCGCGCGGGCGTCTTCTTTCACGTCGTGACGGCCCTGGGTGAGCTCGGGCCGCCGCGCAGGCCCAAGGACATCGAGCGCTGGCCTCACATGGTCTTCTCCGTCCTGTGCGAGGGCCGCGAGTTCCGTTTTCCCTACACGCGCTGGACGTTCCACGAGCGGATGCTGCCCGCCGTGGAGCGCCTGATCGATCGTCTGGGAAAATCCCTGATCTTCTACCGCTGATCCCTGGAGGGCTCCATGTCCGAGGTCAACATCCTTCATATTTCGCCGCAACAGTTCCTCGAGATGAGCTTTTCCCTCGGCCGCAAGCTCTTCGAGTCGGGCTTCCGTCCCAAGCACACGATCTCGGTGTGGCGGGGCGGGACGCCCGTCGGACTCGGCGTGGACGCGTATTTCCGCAACCGCGGCATCTTCATGAACCACACCACCATCGCCACGGAGAGCTACACCGGCATCGGACAGCAGAGCTCGACGGTGTTGGTCAAGGGCCTCGAGCACGTGATCAACGTGATCTGCCGTGAGGACGACCTGCTCATCCTCGACGATGTCTACGAGAGCGGCCGGACCATCGAGGCCATCGTCGACACGCTCCGGAAGCGGGCGCGCGCCAACTGTCCCGAGCGCATCGTCGTGGGCACGCTGCACCACAAGCCCGAGAAGCAGAAGTTCAGCGGGCTTCCGCTGGTCACCGTGCAGGAGCTCCCGGGCGACGTATGGATCGACTACCCCCATGAGCTGGCCGACCTGGTCCAGGATGATCACGCCGACGATCCGCGCATCCGCAGCAAGGACGCCCGCACCTGGGAGCTGCTGCACGCGCCGGCACCGTCCGCGGCCGTGTGGCCCCACGACGAGCCCGTCCACTGGCTGACCGCGCAGGAGGTCTACTACGACGCCGTGGAGCTGGCGTTGCAGATGGCCCGCAGCAACCGGTACGTGCCCGACGTGCTCATCGCGCTGTGGCCCGGCGGCATCCACGCGGGGCTGCCCATCCACGAGGTGTACAAGTACCTCCAGAAGAAGGGCGAGATCGAGCGCGTGCCCGACCACGTGAGCCTGAACACGACGCGGACGCACCAGTCCTTCCGCGACAACATCATCGGGCTGCCGTACCTCGTGGACCGCATCGAGCAGCACCATCAGGTGCTCATCGTGGACACCGCGTTCCGCTCCGGACGCCTGATCTCCGACGTCATCACCAAGCTCAAGGAGAAGATGCGCCGAAACCTCAGTCTGGACCGCCTGCGCGTGGCCACGCTGTACTACAACCCCAGCGAGGACGCCACCTGGACGGTCAACCCATTCGTGAAGGAGCCCCACTTCTACCGGCACCTGGTGCGGCAGAAGCTGGTGTATCCGCACGCGGTGCACCGGCTGTCCGACCCGGTCGCGGACTGCCGCCGCCTCTCCCCCCGGCTGCACGACATCCTGTTCGCCCAGTGATGATGCGGTCGTTCCTGCTCGCCATCCTCCTGCTGACGTCCCTGCCGGGCTGCCCCCGTGACGACACCGCCCAGGCCGCAGCCGAGGCCTCCTGCCCCTGGTGGGGCTGCGCCGGCGACAACATCTGCCTGACCAACACGCGGACCTGCGTCAAGCCGTGCATCGCCGACGAGGAGTGTCCCGCCCAGTTCCTCTGCAAGGGATACTTCCGCGACGTCACGGTGTTCTCCGGCCGCGGGCGGCGCTTCTGCCGCAAGGCCACGGCGGCCGAGGGCACCGCCTGTGACCAGTTCGGCAAGGCCTGCATGAAGGATCTGATCTGCGTCGACGGCATCTGTCGCCGGCGCTGCGAGGACGACGACGGCTGCGACTCCCGGTCGCGCTGCCTGCTGTCGGTGCTCTCTCCCGACAGCCTCTCCCCGGGGACGGTCTACAAGGTCTGCGTGAGGGCCACGCTCCCGGTGGACGCCCCCTGCAAGCCCAACGTCGAGCCCCACTGCGAGCGCGGCGCGGTCTGCCTGTTCGAGACCTGCCACAAGGAGTGCGAGATTGACACCGACTGTCCCAAGGGCCACACCTGCTCGGGCAAGGGTTACTCCGGCTGGCGCGGCAAGCTGCGCTCCAACGCAGGCGGGCTCCCCGACTTCCGCTACTGCGCCATGTGACGGGCGCCCGATGTCCTCACAGCCGTGGTCCCCAGCGCCCGTCGTTTCATGAAGCCCTTTCGCCTGTTCGTCCGACTGCCCGGTTGACGGGCGCCTCCCCCCACACTAAAATGAACTGTTGGCTCCCTGAAAGGCGGTGTCCCATGAAACGTTCTCAACCGGTAGTGTCATTGAAGGTTGCGGTGCCCCTCCTGCTATCCTTTCTCCTGCTCATGCCTCCGGTGGCCGCCCACGCGGCCACCACCACCTTTCCGGCGGACTCGTACATCATCCCCATGGACACCACCTACCAGGATTCGGGCATGCTCAAGGCCTTCGGGCTCGTGTACCAACTGCTCCTGCATCAGATCAGGGTGTACTGGATCATCCTGCCCGGAAAGGTCCATGGTCAGGCGGACTTCACCGCCAGCGCCGTGGACGTCCCCTCCAATGCGGTCATCACCAATCACGGATACCGTGGTGGCCCCTTCGTGATCCATGCCGACGACGCGGCGGCCGCGCTGCCCATCATCACCGCCTGGAAGAGCACCCGGATCACGACGGTCCACCGTGCAACGGCGCCCTTTGTGGGGGACGTTTCCAAGACCATGGTCGTCGCCCCGCGGCTGGCCATCTTCGCCGACGGCAACGAGGACATCGCGTTCGGCTACCTCAACGCGGCCGGCATCCCCGATTCCACCGGCGCGGTGTGGACCAGCACCTCGCCGGACTACCTGACCCCGACCGAGGTAGCGGGCTCGCTCTTGGTGCCCAACGACGGCGCGCTGTTCGACAGTTCCGGGACGCCCCTGTTCTGCCAGATGATGTCCATGCATTACGACGTCAAGGCCGCCCAGCAGGCGCTGGCCGATGCCGTGGTCGCCGAGGTCCGGAGCTTCCTCGGCTTCCGGACGCACTTCTTCGCGGAGTGCAAGGCGGTCAACACCTTCGAGAACAACGTCAACGGCCGCTTCCTCACGCCCAACGGCTTCCTCATCGGCGGGTCGCCGTCTCCGGTGGTGTTTCTCAACCAGTGGTATCCGTTCGCCCAGCTCGACGGCAATTTCGGCGTCGTCGGGGGCAGCGAACCCTCCTATTCGCTGCCGGCGGGGGACACGTACAAGGACGCCGACATCGTGATGCTCACCAAGAACACCACGCCGCTGACGGGCAACACCGATCTCTGGATGACCGGCTACCTCGACGGAGGCTGTTCCATCGATCCGCTCAACTCGGGGGGCAACTGTTCACTTGGAATCGGCAAGATCAGTTATCTAGGCGGTCACAGCTACACCACCAAGGTGCCCATCTCCACGAACCCGACCACGCAGGGGACCCGGCTCTTCCTGAACTCGCTGTTCGAGGCCGACTGCGTGCTCGAGGAGACCCAGCCGGTGGTCTCCGTCACCAAATCCTCCGCCTCGTTCGTGACTGACCCGGTGGTCGTGTTCACCCTGGACTATGCAAACATGGGTGAGAGCGTGGCGTTCACGGCCCTGCTGCAGGACCCGCTGCCGGCGGGGACCACGTTTGTCTCCGCCAGCAACGGCGGCACGCTGTCCGGCGGCGTCGTGCGTTGGAGCCTGGGAAACCTGGGCGTTCATCAGACCGGCACCGTCACGCTGACGCTGCAGTTGTCCACGCCTGGGACCTATGACAACCAGGCGGAGCTGCAATATTTCTCCGGCACCACGCCCATGGTGGCGCAATCCAACGTCAGCCACGTCACCTTCCAGATCGACACCGACGGGGATGGTTGTTCGGACGAGCAGGAGGCCGCCATGGGGACGGATCCGAACGAGCCCGACACCGACATCGACGGCATCTTCGACTGCGAGGACACCTGTCCGCTGATCCCCAACCCCCTGCAGGAGTTGAGCTCGGATCCGGACAACTGCGGCGAGTGCGGCCTGATCTGCCTCCTGGATCACGCCTCCGAGATCTGCGTGCTCGGGGAGTGCGCCGTCTCCGCCTGCGACACGAACTGGGGCGACTGCGACCTGATCGCGGCCAACGGCTGTGAGACGGATCTGCACACGAGCATCGACCACTGCGGGGCCTGCGGGGGCCTCTGCGCCCCGGCCAACGCCGACCCCGACTGTGTTTCAGGGGCCTGCGAGGTGGGGTCCTGCCTCGCCCCCTGGGCCGACTGCGACGGCCTGCCCGGAAACGGCTGCGAGGAGGATCTGGAGAACAGCCTCGAGCACTGCGGCGGCTGCGGCGCCGGTTGCGCCCCGGCCGACGCCGTGGGCCTCTGCTCGGCGGGCCTGTGCCTGGTCGATTCCTGCGTCGAGGGCATGGCCGACTGCGACGGGCTCCCCGCCAACGGCTGCGAGATCAACCTCCTCGAGGCGGAGTCCGACTGCGGCGGCTGCGGGGCGGTCTGCGCCCCGGCCTCGGCCGATGGGCTCTGCGTCCTGGGCGTCTGCACCGTCGACGCCTGTCTCTCGGGGTTCGGCGACTGCGACGGGCTGGTGGCCAACGGCTGCGAGGTGGATCTGCAGATCAGCCTGGCCGACTGCGGCGGCTGCGGCTCCCTGTGCGCGCCCGACAACGCGCTGGCCCGCTGCGAGTCCGGCCTGTGCGTGATGGACGCCTGCACGCCCGGTTTCGGCGACTGTGACGGTCTGCCGGCCAACGGCTGCGAGGCCGATCTCGCCACCAGCCTCGAGCACTGCGGCGGCTGCGGCGCCCCCTGCGCGCCGGCGGGCGCGACCGGCAGCTGCGAGGCCGGCACCTGCGCCATCGGGGCCTGCCTCGAGGGGCGCGCCGACTGCAACACCAACCCCGACGACGGCTGCGAGGCCGAGCTCGCCACCAGCCTCGAGCACTGCGGCGGCTGCGGCGCCCCCTGCGCGCCCGACCACGCCACGGGCAGTTGCGTCGACGGCTCCTGCGTGCTCGAGTCCTGCAACGACGGCTTCCTCGACTGCGACGGCGACGGGACCGGTTGCGAGACCGACATCGCCGCGGATCAGGCCAACTGCGGCGGCTGCGATCATTCCTGCGCCGCCCATGCCGGGGCCAACGCCGCATCGGTCAACTGCAGCCTGGGTGTGTGTGTCTATCAGTGCCAGCCCGGCTGGGCCGATCTCAACGGCGACCTCCAGTCCGGGGATCAGGGG
>PHAZ01000267.1 GCA_002841825.1 Deltaproteobacteria bacterium HGW-Deltaproteobacteria-22 | reverse complement strand
GTTCGTGGGCGCGGGCTACGTCGCGCCGGTGAAGGCGGCCGCTGTCGTGGGCGACACCGACGGCGACGGCATCGCCGACGACATGGACAAGTGCATCCATGAACCCGAGGACAAGAACGGCTTCGAGGACGAGGACGGCTGCCCCGACGCCGCCAAGGACACCGACGCCGACGGCATCCCCGACCTCTCCGACAAGTGCGTCAAGGATCCCGAGGACAAGAACGGCTTCGAGGATGAGGACGGCTGCCCTGACGCCGCCAAGGACACCGACGCCGACGGCATCCCCGACGCCACCGACAAGTGCGTCAAGGATCCCGAGGACAAGAACGGCTTTGAGGATGAGGACGGCTGCCCTGACGCCGCCAAGGACACCGACGCCGACGGCGTCCCCGACGCCACCGACAAGTGCCCGGCCGACGCCGAGGACAAGGACAGCGTCGAGGACGAGGACGGCTGCCCCGACGCCGACAACGACGGCGACGGCTTCTGCGACCCGTGGGTCACCGAGAAGGGTCTGCAGGAGAAGATGGCCGGCCAGTGCAAGGGCCTCGACAAGTGTCCCGCCGAGAAGGAGATCATCAACGGCTTCGAGGACGAGGACGGCTGCCCCGACAAGGGCCAGCAGAAGGCCGTGATCACGAAGAACTCGATCATCATCCTCGACAAGATCTACTTCCAGACGGCCAAGGCCACGCTGCTGAAGGCGAGCTATCCGGTCCTCGACCTGGTGGTCCAGATCATGAAGACCCACACGCAACTTGAGCTCATCGAGGTCCAGGGCCACACCGACGACGTGGGCGATGATGACAAGAACCTGACCCTCTCGTCGGATCGCGCAGACACCGTCAAGAAATACCTGATCTCCAAGGGCATCGACGCGAAACGGATCACGGCCAAGGGCTATGGCGAGACTTCGCCGCTGGATGATTGCTCCGCCCTCAAGGGCGGCAAGCGGGAGACCTGCCGCGGCAAGAACCGTCGCGTCGAGTTCAAGATTTTGCAGATGGGAAAACCGGTCAACAACTAGCCGGGGTCCAAACCCCGACACCCAATATGGAGGAAGCATCATGAAAAACCGTCGAACGCAAACAAAATATCTGACCCAACCGGCGCCAAAGCGCGCCTTCATCCCCTCCACTGGCCGGGCCATGTCCTGGGGGATCGCCCTGATCTCCGCCTTGATCCTGCTGGGGGCGCCCCGGGCGGCCATGGCCGTCTGCGGCGACGGCGTCGTGGAGCGCTTCGACGGCGAGATCTGCGACGATGGCAACGGCGTCCCGAACGACGGCTGCACGGGCTGCACCGTCGACAGCAACTACCAGTGCCTCACGGTCGGCACCACCAGCGTCTGCACCCTGCTTGGCGTCCAGTTGCTGCCCTGTCCGGCGTGGACGCCGACCTGGGCGCCGCTGAACGCGGCACCGGTGGGCGTCTACGGGCGCCAGATCAACGCCTACGTGGGCAACCTCGATGACGGCACCTTCCCGGTGGCCGACGTCAGCGCGGTGTTCCCCCAGGGCGTCATGTTCGCCGGTGCCTCCGTGGGCGGCATCTTTTACCAGATGTGGGTCAACGTCAACGGCAACATCACGTTCCCCCAGGAGAACTTATCCTACACCCCCGACTTCATCCCGTTCCAGACCAGCATGCCGTTTCCCATCATCGCGGCCTGGTATGGCGACGTCGACCTCCGGGCGCCCGGGAGCGTGCTCTCCTACTGCGAGGACGTCAACAACGGCCGCATCATCGTGACATGGGAGAACGTGGGCTTCTATTCCTCCAACAACACCCTGACCAACGCCTTCCAGATCGTCCTGTCCAATCCGGGCGGCACCTGCATCGGCGGCGGCGGTGACTACGGTCTCGACATCGAGTTCCGCTACGACCGCCTGGAGTGGTACGTCGGCAATGCCAGCGGCGGAACTTTGGGTCTCTGCCCCGATCCGTTCGTCGATCCCTGGCAGGACAGCGGTTCGTGCTATCCGGCCGTGGCCGGCCTCGACATCGGCAACGGCAATTACGCCGTGGGCCTGCCCGAATCCGGCTACCGGGACATCCTCAACGTGGTCAACCTGTCCAACGTCGGTGATCCCGGCATCTGGCGCTGGCGCATGGTCGACACCTGCGGCAACGGCGTCGTGAACCCCTGCGAACAATGCGACGACGGCAACTTCATCAACACCGATGCATGCACGAACATGTGCACCTTGCCCATCTGCGGCGATGGCTTCGTCCACGAAGGCGTCGAGAGCTGCGACGGCGTGAACCTGGGAGACCTGCTCTCCTCGGCCTGCGCCGACTTCGCGCCGGGCATCTTCGACTCGGGCCTGGTCCGCTGCAAGGACGACTGCTCGGACTACGATCTCAGCAACTGCGTGGGCGACGCGATTCCCTGCTTCTCCGACGAGGACGGCGACGGCTTCACCGGCACCAACCAGGTGGTCGCGGCCGGCGAGAGCTGCTCGGACTACTCCTCCAGCGGCATCCCCTGGACCGCCGTCACCGACGGGGACTGCCTCGACAACCCCGCCCTTCCCTGCAGCGCCCTGAGCTATCCCGGCAACACGGAGATCTGCGACGGCTGCGACAACGACTGTGACAACGACATCGACGCCGACGACTCCGATCTCGCCTACTGTCCCGCCTGCGCCAACGGCATCGTCGACACCGGCGAGGGCTGCGACGACGGCAACACCACGGATTCCGACGGCTGCTCCACGTCCTGCACGGTCGAGGCCCACTACGTCTGCAACGGCGAGCCCAGCGTCTGCACCTGCGACGTCGGCTGGACCGGCGTGGACTGCTCCATCGCGGTCATCTGCGGTGACGGCCTGATCGTGGGCTCCGAAGGCTGCGACGACGGCAACACCACGGCCTCCGACGGCTGCTCGGGCGTCTGCAACGTCGAGTCCGGCTGGAAGTGCGTGGGCGAGCCCAGCGTCTGCACCGACGACGACGAGTGCGCCCTCAACACCGACAACTGCGACGCCAACGCCACCTGCACCAACGTGCCGGGCTCGTTCACCTGTGCCTGCAACAGCGGCTACTCCGGCAGCGGCGTCACCTGCACCGACCTCGACGAGTGCGCCCTCAACACCGACAACTGCGACGCCAACGCGGCCTGCACCAACACGGTCGGCAGCTTCACCTGCGCCTGCAACAGCGGCTACTCCGGCGACGGCGTCACCTGCACCGACCTCGACGAGTGCGCCCTCGGGACCGACAACTGCCACGCCGACGCGGCCTGCGCCAACCTGCCGGGGACCTTCTCCTGCACCTGCAATGCCGGCTACTCCGGCGACGGCGTCACCTGCACCGACCTCGACGAGTGCGCCCTGGGCACCGACAACTGTGACGTCAACGCCACCTGCGCCAACACCGCCGGCTCGTTCACGTGCACCTGCAACACCGGCTACACCGGCGACGGCACCGTCTGCGACGACAACGACGAGTGCGCCCTGGGCACCGACAACTGCGACGTCAACGCCACGTGCACCAACACCGCCAGCGCGTTCACCTGCGAATGCAACAGCGGCTACGAGGGCGACGGCGTCTCCTGCGCCGACCTCGACGAGTGCGCCCTGAACACCGACAACTGTGACGCCAACGCCACCTGCGCCAACCTGCCGGGGACCTTCTCCTGCACCTGCAACGACGGCTTCACCGGTGACGGCACCGTCTGCGACGACAACGACGAGTGCGCCCTGGGCACCGACAACTGCGACGCCAACGCCACCTGCACCAACACCGCCAGCGCGTTCACCTGCGAATGCAACAGCGGCTACGAGGGCGACGGCGTGACCTGCACCGACATCGACGAGTGCACGGCCGGCACGGACAACTGTGACATCAACGCGGCCTGCGACAACCTGCCGGGCAGCTTCACCTGCACCTGCAACGACGGTTATGAAGGCGACGGCGTCACCTGCGACGACATCGACGAGTGCCTGTCCGCCATCGACGACTGTGACGTCAACGCCACCTGCGAGAACGTCGCCGGCGGCTTCAACTGCGCCTGCAACGACGGCTACACCGGCGACGGCGTCACCTGCGACGACATCGACGAGTGCACCCTCGAGACCGACAACTGCGATGTCAACGCCACGTGCGAAAACACCGTCGGCGGCTTCGACTGCACCTGCGACGAAGGGTTCACCGGCGACGGCACCACCTGCGATGACATCAACGAGTGCACCCTCGAGACCGACAACTGCGGTGAGAACGCCACCTGCTCCAACACCGCCGGGTCCTTCACCTGCGACTGCGACACCGGCTACACCGGCGATGGCATCACCTGCGACGACATCAACGAATGCGACGACGCCGAGACCTGCGACGAGAACGCCACCTGCATGAACACGCCGGGCGGCTTCTCCTGCACCTGCGACGACGGCTTCACCGGCGACGGCTTCTCCTGCGAACCCGAGGACGAGAACGTCCGCACGATCCAGGGCGGCGGCGGTTGCCAGACCTCCGGAGACGGCTCCCCGTCCTCCTCTGCCTCCTTCCTGCTGATGCTCGCCGCGGCTGCGATGTTCCTGCGCCGCCGCTCCAGCGCTCCGCGGAAATAATCCTCTTCGTCCCCTCTTTTTTCCAACATTTCCTGTTGCCGATGGTCTTCGGACTCTGTTATTTTCTCGCATGTCATGGCGCTCTCCGCCTGGCATTGCCTTGACAGCAGATTCCCGCATGGCACATGTGCGGCCTACCCACGACGGGTTGCGAGACGACAGGAGTTGTCCATCATGGCGCGAATTCCCGACCAGCCTCCGAAGATCCTGCTCGTGGACGACGAGCCGAACATGCTCCACCTGACCCAGAGGATCCTGAACCATCACGGGTTCCCCAACGAGGGCTTCACGTCGGCGGTGAACGCCTACGAGACCCTTCGCACGGGGGACGAGACCCCTGATCTGGTGCTGTCCGACGTGGACATGCCGGAGATGAACGGCCTGGAGTTCTACCGGAAGGTCCGCCATCTCAAACCCCACCTGCGGTTCCTGTTCGTCACGGGATCCCCGTCCCAGTTGCATGACTCCCAGGGCTCCTTTCCCCGGGAGGCCGGCCTGCTCCTGAAGCCGTTCACGGCCGAGTCGCTCCTGCGCGCGATCCAGGTCCGGATGAACCAGCACACCCCGTCCCCTGAGGAGTAGAAACTGTCGAAAAGCAAAAGGCAAGAGTCCCGGCCTGGCGGCCAGGGCAAGATCATTATGGACATAGGCGAATGATTTTTCGTAATAATGGTTGAGAATCCCCATTGCGGACGAGGGTCC
>PHAZ01000266.1 GCA_002841825.1 Deltaproteobacteria bacterium HGW-Deltaproteobacteria-22 | reverse complement strand
TGGCTGCAGTGCATCTTCCTTCCCAATGCCCGGCGGGCGGCAGCAGAGAACCGGTTTCCGTCCACGAGTCAGGTGGGGCTGATGGCGATGCGCCAGTACGACTATCATGAGTACGTCGAAGCGGCGCAGCCCCTGCTCGCGCTTCTCCGGGAATTTGACCGGATCATCGATGCCGGGTGACCACGCGGGGAAACACAGGCTTGATCTTACAGGACCTGCTTCATCTTCGGTTCGGGCTTTTTCCCCGTCATGAAGAATGAATGCACCATGCGGGGATTGGCGAAGAACAGTGAGGTCAGCCTGCGTTCGGTGGCATCGACGAGGGCCGCGGCCTTCCGGTCGGCCTCCTCGGCGTCGATGGCCAGCTCTTCTTCGCGGAGCTGGTCCTCGATGGCCTCGCGCTCGTCCATCTCGATCTCGAGCTGCAGCTCCTGGAGCAGGTAGATCAACTCGGTGCACTCCGGGTGGGTCGAGATTTCATCGAGCTGGGACAAAAGGCGGGCCAGGGCTGCGCCGCCGGGCACCGTCCGGGAGGGGCCCACGACCCATGCCTTCAGCGGAATGGCTGCGCGGGAGAGCAGCTCGCCGAGCTTCTGCAGCACCTGGACCTTCTGCCATAGCGCCTCGACGGCGGCGTGGGCGTCCTGCCGGAAGGCCTGCAGGTGGGCCGCGCGTTCGATCTGACGTGTACGCAGGACCCGGCGTCGCGCGAACAACTCCTCGAGGCGCATCATCAACAGCACAAACGGCTCGGCCAGCTGGCAGGTCGCCTCACGGGCGAGCAGGGCCGCCTGCATGTAGAGCAGCTCTTCGCTCCACAGTTCACAGCGCGTCCGCATCAGTTGCCCTCCCAGAAGCGCACCGGGCCGACGTCCATGTGAACGAACTCGGAGCCCGGGTAGTAGCCGACGCCGCCCTTCTTGAGTTTTCGGAGAGATTTGGATACCAGGCCCAGATCGGCGCCGGGCACGATGACGTCCAGAGCCTCGCCCCGGGTGTGCAGGCTGTTACGGGCGACCTCGCCGAGCTTCTTGCGCAGCATGGTGTTGAACCGCGGCGCGCGGTAGCCGCTGACGACCCACAGTTCCGGTTGCCCGAACTGGGCGGCCACGGCCGACATCAGGTCCCCCAGACGAGGATCCATCGGGCGCTCCTGATCCGAGAAACGACACCGCAAAAAGCGCGAGAGCACTTCGGGCGACGGTTTGAACTTCCCCCGCACGGGCATGACCAGGACTTCCTTCGTGTGCAGGTGCACCACGTTGACCGTCGTCTCGGCCTTCGCCGGCGGAGTCGCCCCGGCACGCACGCGCTCCCGCGTCATACCCTTGGGCGGAGCGGCCAGGACCAGCAGGCAGAGCAGGGGCGTCAGAGGCATGGTTTTCCCTGTTGGGAACAAAAACCGGATGTGCTATGTTTCAGCCCACCAGGAGGATTCCATGCGGAACGCTTTTCTTTATTTATTGCTGTTTGCCATCCCATTCGCATGCACACCCGAGAAACACAAGGCCGCCAGTCAGAACAACAAGCTCGTGGCCATCCACGGCGAGGTCGTCCGTGCGGTCACCGAGCTGGACGCGGCCAAGAAGGATAATACCAAATTCGTCCAGCAGCTCGAAAATACCATCAAAGTGATCAAAAACCAGAGCAAAGAACTGAACGGAATACCTGTGCTGTCCAAGCTGGCCGACGTCAAGGGCCAGCTCGAGAAGAGCCTGCGCGAGCTCGAGCAGGGCTACTCCGAGGTGGTGGACCTGTACAAGAACGAGAAACTGGCCGAAGCCAAGGCCCGCCTCGAGGTCGTGGAGAAGGCCTTCCAGGGCAACACCCAGGTGCTGCAGGATCTGCAGGCCAAGGTCGCCAAGGAATACGACATCCCCATCGCGGCCCCGCCGCCTGCTGTCGCCGCCCCGGCCCCTGCGGCCGTGGCCCCGGCCGCTGACATGCCTGCAGACGCCCCGGTCCCGGCGCCTGCTGTGGACGCGCCGACCGCGGACATGCCCGCGGTCGCCCCTGCTCCTGCGGTCGTGGCCCCGGCCGCTGACATGCCTGCGGACGCTCCTGCTCCCGCCCCCGCTCCTTCGCCCGCCGATATGACGATGTAATCAGACCCGTAGGGTCTATATTTGCATGCAGACCTCCACGGCCAGTCAGTTGAAGAAGTCCCCGCCCATCACGCGGTCCATGGTGGCGGGTTCTTCATCGCTCAGGATCACCGGGGGGACCGGCCGGTTCAGTTGGGTGTCCCAGCGGGACAACTCGGCGGTGTCGTCACTGATGTCGACGAAGGTGAACTGGCGGGCGCGCGGCTGGAGTTGATCCCACGGGCCGGGGACGGGGACCCAGGTGCCGCTGTTGACGTACGTGGTGCCCTCGGGCCAGCGCACGATCTCGGCGATGTGCGTGTGCCCCATCACGACGATGGGCGCGCCGGTCAGGCGGGCCGCCTCCCGGGCCTTGACGCGGGTGTCGGGCACCAGCGGGTCGGTGTAGGTGTCGATGGACTTGCCGATCTTGGTCAGCGCGAAGAAGATTCCCACCACGGTGAGCACGGCCAGCACGCCCATCAGGGAGGCCCGGCCGACAATGCTGTCGGGCAGCAGGGTGACGACGGTGCTGAACAGCAGGATCCAGCCCAGCACCGACAGCAGCGCCAGAGCCGAGAACTTGAGGACCTGCCGGACGAACGGACGGAACATCGAACTGAAGATCTGGTACGAGGACAGGCCCATGGGGCGGCTGCGCAGCTCGTCCACTGCCTTGGCCGCAGCCGGGTCCATCTGGTGGGTGGCAGCGTAGTCTTCCCGCTTGGTCTTCTGGGCTGCATGCAGATCGCGCAGATCATCCTTGCCGAAATTGGTGCTGTTGCGGACCGCCCGCAGGAAGAAGGGGAAGTTGAAGTACAGCGTGCGCAGGAAGTCGAGCAGGTTGTAGCCGCGACTGACCGACAGATACTGGGCGAAAGAGATCACGTGGGTCCGATAAGGGTCGATGGAACGGATCGGCCCGTAGACGAACCTGGCGAAGAGGCTGCCCACCGGATAGTCGAGGAGGCGCTCCTTCGTATCATAGGCGCCTTCGGGCAGAAGCGGCACGAGGGGGGCCTCCAGCGCGTTGGTGGGATCGTATTGATTTCCATGTTCAATGAAAAGGCGGCCGGGCTCGTGATAGAACCAGTCATGAATTTCTAAACGTTTCACGACTGCGGCAGGTTCCACCCCTTTGGAGATGATGGATGTAATAAAATAATTAACAATCTCCTCCCGGACCGCGGGCCAGTGCATCTCCAGATCATGATTGCCGCGGATCCACACGATGGTATGTCCGGCCAGCAGGAAATCCACGAGGGCCTCAAAGAAGACGCTGTGGCCCTTCAGGATTTTCAGGGTCTTCCAGGCTGCCTTCGTCTCGGAAGAGCCCATCCCGAACTTTCTCTCGCTGCGGCGGAGGTTGAGTACCGTCTCCGCAGCTTCACCGGCATCGGGCAGCTCGCGGATGGCCAGGTAGTCCATGATGTCGCCGTTGAGGATGAGTTTCTGCGGCAGCCCCCGCTCCCGTCCACGCATGATCAGGAACCGGGTGAAGGCGGCGAACTCGTGATCGTAGAAAAATTCCTCGTGACGGGAGTAGGTGCCCGAACCCTGGAGCCCAGACCCAAGGTGCAGGTCGCTGACCACGATGACATCGGAAACGGGGGACTTCTCCATGGTATCGGACTAGCAGATGTTGCGGGCAACTGTCAAGAATGCACCGGCAGGCCGGAAAGTTTCACTTGACCGGGCGCGTTGTTTTCCACTAGAGTATCCGGCATGCTACACGTGCGTACAATTCTCTGGTCGGGTTTGTTCATTCTGGGGTTCCATGGCACGGCCCTGGCTGCCGAACCGAAGCCTTCGGCTTCCGGCACCATTTTTATTGACGGTGCAGTCACCGAGCCTGTCCTGACGCTGCAGCAGAGCCTGATCGGCGCCCTGGGATACTCCAACCTCGTCAACTGGCGGTCTCCGGATCTCTCCCTGCCGCCGCCCAACATCGCCGACATCGACAAGACCAAGGAACATCTCGACAAGGCGCGAGACCTGGGTAAGGAAGGCGAGGTCGAGAAGGGTGTGGCCGAGCTGCGGGCGGCCCTCAAGCTGCTCGATGACAACATCTTCACCCTGTGCACGTCCACACCCAAGGCCATCGGCAAGTACATCAACGTGCTTCGCCGGCTGTCGGTGTTCCTGTATTTCAACAACGATCAGGAGGGCACCACGGCCGTCCTGAACCGACTGTTTGCCCTGTATCCCTCGATCCCGTTCAAGAAATTCACCAAGGATCTCAAGCCGCTGTTCACTGAGCTGCAGAAGGCCCACGGTGAGCTTGGCTTTACCACCATTTCGGTGACCACCGACCCTCCGGGCGCCAAGATTTACTACAACTTTGAATTGCAGGGTCCCTCTCCTGTCAAGGTCGAGGAGGTGCCCTCGGGCGAGGCCATCCTGCTCGCGGTCCTGCCCGGCTACGAGCCCATGGTCGAGCGGCTTGCGATCACCCCGAAGGAGGAGGGCGTCACCCACACCATGACGCTCAAGCCCGGCCCCGTGCTGCAGGCCCTGACGCCGGCGCGCGCCGAGCTCGGCATGACGACCGCAGGTCCGGCAGTGCTGGCCGCAGCCGACTATCTAAAGGCTGACATCCTGGTGCTGGTCCATTTCGACATCAAGGGACCGCGCGAGTTGATCATGACCGGTTCGGTGTTCGACCGTCGGACGAAACTGCGCCTCAAGGAAGTGAAGAAGACGGTCGACCCGCAGACAGTGACGCCCGAGCAGGTTCGGACGTATGTCGCGTCCATGTTCGAGGGTGTCCGGCTCGACGGCAAGATCGGCGGCAAGCCCGGCGGCAGGACGGGGCCGAAGAAACCCGAGGGGCCCGGCTTCCTGTCCGGGATGTGGACCTCGGTGAAAGCCCTTCCCGAAAAGAAGTACTTCTGGCACACCATGGGCGGCATCGGTGGTGCGCTCGTCGTGGGCGCCATCGTGACGGCCGTGATGCTGTCTGGAGAAAATACGGACGAATACCGCCGGACCACCGGCTCCAAGCTTGTTCTGGGTTTTTAACTTTAGGAGGAAACGATGAAACTTTTTTCCCTGTTCATTCCATTGATGATGGTGCTTGCTTTCGCATGTGACGACGGCAAGCGTACGTTCAGCGAGACCGTGACGGTCACGCCGGTCGATCCCCTCGGAACCGTCGGCGGCGTGGTGTTTGACGCCTCCACTGACGCCCCTCTCGCAGGCGTGACGGTCACCGTGATCTCCGGCGGCTACACCTTCAACGCGACCACCGA
>PHAZ01000265.1 GCA_002841825.1 Deltaproteobacteria bacterium HGW-Deltaproteobacteria-22 | reverse complement strand
TGGTCAGGTACAAATCGACCGGGGAAAGGATCTCCTCGAAGACCCTGCCCATGGCGGCTTTGGCGCTCTGCACCGACGCGACAGGAACTGTCGTGGCACCTGCCGACGGCGGCCTGGCGGTCCTGGACTCCGGCGGACTCGTGAAGGTCCGCACCCGGGGGATGGTCTATGAGTCCATCGTGTGCGCGGGCGGTCACGTGTACGCGGCGGGCCGTTCCCTGCGGGTCCATCGGTTCGATCTCCCCGGGCTGTTGAATCGAACGACGGTCTATGAGACCAACAACTGGAACCCGAGACTGATCTCCCCGAAGGGCGGCCTGCTCGCGGGAGCATCCTGGGACGGCTCGGTCACCTTCTGGACCCTCGCAGACGCGACACGCAGATCCATACCCGGAAAGACCTCGCTGCTTGACCTCGTGACCGGCCCCAACGACACCTGGATCACGCTCTCCGACGAAGGCCATGTCGTGACGATGCGGGACAACGGGACGCAGGTACACCGCTTCAGGCATGGCGGCGCGCGACGCCTGGGCATCAGTCCTGCGGGTGTGCTGGCGGTGCTGAGCGGTCCGAACACAGTCGTGCTGTACCGTCAGGCCGGCGTTCGCTGGGTGGAGCTCCGTCGCCACAAGCTCGAGGGTTCACAGCCGTTTACGACCCTGCTGCCCCTTGGCAGCAACCGCTGGGTCGCCCACTCCTTCACCGGCCTCGTCTTCTTCTCCGATTCTCCCTGATGTGGTTGCTGCTCTCCTGGATCCTCTCCGCGCCTCCCACCCCTGCCTTCAGGGTGGAGGCCCAGTTGCCCGCGCCAGGGAAGCGCCTCCGCGGGGAGCTCGTGTTCCCGGAGTTCTCCGGCCGTCGCATGGACTTCTGGGTCTACCCGAACCGCCTGGAAAAACCCCCTCCCGGAACCAGTGACATCAGCAAGTTCCGCATCTTCCCACGACGGTTCGATCCCGGACGGCTCGAGATCCGGGACTCCGACTGTGACGGACAGAAACTGTCACTTGCATGGAAGGCCGCCGCCGGCGTCGCCCGCGCCAGGCTGATCGTCACCAAGGACTCCGACGCCCCCTGCCGGCTGCGACTGCGCTTCCAGGTGAAGCTGCCCGAGCGATACGGTCCCATGGGCTGTCTTGATGATCGCTGCGTGCTGGGAGCCCCCTGGTATCCAATCCCGGTGCAGCCCGGCGCCGCTTCGCACACCCCGCTCTGGCGTCACTCGGTCCGGGTGAAGGGGCACAAGCGCGAGCCGTTCTTCCTTCAGGGAGTGCAGACAGGCGTCGCCGAGGCCGTGGGCGTGATGCCGTTCTTTCCCGTGGTCTTCGGTCCAGGATACCAGCTCACCTGCCGTCCGCCGGTCTGCCTCTACCACTTCACCCCCACCCACAGCATGTCCGACTTCCTCACGGGAAACCGTACCGGTGAGATGCTCCAGCTGGCCCAGGAGTACGTTTCGACCCACTTCCCCGAGAACCGGCAGACCATCGTGCTCATCGAAAGCCAGCTGCGCGAGGAGCTGGCGATGGCGCTGCCCGGTCGGCAGATGCTCGTCGCCCATCAGGCGATGCGGATCTCCTCCCTCCCGTACTTCCAATCCTTCCACGAACAGAAACTGCGCCTGACCCTGACCGAGACCCTGTTCCTTGATCGGATGATGTCGTTCGAGCGCACTGACGATCTCGCCTTCGTGCCGCTCCTGGCCGCCCACGCCTTTCTGAGCCGGCCAAAAAACGTCGACGGCCTGCTGCGCCCCCTGGAGTGGATTCCCCAGATCGACGTGATGCGCAAAAACCCCCGCATGGAGTTCCAGGACGCTTACCTCCCCGGGCCGCACAACGCGGACCGTTTCCGGGACGACTTCCGGCGATGGAACAACACCAAGCCGCGCGGCGAAGAGGTCTTCCACCGGCTGGTGGACCAGTTCGGCAGCCTCGAGACACGCACGATCCTCGAGCGGCACCGCGAGCTTCGCCTGCCATTTCGCCGGCTCCTTGACCGGCACAGCGGACATTCGATGGAGTGGTTCTTCGAGCGCTGGGTGGACAACCCGCAGCGGGTGAACCTCAGCATCGGCCGCGTGCATCTGGTCGATCGGGAAGGCGGAAAGTGGACCTACGAAATAGAGATCCACCAGGACCCGCCGCTGCGTACGACGCTGGATCTCGAGTTGACCACCAGTAATGGCTCGGTCACACGAATGCGGCTCGATCTCTCGGACAAGGTGCATACCGTGAGGGCCGAACTGAATTCTCCGCTGGTGCGCGCCCAGCTGGATCCGGACGAACGGCATCAGGAGCCGCCCGGAAAGGGGCACCTGTATCCGCAGGCTGACAACATCTGGCCGGATCCGGGCTGGCGCTTCATCTTCTCGGGCTTCGAGGCGCTCTTCAACGTCACTGAACTCTGGTCCCGCCTACTCGTTGACGTCGACTTCCTGCCGCGACACAGCCTGCGCCGGCGCCTGAACATCCTCGTCAGCCGCACCGAATACGTCGACGCCGGGATTGCATTCGGACACCTCTTCTACTTCGGGCCACGCGTCTCCAACACCCGCCTGATCTATCGGTGGGACACGGGCGCCGAGGTCGCCCGGACACGTCCGATCGAGGATCCCGACACCCTTGAGGAGAGCCGCGCGATCACCACGTCGGCGTTTTCGAGACTGGTGATCAATGATCGGGAGGACCACATGTTTCCCACCCACGGCGGATGGGGCATCCTGGAGGGACGGTTCACCTGGTTCTTCCCTGAGTCCGACGCCTTCCGTGAGAGCCAGTTGTTCCGCCTCACCGGAATCTACACGCGTTACTTCGGACTCCCCTGGGGCCTCTCCGCTGCCGCCCAGGTCAACGCCGGTTTCCTCTGGGGGCGCGTACACCACGACAGCGAGATGCTGCACCTGACCGGCCCCGGCATGGTCCAGGGCTACGCTTCGGGACGCTATCCGGGCCGGACCTATGGCCTGGGCGCCCTGGAACTGAGGCACATCCTCCTTCCCAGGCTTGATCT
Source organism: Deltaproteobacteria bacterium HGW-Deltaproteobacteria-22 (assembly GCA_002841825.1). GTDB lineage: Bacteria > Myxococcota_A > Polyangia > HGW-17 > HGW-17 > HGW-17. Next base: position 7,793 of record PHAZ01000265.1, on the reverse strand, counting down.
GACCTTGGGCGGCCTGGTGTATGTCACCCGGCTCTCCGCAGCGCTCTACGCAGGCGGAGGCGTTGTTTCCGGCACCCGTGACGGGCAGTGGTCCGAGGATCCGCGCGCCGCCGCCAGCGCGGGCCTGGCCCTGCGCATCCACGGCCTGTGGTTCGGTCTTTACGAGGCGGTATTGAACCTGCAGGTCGGCGTTCCGCTGATCCGCGACCAGACGGGGCTCGATCCATTCATCTTTTTTATTTCACTGGAACCAACCCTTTGAAAGTACCCCGTATTTCGCCCCTAAAAAAGGCTCGCAACCCCCGCCGGAAATTCTTGTGAACGCAATCACTAAATGTTATAAAGCTGAAGTTCGGTATTGTTTCATTTATGTTCATACCGATTGAACCCTGGACCCCTTGAGGAGGATGAGTGATGTCTGAAACACCGAAAAACGCCGAAATTCTGGCCCGGTTCGGTCACGACCGGGACAATCTCATGCCTATTCTGCATGAGATCAACAACACCCGTGGATTTATCTCGGAGCTGGACATGCAGGAGATCGCATGCCATCTGAACATCAGTGCGACAGACGTCTACGGCACCGCGACGTTCTATTCGTACCTGAACACCGAGCCCAAGGGCAAGTACGTCGTCCGTCTGTGCAAGAGCCTGTCCTGTGACATGGCCGGCAAGGAAGCCGTCGCCGCCGCCCTCGAGGCCGCCGCCGGCTGCACTTTCGGCAACAACAGCAATGACGGACGTTTCACCCTGGAATACGGCAATTGCATGGGCTGGTGCGATCAGGGCCCTGCCATGCTGGTCAACCAGAACGTTCACACGCATCTCACCCCGGCCACGGCGAAAGATATTCTTTCGCAGCTGAAATAAGGGAGGTTCCTCATGTCCACACCGAGCATTCTGACGACCCTGAATAAAGGTGAAGCTTATAAAAAGGCCATGGCCATCGGGCCTGAAGCCGTCATCAAGGAACTGCAGGCCTCCGAACTCCGCGGACGCGGTGGTGCGGGCTTCCCCACCGGCATGAAGTGGCAGTTCACCCGTGGCGCCGCCGGCGACAAGAAATACGTCGTCTGCAACGCCGACGAAGGCGAACTGGGGACCTTCAAGGATCGCAAGCTCCTTCTCGAACACGCCCACAAGATGTTCGAAGGAATGGCCATCGCCGCGTACGTGCTGGGCGCCAAGGATGCCTACCTGTACCTGCGCTGGGAATATCATTTCATGAAGGCCGACATTGAGAAGGCCATGGCCGAGATGCACGCCCTGTGTCCGGAAGTTGACTTCCACCTGAACTTCGGTGGTGGCGCCTATGTCTGCGGCGAGGAGAGCGCCCTGATCGAGTCCATCGAGGGCAAGCGCGGCGAGCCCCGCAACAAGCCCCCTTATCCTGTGACCTCGGGCCTGTTCGAAGCCCCGACGATCATCAATAACGTCGAGACCTTCTGCTGCGTGCCGCACATCCTGATCGAGGGCGCCGCCGCGTTCGCCTCCGTGGGCACCCCCAAGAGCAAGGGCCCCAAACTGTTCTCCATCTCCGGCGACGTGAAGAAGCCCGGCGTGTACGAGTTCCCCATGGGAACGTCGCTGCGCCGCCTGCTGGCCGCGGCCGAAGCCGAAGAGCCCCAGTTCGTGCTCGTCGGCGGCTCCGGCGGTCGCATCGCCTGCGCCGAGAAATGCCTTGAGCGCAACCTCTCCTTCGAAGATCTGCCTCCGGGCGGGTCCATCATCGTGCTGGGCAAGCAGCGCAATCTCGTATCCGCGCTTCGCTCCGTCATGGATTTCTTCGTTGAAGAAAGCTGCGGCCAGTGCGTTCCCTGCCGTGAAGGCTGCTACCGCCTGCTCCACTTCGTCGAGAAGATGGAAAAGGGCGAGAAGGTGACCCGCAAGGAACTGAACCGGTACCTGGAGCTCGGCACGACGATGCAGACCTCCAGCAAGTGCGGCCTCGGACAGAGCGCGAGCAATGTGTTCGTGTCCATGCTGGATTATTTCGAAGAAAAAATGGTGAAAATCCAAAACTAGCCGGAACCTCGGCAAGGAGAACATGTACATGAGCGAAAAATTAATCACCATCCAGATCAATGGAAAAGAATATGAAGTCCCCGAGGGTTCCAGCATTCTCGCCGCCTGCCGCAAGGCCGGCTGGCACGTGCCCACCCTGTGCCATCACGACGATCTGACGATTGCAGGCATCTGCCGCATCTGCGTCGTCGAGGTCGAGGGCTGGCGCACGCTGCAGGCCGCCTGCGCGACGCCGGTGGCCCCGAACATGAAGATCAAGANNNNGCGACAAGGTCCGCCTGGCCCGCCGCAACATCCTCGAGCTCATGCTCGCGGACCACTACGGCGAGTGCTATTCCTGCCTGCGCAACCAGAAGTGCGAACTCCAGAAGCTGGCCCACGAGTATGGCGTGGACGAGTACTATTTCGGCCACAAGACCGAGCGCAAGTGGGATGTCGATGACTCGTCCTATTCTGTCGTGCGCGACAAGGACAAGTGCATCCAGTGCAACCGCTGCATCCGTACCTGCGAGCAGATCCAGACCGTGGGCATCTTCGACAAGGTGTTCAAGGGCCATGATTGCACGGTGGACACCTTCTGGAACCACCCTATGCGCGAGACCATCTGCATCAACTGCGGCCAGTGCATCAACCGCTGCCCGACCGCGGCCCTGAAGGAAAAGAACGAGACCGACCAGGTGTGGGAAGCCATCGCCGACCCCACCAAGACCGTCGTGATCCAGACCGCCCCCGCCCCGCGCTCTGCGATGGGCGAGGAGTTCGGCCTGCCCGCCGGAGTATGCGTAACCAAGCAGCTCAACACCGCCCTGCGCGCCATCGGCTTCGACAAGGTGCTCGACACCAACTTCACCGCCGACCTCACCATCATGGAAGAGGGCACCGAGCTGCTCATGCGCCTGAAGAAGGCCCTGACCGGCGAGGACTGCATCAAGAACGCCACGCTGCCGATGATCACGTCCTGCTCCCCGGGCTGGGTCAAGTTCTGCGAGCACTTCTTCCCGGGACAACTGGACAACCTGTCCACCTGCAAGAGCCCGCAGCAGATGTTCGGCGCGCTGATCAAGACCTACGTCGCCAAGAAGATGAGCGTCGAGCCCAAGGACATCGTGTCCGTCTCCCTGATGCCCTGCACCGCGAAGAAGTTCGAGTGCAACCGCCCCGAGATGAACGCGTCGGGCTTCAAGGACGTCGACTTCGGCCTGACCACCCGCGAGTTGGGTCAGATGATCCGCGAGACCGGCATCAAGATCCTCGAGCTGCCCGAGTCCGACTTCGACAACCCCATCGGCCACGGCTCCGGCGCGGGCATGATCTTCGGCGCCACCGGCGGCGTCATGGAAGCCGCCCTGCGTACGGCCTACGAGCTGGTGACTGGCCGCGAAGTTCCCTTCAAGGAACTCGACATCCTGCCGGTGCGTGGCATGGACGGACTTCGCGAAGCCTCCGTCAAGCTCGAGAACGTGCTGCCCGAGTGGAGCTTCCTTGAGGGCGTCACCGCACGCTTCGCCGTGGCCCATGGCCTGGGCAACGCTCGGCACCTGCTTGAGGAAATCGAAGCCGGGACCTCGCCGTACCACTTCATCGAGATCATGGCCTGCCCGGGTGGCTGCCTCGGCGGCGGCGGCATGCCGATTCCGACGAGCCCCGAGATCCGCAAGGCCCGCGCCCGCGCGATCTACGCCGAGGATCATGCCATGGATATCCGCAAGTCCCACGACAACAAGCTCGTCATGGAACTCTACAAGGACTTCCTGGGCACCCCGCTGGGCCACAAGTCCCACGAGCTGCTTCACACGCATTACACCCCGCGTGGAAAGAAGTCCGTGGACCCGAAGGGCAGCATCTAGCCTTCGTCGCGTCTGAACTTTCCCGCATAAGCGTCTCCCTGAAACAAGAATAAAAAGAAGAAGCAGGATTGACGATCCGGTCTATTAGTCCGCATCATCAAATCCCCGTGCAAATCAAGCGGTTAAAGAAACAACTTAGTTGAAGTTGTCAATTGTTGTCAATGGAATTTTACGACAAAACGGAGGGCATGGAGAAGGCTGCAGAAACGGCGTCGACACCTTCGGACAGGTGCTTCGGGAGAAGGTGGACATAGGTTTCCGTGACCGCGGAAGTGGACTGTCCCAGGACCCGGGCGACCACGGTTATATTGACTCCCGCCTGAATTGCCCAGCTCGCGAAGGTGTGCCGGAGGGCATGTGCGGTCAGTTGCTTTTTCAAAATCGGTTGCAGCGCCCGCAGCGCCTTCGTGAAGCGCCCTCGGGAGCTGGGGAACACCAGCGCCTCGCCAAGGCCAGCAGGGAGGCAGGAAAGCGCCTTCTCGACCGTTTCCGACATGGGCACCACCCTGGACTTGCCGCTTTTCGTGGTGGTGAAGCCCTTCGTGAAGGTGGAGAGTTGGCGATCAATGTGGATCACCTTCCGCTTGAAATCGAGGTCCTGCCACTGCAGGCCGAGGGCTTCGGAGATGCGCGTTCCCGTGCCCAGCAGGAACAGGAACAAAGGGCGATCCACCTCCGGGAGAAGGCTATGGGCACGGCGGGCTTCGTCGGGTTCAAGGAAGACCAGCCGCTGGGGTTTCTCGACCTTGGGCGGGTTCCATGTCGCAGTGGGCATGACCGCGCCGATCTTCGGGGCGTGTTTCCAGATCGTCGACATGACCAAGGTCGCGCGCCAATGGCCTTGCCCGACCCCGTCCAGGTCACGCTGGGAGAGCTGGGAGAAGACCTTGCGCCCAATCGCAGGGGAGAGCGAACACTTGTAGGTGCTCGAATTGCAGTAGATGGTTGACGCCTTGTGCCGTCCCTGCCAGTGCTCGCAGAGCCGCCGGAAGAGGTCGTCAACAGTCCATCCCCGAGGATCATCGCCATGGGGTCCGCCGGCCTTCGTCTTGGCTTCCACGCGCCCGCCGTTCATGATGGTCAACTCGACCTTGTGCGCCCATTTGGCCCCGTCCTTGTCGGTCTTGAATCCTTGGCGCCTGTACCGGTGGAAGACACCTTCATGGGTGAAAGCCAGATCCACGCGAAACCGCGTCTCGCCAGACTTGGGCACGATGTATGGAGTGATATTTTCTTGCATGATCCCGACTCCTGGAAAGGAGGTCGGGCGAAGTAGACCGCGCCCGAACACTCGCACGTTTCACCGTCGACGTCAACCCACGAACTGGGTCACGGAGTCGCGATGCCAGCGGACCCGTTTACCGAATTTACGGCCGCGGAGCTTTCCGCAAAGGTGCAGGCTGCGGACCGTACTCAGAGACAGCCGCAGCACGGCGCAGACTTCTTCGACATTCAGCCACAAGGGCCAGGTCTCGGGCTTGCTGGTGTTGATGCTGGTGAGGTTTTTGATAATGTTTTCCATGTATTTCTCCTATGCCTCAAAAGAGGCGGTTAAAAACAAGCCTTACTTGGATCTGGCATCTACATTCCATCAACAGGAAAGCGGCGGTTTTTTGCGCCCCCTTGAGCCCGGCCAGGCGGCCATCCTTCGCAGGCGGGTCGCCGTCGGGGATGATGCACACTTCACTGGCCAGGTGCCCTTCATCCGGCAGGTGTTCGGCCTTCGGTTTCAGGTACTTCGGTTCTTGTGCGGGGTCGATTGCACGGCCGATGAAATAGACCGGTCGGTCCGATGCGACCCCTTTCCCGCGTAGACTGGAAGCGGTTTCATGCAGCTCGATTCCCGATTCCCGGATGATAACGTCAATCCGATTCACAGGAGCTGCCTTCAGTTCGGCGGCAGGCCGTTTAGACATGGCTCCCCCTTGTCGCGTGTTCGCGGTTTCTATTTTTTCGAGTCTATGCGAGTTCGGCCCGGCATCGCCGGGCTCGGGGTCGCCGTCTTCGGAACTGCCAGGCGGCCCGGTGCGGACAGCTGCTGCCGTGCGGGTTCGGGCGCGGGGAAGACGGAACGCGGTGGTAGCCAATCGCGGTGTGCGGATCGTTTTTACCAGCGACCCTAACCGGCGGAACATAGCTACTGCGTGGACACTATCACTGTGCCCCATTGGACAAATGGCAATGCCGGCTTGATCCCCTGCCGCTTGGCGTCCTCCAAGTACTGCCATGACCTCTTCGAAAGAGTTATAATTCAAAACCCACTTTCCGAGTATCTCGACAATACTCACCAGCGGATCCGCTTTCAACCTTGCTTTGGCTAGAGCATTTAGCAGTTCTTGATAACTTCTGAAAACATTCATGGATCGGACAGTCTCCAGCCTGGGTTCATTACACCCGCACCAACCGTAGGTAAATGTATAGAGGAAACCTACGAGAAGTCAATAGGCCGCATGAATTTTTTTCAACGTTCACGGAGAATCCACATATCGAACGACCATGACGCGCTTCAACACCCCTGCTGCCAGAATATTCAATCATGCGTGAAGTGCGGAACCGCAAACCGGGAACCGCCGCCGTTGGGCGCGCCCCATTTCAGTGCGGAACCGGCAACCCCGATGGGTCAATCAATCCGTTTCACGAGAGGGCCGGCACCAATTGCCAACAGAATTGATCGTTTTAGATTATTATGAATTGTAACTGATAAAACTAGAATATATTACTTAGAACTTGCACATTCAATTTCAACACTACTTGGAGTATAAATGCGTAATGTAATTATTGCAATTAGGACATCAATCAGGCTGATCTTGTGGGTAATGGAAGCGACTCCTGCACTTCCGCAAGGAGCAGTGATTTCTGAAGATGTAAGTCCATTGAGGAGATGAGTTGCGCCGGCGCTTCGTTGAACTCCCGAGGGAGTCAGTCCGGTTTGTACGGTTGTTTTGTAGCAACTTGAGGTTACGAATGGAAGAGTGATGACTACCAACGAAATAAAGAACAAATGTTTCATTCCCATGCTCCCTTTCATCGAGGACTTCGCCTCGGGTTAAAACACATTACGCACATCCAACGGAAACCAGATTAATAGCTATGAACAAATATAACAAGCTATTTCTTTTATGCCGCATCCGGCTTCGATGACGCGGGAAATATGAAGGAAAATCATAGCTGTTAATCTGGTGAGCGACTGACTTCAGTCCTGGAGGGTCCTGTGAACATGGCTGGTGGATTCATCTGGAGGCATACAGGGGATCCTCGCGGAAAGGGATGTCAAAGCGTGGGAAAAGGGAGCCTCCGGACAGAGCAGACCCTGTCAAGCGGGGAACAGGGCCGGTACATGCGGTGCATGGACCTGCGAAACAGGCGGCAATGGGAACCCATGATTTCCGTGAACCGGAGGATACACCGGGATGGAGATGGCCATCGCGCGGCACGGGCGCACCCTGCAAGGATCAGGAGCTATTCGACAAGGCGTTCGGGTGGGAGTGTCAACCGAAATTTGACCACCTGTGATTGGTCTGGCGACAGGGCCCGTTGCGCATCAGCATAAGATCGACGATTCCAGTAGAGCCGTCGAGGCGCTTCACGGGTTCATCCACTGCAACGTGGAGTCCTTGAGCGTCAAGATGCTTGCGCAACACTCCCCCCCACGCCCGTGGACGAGGAACCTCTCCAGGACTCCGAATTCTCCTGCGACGACTTCGGTGATTGCGCATCAGGAACCATGGGTTCTTCAGAAGTCAAGAGCTAAATGCATGCAAAAACGCATGTGAAACGCAAGGTCGTTAACCGAAAACGTCTGGGAAACGCGTTTTTGGCTCAGCGGAAATGCATGGAGAACGCAAGGGAATGCGTGGAGACGTTGCGTTTAGCACATGGTATCGTCGATAGGTGCATTCATTCCCGTGTTTTCCTCCTGTT
>PHAZ01000264.1 GCA_002841825.1 Deltaproteobacteria bacterium HGW-Deltaproteobacteria-22 | reverse complement strand
AAATGAAAGGACCCAGAGCAATTCCATGTTTCACGGCGATGGTTTCCGGTTTTCCCCAAACGATCCACGAAGCCATCTTCTACGGACCCCCGCGACGTCTTCCGCTCTGATGCGGATCCGTCCAAACATTGGTTAGGCATCTGATGGCAGCCACCCAAGTTTTTTCCATTTACGATCTTCATGAGCAGGAGATCGTTCGCTGGGTCGGTGCCGAAATGGCGATCGGTGGCGGCGGCTACTGTGTGGATGAACAGACGGTTGAAACTGGCTGGGCGAGCGCCACACCCGTTGTTTGGCAGGACGACTCAATTCCGTACCGCCAGTTCACTCATATCGACATGGAGCTTGCCGATGGACGGGTCTTCAGTTTGGTATCTCAGTTTCAAGACGGAACGGACTTCTATGGTCTCTACCTTGTTCTCTCCGACGCCATATCCAAACTGAGAGAGGCTGACGACGGTGGCATCTACAGAGTGCGAGAGTTGACTGACTTCCCGACGGGGGTGACTAGTGTCAGGGCTGTTCGGCGTGATGGGCCAACCAGTGTGGTCGAAGCGGAGTTCTCATTCCGCGAGGGTGTCATACGCTTCTTGTCAGCCGAAGTTCATGAACGCGACGGTGGCTACGTAATCGTGGAGCGAGACGAGTCTGTGCTTGTTCAAATGGAGCGATCAAATGCCTAACCCTTCCATCGAGAGGATGCCCAACCGGCAGTGTCGGTCGGTCACCGCTCATGTAAAAGTTAGCGAGGTAGTCCCCGTGTTCGCCCAAGTTCTCCTCGACGCTGCCGAACGACCAGACCTGTTCATCTGGAACGGCGCGATCCAAGAGCGGGCGTTGCGCGCTTGGCTCCTGGCCCACGACCTACCCCTGCCAGATGACCTCGTTCTATGGCTTGCGGCGACTGGCGGCGGCGACCTCTTCGAGTGCGAAACCATTCTCGGGCCCTACGGCAGCGTCCGACTCGGCGACGACCTCGCAGGGGCGAACGAGTTCATGCGCGATCGCGGCCTGCCGCCTGAACTGGTCGCATTCCATCGAGGTGCCTGTGTGTCCGCGGTCAACAGAGCGAGCGGTGAGTACGTCACCCTCGTCCAACCCGACTGGTCGCTGCTGGCGCGATTCACCAGCCTCGAATCCTGGTACCGAGGCACGTTGCGATGCGAGTACGCTGGCCGCTATGGCCTGTCCGGCCCGGCAGGCTAGCAAGCCGCTGCAGCCGACGGGCGGCAACATGAGGCAGGGCAAATACTGGAACACTTCGCCAACACCTGGAGAGTCCCGAGCACGGAGACGACCCGTTCGTACGACTTGACTCGTTCGAACTGCGCCTGGCTGGTTGGCCAACTCACCCTGACTCATCAGCGTCTCGTGGCGGATTGGATCCCGTTTGACCGCTGAACGGACGATTCCACCATGCCTCGGTTTTTTATCATCTCATTTCCTGCGGTACCGGACGTGCTCGAGCCCGGCGAAGTGTTCGTCCTGGGTCCAGACCACCGCGTTCCTCGACCGGGCGCTCGCGTAGACGATGCTGTCGGCCAGCGGCAGCGACTTTTCCCGGGACCAGGTCGCCGCAGCGATGGCCGTCTCGAAGTCCAGATCGACCACCGCGCCCTGTCGCATGAGCGCGACGGCCTGCAGCGCGGCATCCATTCCGCGCTCGGCGTTGACCTTTTTGTAGACCTCAAAGACGCAGACCGAGGGAACCAGGAGGTGCTCCACGTCCTCGAGGGCGGGGGCGAAAAACGACGCGTTGGGGCCGTCGGCGAAGTACTCCAGCCACCCGCAGGAATCCACGACGTTCATGGCCGGTCCTCCTCCCGCTCGACATCGGTCGGGAGCCCCCGGAGGAATCCACGCATGTCTCGCATCGGCTTCTCCGGGATGATCTCGATCCGGTTCTCGAACACGAAGACCTGCACCTTCATCCCCGGCAGTATCTGGAGCACCTCTCGAACCTCCTGCGGGATCACCACCTGGTATTTGGGAGACACGGTCACGGTCATCGATCACCTCCTTGTTGTACTATAGCGACATCGATGCGGGGATTCAAGGAGGGAGGCCCCTCATCAACCGCTAGCCCGCGACAGCTTGACCCAACCTGCGACCTGCCATACAGTCAGGCGTTCGCTGGCCACGCACCTGCGGCTCGCGCCGAAATGAAAGGACCCAGAGTACTTCCATGTTTCACGGCGATGGTTTCCGGTTTTCCCCAAACGATCCACGAAGCCATCTTCTACGGACCCCCGCGACGTTTTCCGCTCTGATGCGGATCCGCCCAAACATTGGTTAGCGGTCAAAGATGGCGGGCATCTTCAGTTTCAAATGTTCGACTTGTGGTGAAGTCCATGAAGGCTCACCAAGTTTTGCTTTCCGTGCGCCTGACCCTTACCTTGAGCAGCCCAAAGAGGTCCAGGAGGCAGGGGAGCTCAGTAGCGATTTGTGCAGATACGAAGACGAAGAAGGAATGCACTACTTCATCCGCGTCTGTCTTGAGGTGCCCATTCACGGAGTCTCAGAGCCATTCTTGTGGGGCGTCTGGGTTTCACTGAGCGAGAAGAACTTTGACCACTACGTCGAAACCTATGACTCCCCCAACACAAATGACTGCTATTTCGGTTGGCTTGTCAATTACCTTCCGTATTACCCGAACACCTACGCATTAAAAGCACAAGTGCACCCACGCGAGGGAAATACCAGGCCATACATTGAGCTTGAAGATACCGACCACCCGGTGGCGGTTGATTTCCGGCAGGGCATCAGCATTGAAAGGGCGCAAGCAATTGCAGAGCAAATCACACACCGCTAGCAAGCGCTTCGAGCGGGACCGTCCAACAGCGGGCTTCGCCCGCTGCCGGCCGGCCCCACAAGCCAAACGTTAGCCGGACAAGAGTTATGACGACGAAAGCACTATCAAAGCACGAGCTCAGACAACGGTCGGCACAACTCCGTGTCTTGATCTGTGAATGGGATCCGATCGGTGTCATGAACGATCCCGACTGGCCCCGCGATGAGTACGATTGCCTCGTGGGACCGCTGCTGACGCTCCTCGCCCAAGGTGCAAGGGCGGAGGAGGTCGCGCGGTATCTGCGAAAGGAAATCGAAGAACACTTCGGCCTATCTCCGGAGCACTACAACTTCATGGAGGTGGCGCAACGGGTGCACAGGTGGTTCGATCACGGATGGCGCACCATCGGCGACCCGGTGTCGATCTTTGTCGCCCTGTTGGATGAGGGGGTTGATGTCTGGCGTCCAGTTCTAGCCAGGCCGCTCGATCAGGGGCAGTTTAGGATTATCGGCGTGGAAGTAGACACTGAGGACGAGAATTGGCAGTTTCCTGCGGGATCGATCGTGAAGTGCGAGAAGAAGCTCTTTGCTGACGGAACAAGCGGAATGACTGCTATCGAGCAAATTGGAGAAGCCGGCTAACAACGGCATGCAGCGGACGGCGCTGCGTGCCGCCGCTGAACCGGAGCGTTCGATACAAGAGAGAATGATAGTGAAACGTAGGACCTGGAATCACATGGCTTGGGCGCTGCTATGCACCGTACTGATCATCAGCGGGTGTCGGGACAACAACATCTCCGATTCGGGGCAGGGCCTGACGCGCATCTCTCAGCAAAAAGAGCTTGCAGTGGCGTTCGATCCAGACGGCGTCACGCTTGGGCAAAAGACGGTCCAACTTCCGTGCGACCTCACGGAACTGGTGTCAGCGCTTGGGGAACCGTCCCGAACGGAGCACATGGCCAACACCATATTTGTGTGGGATAATCTCGGCATCTACGCGATGGCAAAGCCGCGGACGACCCGCGTGCACAACATTTCGGTCACGTTCGCGGAAACGGAGTACCGGTACTGGCCCAAGGTTCTCCGCACGGACTTCGTCAACGTGGCAGAACATGTAGTCGGTCCGCAGACGAAGATTTCCGCCCTCCACCAGGTGGGCTTGCGCCAAGATCAGCGTCTGCCCCTCTACTGGGACATGAGGCTGGGGGACCTCCTTCTTTCTTTAGAGACGGATGAGCAGGTCCGACGGATTGTGAGCTTGGGACTTGAGGGAGATGCCAACAAGGCCGAACCAGCTCTTCCAGCGGACGCAGACAAGCTGCGCCGCTGAACGGCTATACGTCGGGCCGTCTGCCGTGACTGGCGATTGCCCTCTTACGGATGGAGAGAGACCGAGGGTTTTGATGGAGGAGTGGCGGCTTCCTGCGCACTGGAAAGAAATGACCGAAGCACAACTGTGTAAGCGCTGCAATAGGCCAGTCGTTGCTAACACCGAGCAATTTGACGTGTTCGAGCAGATGCATTGGCTCTGCTTTCATTTGGAGTTCGAACATGAAGGAGACCCCGATAGGCCTTGCCAAGACCCTAGCTGTCCTTGGTGGCATATTGAGGTATTTAAAGGCAAGCTCGAGGAAATGGGCATCGACATAGAGACCGTGATGAAGGAGGCCGTTGGCCCCGCTCTTCCTTTCGGGGCGGGATCTCCACACGGCTTTCCGGCTTCATCAGTGCCGCGCGGACCGCACTTCCCGCACCCACACCGGATACGGCCATGAAGCTCGTCGTCGTCCTGGTCATCGCTGCCGTCACTGGCCTTATATTGTTCGGACTTCGCTATGGACAGCGCAGCTCAAGTACCAGAGGTGGCCGCCGTGGCTCGTTTGACAGCTACGAGTCGCAACACCAGCCGACCCCGCGGTTGCCTCCAGCCGTCGCCGCCACCGAACTCCCCTCCGTTCGGCTACGTGTCGCCCCTAGCGCGAAGCCACCCCAACTCGGCGATTCCCGGATTGGCGGTCGACCGGACCTGCCCAAGGGGACGCCGTGGCCCATCCATGCGGGCCGCCCGCTCTCGTTCCTGGCACAGTTCCGCCTTGCCGACGTCCCTCGGCCCGGAAGTCTCATTGACCTTCCCAGCGACGGCCACCTCTACTTCTTCTACGACGTCGAGGGCATGCCCTGGGGATTCGACCCGAAGGACCGCGGTTCGTGGGCTGTGCTCTACGCACCGAGCGGCGCGGAGCTCGCGCCCGCGGCGCCCGACCCCGGGGCCAAGCCACCCCATGAGTTCAAGGCCGCAGCAGTCGAGTTCGCCGTCGAGGCCACGCTTCCCGACCCGATGTCTGATGTCGTCGAGCGGCTGGCGCTGGATACGGTCGACGACGAGGATTACGCGGCCTTCCTGCGCTCGAAGGAGGACACTGACGCAACACTCGAGAGTCGAATTCTCGGCCATCCGCAGCTCATCCAAAACGGCATGCAGTTGGAATGCCAGCTTGCATCGAACGGCATCTACGTCGGTGGCCCTGAAGGCTACCACGACCCGCGCGTTGCTGAGTTGAAGCGCGCTGCCGCGGATTGGAGACTCCTCCTCCAACTCGATTCGCACGAGGACCAAGGCATGATGTGGGGAGACTCGGGCCGGCTCTACTTCTGGATCCGCGAGCAGGACCTCAGGGCCAAGCGGTTCGACAGAGCTTGGCTAGTCCTCCAATGCTATTGAGCGGGGAGAGATGGAGTTGGCGCCCCTAACAAGCCGCTGCACCTGACACGGCCGGGC
>PHAZ01000263.1 GCA_002841825.1 Deltaproteobacteria bacterium HGW-Deltaproteobacteria-22 | reverse complement strand
AAACCCTTCCACGTCTGCGTTCGTCGATGAGACCACAGGCTGTACCAGTAGGCCGCCCAGCATGTCAGTTCACGCGGCGAAATCAGGTCAAGTTCTACGAGATAGGCATCGACCTTGAACTCGGTCTTCGCCCATGCATGATCCAGAAACCGTTCATCATCGGGGGAACTTGTGTTTTCTGGAGTATGGAGGAACGTTACGACATCAAGATCTCGCGGAACTCGACGCTCAATCGTCTCGATATTTTCAAGAAAACTGCCGTCAATCCATTGGAATCCATTCTGAAAGCCGTGTCGGTGCAGCTCGGCCCGATAGTTCAGAAAACCCTTCAGGATGGCCCGCCGATTGGTCGAAGTGGAGAAGCGCATCACCACATCCGTCAGTGATACCGGATATGGCGAGCGATGCGGGCTGATTGCGAGATCCGGGTCTATCGGCGGTAGCAGACCGAGTGCGTTCCATGCTGGAATGGCGACGGTGTTCATGCAATCAAATTCTCCCGTGTAATAATGGCAAGTGAGTCAGTGATGTCAAGGGCTGGTTGGTGGGAGTGCGGGCACAAAGTAGGTTGGTTCCTCTCCGGGTCTTGGGGATATTATCGGTGTCTCTCGGCGGAGGTTGCAGAAAAATTGCGAATTTTTCAGGGCGCTGCTTACCCGTGTTCATGAAGTCAGCCTGATTCGTTTCGAGGGTCGGCACATGTTCATGGTGATTGACGGGAAGGAGTACGCGGACATGTCCGCGCTTTGAAGGACGGCCTGCGACCGTACAGGGTCGCCCGAGGCGCGAAACCAGTACGAGGTGTCCCCGTCCGGGTATGGAATTCATTGGCCCGAGCTTGATGAAGACCTGAGCGTCGACGGTCTGCTGGGATTGGGACAAGTCTGCGAATCACCCACCGGGTGAATGGAATTGAGGAAGCACCCCGCGGCGGCTGCGCCGCGGCGGGGAAGAAAACGCGGTGCCGAGCGACCGTCTTCGGTCGCCCACCGCACTCCATATTTGGAAGTGCCGCCGTGGCGGGGAAGAAATTGCGGTGCCGAGCGACCGTCTTCGGTCGCCCACCGCACTCCATATTAAAAGCCGGGGAAGGGATGATCAGACCCAGAAATCTGGGCGCCGGTGCAGATGGGCGACAGCGATGATGAAGATGTGGTCCTGCTCGATTGAGTAGAGCAGCTTGTAGGGGAATCGATGCAGCAAGCATTTTCGGATCTCGCCCTTTTCCTTGGACCAGCCTTCCGGGTAAACGGAGATTCGCAATGCTGCTTCTCTGACTTCCTGGCGGAATTGTGCACCTAGACCGGGCAACTCAAGCTCGTAAAACTGGATTGCGTCTTCCATTTCCTGTCTGGCGAGGCTTGAAAAAATGATTCTCATTCAGTGTTCTGCGAAGACTTCGTCGAAGGGGATGCCGGCGAGGTTTCCTGCGCGGTAGGCATGAAGACGCTTTTCGGCCTCGTCGGCCCAGAGTGCGTCGAGCGAAGCGTCGGGCGTGTCCAGGCTCTTAAGCAGCGCCTCGATCACGGAGAATCGTTCGTCCGGCTTCAGTTTCAATGCCTGTTCGAGAATTTCCTTGCCACTCATAGTCCGCCTCGGGGTTCGCCGGCGAGGCTCTTCGAGCTCATTGCCTGCCGTGGATCCTGTCATTGATGTACCAGACCGATCCGGTCAATTCAACGGAAAATTTTGATTGGACGGTGGTAATGGGAATTGGAATGGGAATGAAGAAGCAGTACGCGTCGATCGCGCAGTCGCGGTCATTCCCGCAGTCGGCGCGGGAGTCCGGGCGATCGACCATGTTGAGGTAGTCTTTGAACAGCAGGGACATCTCGGTGTCGCAGCCCAGTGCCAGCTGGGCGCTCCTTTTCTGGAGACAGCGTTGGAGCTTCCACGGGTTCAGCGGAAGGGACTCGTAGGCTGTGCCGACCACGCGGCGGAGGTAGTTGTCGACGCAACTGAAGTCGTTGAAAATCCGGGTTTCCGGGCCGCAGCAGGCGGCGAGGGCCTGGCAGTAGGTCTCGGCGTAGGCCTGCCACTGGATCGCGGAATCCGGCGGGGGGACCTGGAGATCCTCGCCGGTGCACGAGAGCAGGGAAAGGGCCAGGACCCACGCCGGCAGCGGCGCGGGAAGGCGCCGTGAGGGTGTGGCGCGGTGCGGCGAAGCGGCGGGTGGGGGGAGACGCGTGAGACGCGGCGGCATGCCGGTAGGTGCCGACCGGGGCGCCGCCGTTCATTCAGGCGCCCGTTGAGCCTCGGTGGTCAGGAAAACGTCCAAGCCTCGGTCCCGGGGAAGAGCCCCTTGCAGGGAATGGCAGGCATTGCATTTTCCATTTCGAAACGGAAGCGTGGAAAGAAAGCGTTGGAAAATTCAAGGCAGGATGAAAAATGCCCATTGACATAGGACTCGTGTTTGGGAAAAATGACGTTCAAGAGGTTAAGTCATTTCTTCCCTCGGGAGTGATGTCATGGGTCGTCGTCACCTGTCGGTGCCAATCGCGATAATGATGCTTTCAATGCTCTTCCTGCCGGCCTGCGACGCCGGGTCCGAGATGCCGCCCGGGTGTGGCAACGGGAAGATCGAGCTGGGCGAACAATGCGACGTCACGGTCGGTGATGCCTCCTGCGCCTCCGTGGGATACTACAACTCGGCCGGGACTCTTCGGTGCTTCTCTTCCTGCGCCTGGGACCTGCGGGATTGCGGTGGAAAGTGTGGAGACGGCCTTGTGGATGCCATGCATGGAGAGGTGTGCGACGGCGCCAACCTCAATGGCCAGAGCTGCACGAGCCTGGGCTCGGGCACGGGGGAGCTCGCGTGCGACGCGACCTGCGGTTGGAACTACTCGGGCTGCAGCGGTATCTGTGGAAACGGGATCATCGAGGGCGTCGAGGGCTGCGAGGACGGTGGCACGCTCAACGGTGATGGTTGCTCCGCGACCTGTGAAGTGGAGGATGGCTGGACCTGTCAAGATGGTTCGCCGAGCGTCTGTACGACCATTTGTGGAGATGGCCTGCAACGCGGAGATGAAATCTGCGATGGTACCAACATGGGCGGAGTCTACTGCAGTCTGCTGGGGTACCATGGTGGCGTGCTGGCCTGCACCGAGGCCTGTGAGTTCGATCTCACCGACTGTGAGACGTATGGACGCTGCGGGGACGGGATCGTTCAGGCCTCCGCAGGGGAAACCTGCGACGGTGGGGATCTGAGGGGCGCCACATGCATGAGCCAGGGCTACTACGGGGGGATCCTCACCTGCTCTTCGGAATGCACCCTGGACCGGTCCGCCTGTGAAGTGACAGGCCGATGTGGAGATGGACTCACCCAATCCGATTACGGCGAGACCTGCGACGGAGCCGACCTGGCATCCAAGAGCTGCCAGACCTTCGGTTTCTATCAGGGGGTCCTCACCTGTGACTCCGAATGCCAGATCCTCGCTTCGGGGTGCAGGGGACGATGCGGGGACAGCGTCGTGCAAAGTTCCTTCGGGGAACAGTGCGACGGGGCCAACCTGAACGGGCAGACCTGCGTCAGCCGTGGATACTGGGGCGGTGAGCTCGCCTGCAACGCGCAATGCCGCTTCGAGGTGACGGACTGCGCAAACACCGGGCGGTGCGGCGACGGAATCATTCAATCCACGTACGGCGAGATCTGCGATGGCGCGAACCTCGACGGCGCCACCTGCATCTCGCTGGGTCATCGAGGCGGAACCCTCGGGTGCGCCGGCGATTGCCTGTTCAACACCGGTTCATGCTGGGGTTACTGTGGCGACGGCGAGGTGCAGGCCGCCTACGGCGAGTTCTGCGATCCCCCCGATTACGGGTTCTCCTCCATCGGGGAATTCTGCTTTTCCGGCGATCTGAACTGCGATGCCTCCTGCCAATACCTGCCCACGAATTGCGTCGCCGCCGTCGAGGTCGCCACCAGCACTTACAACACCTGCGCCGTGCTGGCCGATGGCACGGCACGCTGCTGGGGCAACAACTCCCAACTTCAGGTCGGGGACGGAAACTCCTCGACGACCTCACGCGTGGCTCCCTCGCAGGTGAGCGGTTTGAACAACGTGGTGCAGATCTCGGCCGGCTATGACTATACCTGTGCGATCCTGAGCGACGGCACCGCTCGCTGCTGGGGTAACAATTACTACTGCACCCTCGGAGACGGGACCAGCACCGACCGCCCGACCCCGACCGCGGTCAGCGGCCTTGTCAACGCCGTCAGCATCAGTGCCGGCCAACGCCACACCTGCGCCCGGCTGTCCGACGGCACGGTACGCTGTTGGGGCACCAATGGATACGGACAACTGGGTGATGGAACCTCCACCACCCGTTGTACCCCCACGACCGTCACAGGCTTGTCCGGAACGGCTTCCGTGGCGACTGCGAATTACACTTCCTGCGCGCTGCTCTCCAATGGCACTGCGCGCTGCTGGGGTTACAATTACTATGGGACGATTGGAGATGGGACCACCGTGAATCGCAGCACACCGACCGCGGTCAGTGGCATCATCAATGCCGTTCAACTGGCTCCGGGGTCGTATAGTTCCTGCGCGGTGATCACCGATGGAACGGTGCGCTGCTGGGGCTACAACGGCAACGGACAGATCGGGGACGGCACGACGAGCAACCGCCTGTCGCCTGTTCCGGTCACGGACCTGGAGAACGCCGTTCAAGTGTCCGTGGGTGGGGATCACGTCTGCGCAACCCTGGATGACGGGACCGCGGTCTGCTGGGGAAGGAACACTTCCGGCCAGCTGGGGGACGGCACCACCACCCAGCACCTCACCCCTGCCCCCGTGCCAGGCTTGCATGACGTGGTTTCCCTCCAGGCGCGCGGCGTCTTTGACGTCGGGCCCGCCGATCATACCTGTGCTCTCCTGACGAATGGAACCCTTCGCTGCTGGGGGGCGAACGGCTACGGGCAACTGGGCACGGGGAACACCACGCAGAGCCTGGTTCCCCTCGTGATTCATGATTGACGGATTCCGCTTCCACGAACCCCTCTCCCGTGAGGTTTCACCATGATGACGCGAACGACCTGCCTTTTCTCCCTCACCCTCCTCGTGATGACCGCCTGTGACGGCGGCAAATCCCTTCCCAAGAAGGATCCCCACCTCGGGCAGCTGGGCTACCCCTGCGACGCGCAGCAGTGCCAAGACGATCTGACCTGCAGGAACGGGGTCTGTGAGGCGGCGGGCGCCGCGTATGAGCCTTGCAGGGCCGATGGCTCATGCGATGACAACCTGACCTGCATGGACAACCTATGCAAGCCCTTCGGCGGCCTGAATCAGGCCTGCCTCCCCGGAGGTCTCTGTAGTGCGGACCTGGCCTGCATGGCCGAGCGCTGTGTAGAGGCCGGCGGCATGAACCAACCCTGCCGCATCGGGGCCGTCTGCGACGGGGAGCTAGACTGTGTCGGCGACCGTTGCGTCCTGGCCGGCGGCCTGAATCAGCCCTGCCTCACCGGGGCCCAGTGTGACCCGGGCTACGCCTGCTACTATGGCACCTGCATTGAGGGCGGGGAAGAGAACGAGAGCTGCTTTCCTGATGAGAGCTGCGCCGGAGAGCTGGCCTGCAACCTCGAGACGCACCTCTGCGTCCCGGGTCTGATGATGCGCTTCTGCCAC
>PHAZ01000262.1 GCA_002841825.1 Deltaproteobacteria bacterium HGW-Deltaproteobacteria-22 | reverse complement strand
TTGCCGCCGAGGGCTTCGACTACCGCGGACTGATCTACGCAGGACTGA
Source organism: Deltaproteobacteria bacterium HGW-Deltaproteobacteria-22 (assembly GCA_002841825.1). Classification (GTDB taxonomy): domain Bacteria; phylum Myxococcota_A; class Polyangia; order HGW-17; family HGW-17; genus HGW-17. The sequence continues at coordinate 5,626 of PHAZ01000262.1, read as the reverse complement.
TGCTCACCGAAGCCGGTCCTTCGGTGCTGGAGTTCAACTGCCGCTTCGGAGACCCCGAGACCCAACCGTTGATGTGTGCCCTGGACGGGGACATCCTGCCCCTGCTGTGGTCAGCGGCCATCGGAAAGCTCGCCGCGCGCGGCATGGACACGCTGGCTTCGCTGTGCGTCGTGCTGGCGGCCCCCGGCTACCCCGCCAAGCCCCTCACCGGAGACGAGATCACCGGTCTGGAGGAGGCCCGCCTGATGCCCGGGGTCAAGGTCTTCCACGCCGGCACGCGCCGCGAGGGCAACCTGAACGAGGGAGGTCGCTTCATCACGCGCGGCGGCCGTGTCCTGGGCGTCACCGGCGTCGGGGAATCCCTGCACGAGGCGGCCGCCGCGGCATATGCGGCAGTCGAAAAGATTCACTTCCCCGGCATGCAGTACCGCCGGGACATCGGGGCGCGGGCCCTTTCCCCGCAGGAGTAAGTCATGATCGACGTGCTGATGCTTATGGGATCCGACAGCGACCTGGAATTCATGGAAGCGGCCATTCACGAACTTGACGCAGCGGGTGTGCCCTATGCGATGCATGTGGCCTCCGCGCACCGCACGCCTCATCGCGTGGAGCAGCTGGTCAAGGATGCAGAGCGCGACGGAGCGAAGGTGATCATCGCCGGCGCGGGCGGCGCCGCACATCTGGCCGGAGTGATCGCCTCACACTCGATGCTGCCGGTCATCGGTGTGCCGCTGCCGACGCTGGGACTGGGCGGCTTCGATGCGCTGCTGGCCACCGTGCAGATGCCCCGTGGAGTGCCCGTGGCGACCGTGGGACTTGGCAACGCCGGCAACGCCGCGCTCCTGGCCCTGCAGATCCTGGCGCTCTCCGACGAGCGTGTACGCGGATACATGCTTGACGCCAGGGCCTCCATGCGCGAGAAGGTCGTAGCCAAGGACGAGAAATTACAGGCCCGATTCATGACGAAGAATGACTTCGCGGCGAAGGCGGACCCGGCCAACCACAAATGACGACCACCCAGATCCTCCCCTGGAGGGAGGGAACAAGGAAAGCCGCCGCCATCCTGAAGCGCGGCGGCGTCGTGGCATTTCCCACCGAGACGTACTACGGTCTGGCTGCCGATCCGCGCAATGAAGAGGCGCTGCGCCGCATCTTCGCGATCAAGCGACGCGACGACGCCCTCCAACTGCCCCTGCTGGGCGGCCACGAGAGCGACGTCTTCTCGCTGACCTCCTCCCCGCATGCCCTGGTCCTGCCACTGGTGCACGACGGCTGGCCCGGCGCCTTCTCCGCGATCCTGGAAAACCCCGTGGGGCTCCCTTCCCTGTTCCGGTCCGGCGTCGCCTTCCGGGTCAGCCCGCATCCGGTGGCCGCCCATCTGGTGAGGCTCTTCGGCTTCCCGGTCACCTCGACGTCGGCCAACGTGCACGGCGCTCCGGCCGTGTGCACCGCCGCAGAATGCGCCAGCCTCGGGGTGGATCTGGTTTTGGACGGTGGAACCACCCCCGGAGGTCTTCCGTCAACGTTGGCACGCCCTGCGGAGGACGGCTGGCAGGTGCTTCGCCAGGGCCCGGTCACCCCCGGTTCCTGGCCCGTGACCGACAAGGTTCCGGGCTGGACCCGGGATCTGATTCCGGCCTGTGATGCCTTCACCTACCAGCCCGCTTCGGGCAACCGCTTCACGCTGGACTCAATCCTGCTCTGTCACTTTGCGAAGACCGTCGGTCCGTCCCGAATCAAAAGCTTTCTGGATCTGGGTGCCGGAACCGGCGTGTGCGCCTTCTGGCTGCACCAACACCTCGAAAAGGCCCTCGGCCGTGCGCTGGAGCTCGACGCCGACGCCGTCTCCGCCGCAAGGACCGCCGCCGCGGAGCAGCACCTGCGCTGCGGCATCGAGTTCATCGCGGGCGATCTGGCCTGGGAGGAGCAGATGCTGCCGGGCTGCTCCTTCGATCTGGTGGTCTCCAACCCGCCCTTCTTCACCGACGGAGGAACCCGGGTCAGCCCGGACCCCGGGCGCCGCGCCGCGCGACACGATGAAAGCGGCTTCCTCGGGCGCGCCCTGCATTGCACCAGCCGGGTGCTGCGCCCCGGCGGCAAGGGCGTCCTGGTGCTGCCGGCGGACCGTCTTCAGGGGACCCTCACGGCGGCCTCGGCCTCGAGCCTGCACCTGACGAACCTGCGGATGGTTCATCCGCGTGCCGGCGAGCCCGCCAACCGTGTCCTGCTCGCCTTCGTCAAGGCGAGACGTACCCGCCCGGTCACCCACCCTCCGCTTTTCGTTTACGACGATCGCGGGTACGGCACTGAGTTACGAGAAATTTTGTATATGAAGTGAACCGGGGCGACCAGCTCCGGAGCTCAGAAGATGATCCGGGCGACCAGGCGGAAGCCGTGGCTGGGAGCCAGGTCGCCGGCGAACACATTCATCAGCGAGTAGACAGCCAGAAACTGGTAGCGGGAGTCGTTGTTCCAGAACATGGTGACGCCGGCCTCGAGCTCGTCGTCGAGGTCGTCGGCGGCGAACTTGACGGAGTGCCAGTGGTAGGCCACGTCGAAGCGGTACGCCCACCATTTGTAGCGCAGGGTCATGGACTTCACGTGACCGTCGTAGAGGCCGTAGCGGGCGCGTGATCCGAGGTCGAAGCCCTCTCCGAGCGAGGTGAAGTGGTTGCCCTCGTCATCGGAGAACGCACCGGCGACCTTCGGTAAAAACGACAGGTGTCCGCGAGGCAGGTCCAGGGTGTACTCGAGCCCGGCGACATACCCCGGGATCAGCGCGGAGTTTCCGGGTTTGTAGGCGGCCAGGGCCTCGATCTCGTAGCCCAGCTCCCCGGAGATCGGACCGGATGCATACAGGCTGCCAAACATCGTGGTGAGCGGCTCCGGCTGCGCCACGGTGGGCTCGTCCAGGTCGCGGCGGTCCCACTGGGTGATATGGGAGAGCCAGATCTGGTGAGGCTTGAAATTTTTGATGCGCAGGGATGCGCCGGCCATGATCACATCGCCATAGTCGATGCTGCACAGCCGCTTCCAGGCCTTCCGGTTCTCATAGTACATCTCGTAGCCGCAGCCCAGGGCCTCGCGCGTGAGCTCGGGCGCGAACACACCGCCGAACACCTCGATGGACAGCTTCTCCCCAAGGGGCTGCCGCAGGGACACCGCATCGAAGAAGTTGTCGACCAGGGCCTGCGTCCCCCAGGCGATGTTCTGGCGGCCGATGCGCAGTTCGGCTTCCTCCCAGGGCTCGATCTGGGCATACAGGTTGCGCAGCTGCGGGATCATCTCGAATTTCTTCGGCAGGCCCACCGTCCAGGCGTTGCAGTTTTCGATGCCGTTGCGCACCTTCAGTTCGGTCTCCAGCCGGAAGTTGAGCCAGGGCGCGGGCGCGTACTCGACGGCACCGCGCAGGGCACCGAAGCCGTTGTGACTGAAGGTCGTCTCCGGCACGGGCGCCGAGAGATCCTTGTCCCACGAAAAGAAGTGGGCCAAGCGGAACTCGAGGCCCCAGTACAACTCCTTCTCGCCCACCTGGTGCATCTTCTCGGGCAGGCGGGACGGGCACTGCTTGGAAAGCGCGGGACCGGAGAGAAACGCGAGCAGGAAGAACAGGCTAACCGGGGCGATTTTCATGAATGGCTCCAAAGGGACAAAAACTCAACTCCACGCACTCCCCGCAGTGCGAGCACTTGACCTGGTTGATGCGCGTGCGTTCGAGATTCGACTGGACGATGGCCTTGTCGGGCACCGCCGTGCAGACCTTGTGACAGTTGAGACACTTCTGGCACAACTCCTGGTCGATGTCATAGATGGGCTGACCGTCACCGGCGATCGTCATGGTGACGGCGAGGTAGCCGGCGGCCTCGCAGGCGAGGAAGCAGGAACCGCAACGCGTGCACCGGGTGAAATCGATGGTGACCACGTTGGTGCCGCCTTGCAGGTGAAAGGCTTTCTTTCCGCATTGAGGAACGCACTTGCCGCAGGCGGTGCACGTCCCGGCCGCGACAAAGAACGGGTACCGCGCGCTGCAGTCCTCCACGGCCGGATCGCAGGTTGCATCGGTGCAGGCAGCCACTTTCAGGGCCGCGGCCGACAGCAGGGCGACCTGCAGAAATTCTCTTCTGTCCATGATTTCACCGCTCTCCCGGTGGTGGATTATTCAACGACCTGGCTCTGCATCAGGACGCGTGAGGTGACCATGTGGTGCAGGACTGCGTAGGTGGTATAGGCGGCCTGGCGCACGACGACGTCCCAGTATGGCTCAAAGGTGGCCGTGGTGACGGCGTCGACGATGACGGCCGTGGATTCGGCTTCGAGCAGCTTCGCGGGCGGATCGAGCAGCAGGGCGTTCATGAACTCCAGGTCGTCGGTCGTGAACAGCACGTCGGCCTCGGGATCACCCTCGACGCCCTTGTAGAAGTCGCCGCTCTTGCCTGCGGGATGGAAGATGGCGCTGTAGTTCAGGTTTGTGTCGAACATCAGGAAAAACCGGATGGCCTTGCACTTGCCGGAGGAGCAGTCCAGCGGATCACCGATCTGGCGGGCGTAGCCCAGCAGCGTCTTTTCGACGTCGTACAACGCCAGGAACGTGGTGTTTCCCATGGTGGTGTCGAGCTCGGACAGCAGATCGCCCGGAATCGTGTGGACAATCTTGGTCACCGCAGTCGGGTGATAGGGAGCAAACCACGCCGCCTCTTCGACCGTCAGCGCGATGTGCGGAGATTTCTCCGTCTTGGTGTTGTCACAAGCGAACGATCCGAGAGCGGAAACGACCAACAAGATGGCAAAAAGGGAATGGGTGTTTCGCATCGGGAACCTCCGGCAGCCGAAAAACGGCAGAAATTGTATAGCACAACAAGGCTAAAATGCAAGCCCCACCAGCGAATTGTCTCGTCGTCAGAGAATGCAGGCCTCTTCAAACCACACGCCACCGGCGTCCTGGCAGATCTCGACCGAGGTGCGGGCCACGTCCCAGATCTTGATTTCATCGAGGTATCCGGTGAAGAAGTGGCCGTTCTCGGCGGTTCCGCCGCTCAGGAAATTCGAGGCGACATAAAAGCGGGAATCCGTCATCACGGGGACCGGGCCACCGGGATGATCCACGCTGACACCGGCGGGAAGGCCGTCGACGAAGAGGGTCAAAGTCGTGCCGTCCCAGGTGAAGGCCACGTGATGCCAGGAACCGGTGGGCACCATGACCGTGGAAACGACGGCCGAATCCCAGTCACCGACGCCTGCCTCAAGCTTGAAGTCCGGGGTCAACGCCATGTAGAAGCCCAGCCCGGTGGCTTCGTAGCTCTCGACGGAGGAGACGATCATGGAAATATCCATGCCGATCATGGTGGCCTGGATCCACGCTTCGACGGTGAGGGACTCGGTGCCCTCGTAGCCGGGTCCGCAGTCCATGAACGCACGCAGATCCGATGTGGAGTCGAAGAAGATGCTGTCCCCGATGCGCCCCGGCATGCCACGCAGCACGGCGCCCTGCCCGTACTCGTGAATCACGCACATGTTGTTGGTGTCGGCCGAGTTCATCTCCTGGGCGGACATGGTCTCCATGCGATACCAGCCGAGCAGGTTGACGTGGGTGTCCTCGCAGGCGGAATCGTCGACGGTGCATTCGGCG
>PHAZ01000261.1 GCA_002841825.1 Deltaproteobacteria bacterium HGW-Deltaproteobacteria-22 | reverse complement strand
CCGGCGGGGCCTGGTTTTTCTTATCCTCGGGGGGCTTGCCGCAGCCCGCAGCCGACAGCGTCCCGAAGACGAAGATCCCCGCGGCGGCGAAGCGCGCCAGGGTGGAGGACGCCGGCTCCTCGAAGTCGAGGTAGCCCGGCGCGGTCACCTCCGGCGCGGGACCATGCACGTGGAGCCGGTAGCAGAAGTCCGGCAGCAGCAGGTAGTCGCCGTCGATGACCACCACGGGCTTGTTCTCTTCGAGGACGACCTCGCGTCCGGCGCGGTGGATCCGGGCTCCCGGGGGGGCTCCGATGGGCCGAAAGCAGATCAGTTTCTCGTCCGAGGAGACCCAGATCTCGCAGAAGCGGTCGGCCTCGGTCTGCCACAGGATCTCACCGCCGGTGGAGACGATGAGCCCGGGATCCACGCCGGTGATGGCGCAGCAGCGCAGGTATCGCAGACTCTCGTGGGGGGGATAGCAGTTCTCGATGCAGATGGATAATGGTGTTGGCATGGGATCGACTATCCCTGCGGAGAACGGGATTGTCAAGACGCTGTTTTACGGACGCGAGAGCATCGCTCCCAGTCCGTCAGGCGGTCGGGCCAACCGGGGCCGAAGGTCCCCCGGCGCCGGGCTTGCCCTCCTGGTGGTTCAGGTAGGCGCGGCGGGTGGGGTAGGCGAAGTCGATGTCGTCGCGGGCGGCGAACGCGATGAGGATTTCCTTCCAGATCAGGTCCGCGGTGCTGCGGCGGCGCTTGGGTTCGCAGAGGTAGCGCAGGGTGAGGATGACCCCGGAGTCGGCCACGGAGAGCCAGACCACCGGCGTCAGTTTCTGGTACTGGATCGTGAAGTGCGTGGAGGCTTCCTCGACCTGCCTCTGGGCGTCAACCTCGTCCATGGGATTGTGATGATTAAGGATGTTTTGAACAATTTCCAGCGCCGCCTGCCAGTCGCTCTCGAAGGTGATCATCACCGGGATTTCGTTCCAGATGAAGTTGAAGCGCTGGTTGAAGTTGGCAAGGCTTCGCTTGAGGAACCACCCGTTGGGAATGTGGATCACGCGGCCGGTGCTCTGGTCGGCGTCGACCCAGTTGCCGATCTCGAGGATGGTGGTGGCGGCCATGCGGATGTCGACCACGTCGCCAGCGTGCCCGTCGATCTGGATGCGGTCCCCGAGGGAGAACGGCTTGGAGACCAGGATGTACAGCCAGCCCGCGAGGTTGGCCAGGGGATCCTGCATGGCCACGGCCAGCCCCGCCGAGAGCAGGCCGAAGTAGGCCAGGATGCCCGAGCCGGTGCCGATCCAGTAGGTCAGCAGGATGATGACCAGCAGGATCCAGATGCTGTAGGTAATTATTTTATTGACGATATGACGGCGCGGAAGCTCTGTGACGTTGCGCCGCGAGAGGTCCTGCAGGAACCACAGCAGGAACCGAGCCCCCAGATACAGGAGCAGCGAGATCAGGACCTTGATGAACAGGCCCTCGGGGAAGCCGAGATGCTCAACGAAGAATTGGTCGATGGTGCCGGTCCAGGAAAACATGGGACCCCATAAAAGAACGAAACGCCGTCCGCTGTCAACTGATCCTTAAGCGCTCAATGGCCCAGCGCCCGGCGGACGCTCCCGAGCAGCTCCTGGATGGAGAAAGGCTTCTGCAGAAAGTGTATGTCCTCGTGGTGCGCGTCATGCCGGGTGATGATGTCGGCGGTGTAGCCGGACATGAACAGGATCCGGAGGTCCGGTTGGAGCTCCTGCATCTGGGTCGCCAGCTCGCGGCCGTTCATCCCGGGCATGATCACGTCGGTCAGGAGCAGGTGGAGCCCGCCTGCGTGGTGCCTGGCCAGCTGCAGGGCCTCCATGGGCGAGCCGGCCGACAGGACGGCATATCCTTGCTTCTCCAGCATCTTGCGGGTCAGCCGCAGGATGGCCGGCTCGTCCTCCACGAGCAGGATGGTGTGGCTGCCCGGACCGGACGGCTCGGGCGCAGGGACGGGCGTCGGCGGGGGCTGGGTCTTCTCTGCAGGGACATGCAGGGGAAGAAAGATCCCAAAGGTGGTGCCTTCGCCGGGTGCGCTGCGCACGGCAATATGGCCACCGTTCTGCCGCACGATGCCGTGGACCGTGGCCAGGCCCAGGCCGGTGCCCTTGCCCACGGCCTTGGTCGTGAAGAACGGCTCGAACAGGCGGGAGAGCGTCCCGTCATCCATGCCGCAGCCGTTGTCGCGCACCGTCAGCACGGCGTAGTCGCCGGGCATGACCTCCGGGTGTGCAGTGCAGTAAGCTTCGTCCAGCGTGCGGTTCGTCGTCTGGATGGTGACCCTTCCACCGGCGGTGATCGCATCGCGGGCGTTGACGCACAGGTTGGTCAGGATCTGGTCGAGCTGGGATGGATCCATCCAGACCGGGCCGAGGTCCTGGGCCGGCTCCCAGACCACCTCGATGTCCTCGCCGATGATGCGCCTGAGCATCCGGAGCAGGCTCCCGACGTTGTGGTTCAGGTCCAGGATCTGCGGGGTGATGGCCTGCCGGCGGGCGAACGTCAGCAGTTGGCGGGTCAGATCCGCGGAGCGGTTGGCGGCCTTGCGGATCTCGTGAAGGTCGGCTTCGAGCCGGTCGCGGTCCTCGGCCTGCAGCGCCAGTTCGGCAAAGCCCAGGATGGCCCCCAGCATGTTGTTCAGGTCATGGGCGACCCCGCCGGCGAGGCGGCCGATGGCCTCCATCTTCTGGGCCTGCTGAAGCTGGGCCTCCAGGCTGGCCTGCTCCTGCTCGGCGTGGATGCGGTGGGTGATGTCCCGGGCGAACATGGCCGCGCCCATGGTCTGGCCCTGGTTCAGGATCGGGTTGACCGAGACCTCGACATGGATGGGCTCACCACCGGTCTCGATCCGGTCGATGAAGACGAAACGCTCCCCCGAGAAGGCGCGGTCGTAGCGCTCCTTCCAGGCCAACCGCATTGGTTCGGGGAGGGTGTCGAGGATCTTCGTGCCCTGGGTCAGGGCAACGCCGAAGGTCGCCTGGAACGCGCGGCAGAAGACCTCGTTGAGGTAGAGAATCTCGTAGTCCCTGTTGACGGCCCAAATGTTGTCCAGGGTGTTCTCGATGATCGCCGCCGAGGTGGATTCGGACAGGCCCGCGTCGTGGGGTGGCTGTTCAGGTGGAATCATCGTGATTAGTTCCAATTGCCATGTGCATGCTCGTGTTTCCAGTCTGATCCTGGCATGGGGGCTATATTTGCAGGTTTATTCGCAGTGTCAACACAATATTTAATGAGTATTTATCATTTACACACTGGTCCTTATGGGCGCGCGGGTGCTTGAGGACAAGCGGGCGCCTGAAGACGCGCGTGTGCCTGTCTTCAAGCGGGTGCTCTTTTCGACCACGTCCTCGAGGTGGAAGATCTGTGCGCCCTGGTCGTCCTCCCAGGTGCCGGTGATGCGGCAGGGGCATGGATCTTCGAGGAGATCGCCGATCTTCCGGTACACCGGCGGGAAGACGACGGCCTCGAAGAGTGCGGTCTCGTCCTCGAAGGAGACGAACTGCATGGGTTCGGAGCGGTTGGTGAGCACGGTCTTGGCGGTGATGGGCCAGGCCCAGAAGGTGACCCGCCGTCCGGTCCTGGCGTGGGCCGCGCGAAAGCGGCCGCGGCCGGGCAGCTCGAACAGGGCCAGCGGGTGAGCGTCCAGGGGGAAGCCCAGCCGCCGGAAGAACTGGATCCGCTTCTCCTGCGCGCTCCAGTCGGGGCCTGAGGGCAGGCGGGGGGACGGGCCGGCGCCGAAGCCGGTGCCGAGGCCGAAGCCGGGGTCACTTCTTCCCATCAGCAGTCCCAGCGCGAGCTGGCGCGGGCGGGTCTCGCCGGGGGGCGGGTCGGGTAGACGCCCGGTCGGATTTTCCCGACAGGCTCCGAGGCCGTCCAGCGCGCCGGCGGCCACCAGCGCGTCGAGATCCCTGGCGGCAGGGCGCACGCGGCCGAAGAAGTCCGCGAGGTCGACATAGGGTCCGCCTTCACGGCGCCTCCGCACGATGGCGTGTCCGGTGTCGTGGTGCAGGCCCGCGACCGACATCAGGCCCACGGCCAGCTCCCGTCCGGCGCCACGCCACTTCCATGCGCTGGTGTTGACGTGGGGCGGCACGATCGCGAGGCCCATGCGGCGGGCCTCTCCGACGTAGGCCGCAAGCGAGTAGTAGCCGCCCTGGTTGGAGATGACGCCGGCCATGAACTCGGCCGGGAAGTGCGCCTTGAGCCAGGCCGACTGGAACGACACCATGGCGTACGAGGCCGAGTGCGGCTTGCAGAAGGAGTAGCCGTCGAAGGAGAGCATCATGTCCCAGATCGTCTGGATGACCTGGGTCGAGGCCCCGCGCGCGGCAGCCCCCGCGAAGAACTCGTCGTGGAACGTGGCGATGCGGTCGGCCCGGCTCTTCTTGGTGAGGACCTTGCGCAGGCGGTCCGCGTGGGACGCCGAGAACCCCGCCAGCGCGACGGCCACGCGCGAGACGTCCTCCTGATAGCACAGCACGCCGTAGGTCTCCGCGAGGAGCCGGTCCACCGCCGGGTGCAGCGACGGCACCGGGGCGCCGTGCAGACGGCTCACGTACTCGGCGATGAAGCGGTTGGCCGCGGGACGGATGATCGAGGAGTGGATCACGATGTGCTCGAAGTCGCCGCGCCGGGTCTTCTTCTGGAGCTGGCGCATCGCCGGGCTCTCGACGTAGAACACGCCCATGCTGTCGCCGCGGGCCAGCAGCGCGACGGTGTCGGGGTCCTCCTCGGGGACCCAGGTGGCCTCGTCAAGGGTGTGGCCGTTGTCGCGCAGGTTGGCCAGCGCGTCGCGGATGACCGCCAGCGAGCGGTTGCCCAGCAGGTCGATCTTGACCAGGCCGCCAGCCTCGGCGCCCTCCTTCTCCCAGGTGATGATGGGGACGCCCTTGGGGGCCATCTCGACGGGCGCGTGGCGGGCCACCGGCCCCGGCGTGATGATCAGCCCGCCGGGATGCACGCCCAGGTGCCGCGGCAGGCCGACCATGCGCGCGGCGACGGCGAGGATCTCCGGCCAGGGTGCGTCGGCGCGGATCCGACGCAGGGCGGCCAGCCGCGACACACGTGTTCCGTCAGCACCCATGCGTAAATGCGAGATTTCCTTCTGCATCGAGGAGATCTCGGCGTCCGACAGCCCGTGGGCGCGGGCCGTCTCGCGCAGCGCCGCCCGGCTCTGGTAGCTGATGTGCGTGCACACCATCGCGCAGCGCTCGACACCATAGGCGTTCATCACCTGTGTGATGACCCCGTCGCGCTCGTCCCAGGCGAAGTCCACGTCGATGTCGGGCATGTCGGTGCGCTCCGGGTGCAGGAACCGCTCGAAGTAGAGGTTGTGGCGCAGGGGGTCGACGTTGGTGATGCCCAGGCTGTAGGCGACCAGGCTGGCCGCCCCGCTGCCGCGTCCGCACACGCGCGGAGAGCGGCGCACGATGTCCTGCACGACCAGGAAATAGGCCGAGAAGCCCTTCTCCTCGATGATGCCCAGCTCGTACGCCAGGCGCTCGAGCACGCTGTCGGAGAGCTCGCCGAAGCGACGCTGGGCGCCCTCGATGGCGGCGGCCCGTAATGTGGCGGAGGGGACTCCGCTTGCGGAGGGGACTCCGCAGGCTCCGGGGACTCCGCTTGCGGAGGGGACTCCGCAGGCTCCGGGGACT
>PHAZ01000260.1 GCA_002841825.1 Deltaproteobacteria bacterium HGW-Deltaproteobacteria-22 | reverse complement strand
CCGCAGGCGCGCCCGGACCAGCGCCTGACCGTCGGAGAGGGTCTCCTTCTCGAGGGGCGGCAGGAGCGCCAGGGCAGCGTCGACGTCGAGGGCGTCGAGGAACCACGCAGCCCGCACGGCCAGCTCCTCGGGATCAGACGAGGTCTCCTCGGCGGGCAGGCCGGCCTCCAGCTGGGCCGTCACCAGCCCCTGCATCAGTTCGCGCTTCCCGCTCTCCAGGCCCTGGCGCAGGGGGGCGGCGGCCAGGGACCACTCCTCCTCCTCGACCAGCCCCTGTCCGAAGGCGGCCTGGGCCGCGATGAGGTCGGCGCCGCGCAGCTTGGCCAGCATCGCCGCCACCGCGGTGAAGCGGCGGGTGCGGGTCAGTTCGTACACGCGCTTCTCCACCGGCGGGATCACGGCGCGCACGCGGGCGGCGCCGCCGAACCACTGGGGCATGGCCGAGAACGCGCTGATCACCACGATGAGGTCCTGCTGCATGTGCCCCGGGAGCGTCCACCACGGGCGCTGCAGGAACACCGGCGCCAGCTGGACCAACGCCGCGCGCGCCTTGGGCGTGGTCGGGACGGTGCCCACGCGGGTGTCGCCGCCGAACAGCCGGGCGAAATGGAAGGCGTTGGCGTAGAACATAGCAGCCAGCGGCGGCATGCGGGCGTCGGGCTCGGCGAGCAGCATGGCGTTGTCCCACCAGAACTCGAACAGTGAGGACATCACGTAGACCTGGCGCACCCAGGTGACCTCGCCGCGGTTGAGCAGCCACACGGCGTCCCGGGCCCGGCGGATGCGGGCGGCGGCGGCCTCGGCCTCCTTGTCGCGTCCCAGGCCCCGCAGGTACGCCTGCATCTCGGTGGCGGCCAGCTCGAAGTCGGGGACCGCCAGGGCGAGCATGGCCGCGTAGAACTTCTTGTCGAGGCCGCGCTCGCGACGGTAGACCTCCAGCAGCCGGGCCGCGCGCTCCGGGCTGTCGGCGAACAGCGCGGGGACCGCCGCGTGGTGCTGCAGGTACTCCCGGGCCTCGTCGGAGAAGCGGTGACCGGTCACCAGCGTCTGCGCGAAGAAGGCGTCGGCGCCCAGGGTCCACGCGATGCGCGAGAGGGCGGCGGCGGCCTCGTCCTCGTCCTCGGTCGCCAGCAGCTTCATGAAATAGGCGCGGGGCGAGTGCGGTGCTGCCACGGGGCGGGGCTTTTCGAAGGCCCCCGGGTTCGAGAGCACCTCGAGGTCGGCCGGCGGCAGCAGCGAGAGGCAGTCCTCCCACAGCGGATCCGGATGCAGCGGCAGCAGGCGTCGCTCCATCAGGCGCACCACGTGGCCCCAACGGCGCAGCAGCGCAGGCTGCGACAGGTCGATGGTGCGCGGCGTGTCCCCGCCCGGGTTGGCCGTAAGCCGGGCCCAGCGCGGGGCCCCGCACATCATCGGGAGCGGTGAAGGCGCGGGTGCGGCCCAGGCCTCGAACAGGCTCTTGGCGAAGGCCGGATCATTGCCCAGTTGGGTCTCCCGGGGGGCGCCGTTCTCCACGGCGTGGGTGAGCAGCACCTGGCCCGACACGAGCACCTTCAGGCCGTGTCGGTGTAGCAGGCCGCTCTTGCGCAAGGTGAACTCGTAGTGGAACTGGGGGGGCGCCGCCGGGGTCACCTTGGGCGCCGCGTCCGCGATGGACACGGGCGTGGCGGGCCAGGCCAGGCCGATGGCGATCAGGAAGGACCGCAGGAGAAGGCTCACGGCCATGTTGCCGACGGTGCGGTGCACTACTCGGAGTCTCCCCTGAGGGTCTCGCACTGCGGCGCCTCGGCGGCTTCCTGGTTGAAGCGGTCGACGCTGTAGATCTGGGAGAAGGGTTTCCGGCGGGCCTTGCGGATGCCCTCGACGGGCCAGCCCACGGCGTGCACCAGCTCGACGCGGCAGGTGGCCGGAATCTGGAGGAGCTTCTTGATCTTCCGCTCGTCGAACCAGCCCAGGATGCAGGTGCCCAGGCCGAGCTCGGTCGCCGCCAGGCAGAAGTGGGCCGCGGCGATGCCGTTGTCCAGGCTGACGAACCGCTTGTTCTTGACCAGGCCGCCCAGCATTGACGCGGGGTTGGGGATCGTGCCGACCTGCACCACGAGCATGGGGGCGGTGGGGACGAACTTGTTGATCGGGACCAGGGCCGACGTGCAGGCGGCGGCCACCCTGGCGCGCAGCGTGGCATCGGTCAGGGCGATGAAGTGCCAGGGCTGGCTGTTGCACGCCGAGGGTGCCTCTCCGGCGGCCTCCACGAGCTTCCTCACCAGGTCCTCGGGGACGGGGTCGGGCCTGAAGCGGCGCACGCTGCGGCGTTCGCGGGTGAGTTCGGAAAACGTCATGGTACCTGTGCCGCGGCTACTTCTGCTCGGGATACAGTTTGAGGCCCAGGGTCATCGTCTGTTCGAGGTTCTGCTTCTGGCCGCCGGCTTCGACTTCCATCTTCATCTTCGTCTCGGAGGTGATCTCGGAGGTCGGGACCATCCTGGTCAGGTCCATCTTCACGGTGCCGTTGCCGCTGCTCTTGAACTCCTGCATATGGATCACCGTCCCGGCCGGCAGGTTGGGGTTCTTCAGTTCCTGCGGCTCGGCGGACTGCACGAGCTCGACCTTCATCTCGATGTTGGTGCCCTCGAGCTTGGTCAGCGTGTACTTGTACTGGTTGGTCATCAGGATGCCGCCCGAGGTCATCTGCGTGGTGACCGTCCAGGTCGCGCCCGGACCCACCGGCGCTTCGGGCAGGGGCACCGACATCTGGTTCATCTGCTGCCGCATGTTCTCCATCATGGAGGTCAGTTGCGGATTGGTGTTCGAGGGCATCTTCATCTCGGCCGAGACCGTGATGCCGCGCGTGGTCACCTCGGCCGAGCCGTTCATGCCCTTGATGTCGTTGAGGGCGTTCTTCATGGAGTCGATCATGCCCTGGGGGGTCTTGTCATCACCCACGACATCCACGGAATCCAGGAGGAAGTCGTACAGCAGGTTGCCGGACTCCTTCACCTCGCGGTTGGTGATCTTCATGTTCATCTTCATCAGCGGCAGCGCCACGGCCGGCTGTTGGACGGCGCCCATGGAAATCTGCATGCCCATCTTGAGTTCCATCATGGCCACGGTGACGTCGGTGGCCTTGTAGAGGTAGCGCAGCGCGACCTTGTTGTCGCCGCCGGCGTTCTCGACCACGATCTTTGCCTCAGGTATCACCGCAGGCGGGGCAGGGACGGTCTCGATCTTGGCGGGTTCGGTGGGCTTGGCCGGGAGCCGGCCGTCAACGGGGGGCTTGACGGTCTCGGAGGTCTTCACGGGCTGGGTCTTGTCATCTGCGGCCTTCTGCTTGTCACCGTTTTCTTTGTTGCAGGCGGTCAGCGAGGCGAAGGTCAGGCCGGCCAGAAGAAACATGCCAAGTACGAGGGTGGAAAGATTTTTCATGAGGTCATCACTCCTGTGAGTTGATCGTATAGATGAAATCGACCTTGCGGTCAAGGGGTGGGCCAGGAGCCTCTAATCCTCGTCTTCGTCCTCGTCGTGGTGCTCCTGCACCTCTTCCTCGTCATCATCGAAGTCGAAGTCGGTCAGGGGCTTCTTGATCGGAACGGGGATCATCGGAAGCTCGGGGTCGAAGGCCATCTTGCGGGCCTTGTTCGCCTTCGGGGCGATGCGGAAGAACCACATCAGGGCGTCGGAGAGGCGGCCTTCCTCGGACTGCATGTGGCGCGTGAGCTGCCCGCTGTCCTTGAAGCCGGCGTCGACGAGCACCTGGCCGCAGGAGATGTCCTCGACCATGGTGATGGAGAACACGCTGGAGATGTCGCTGGTCTCGCCGAGCTCCTCGACGAGCTTGGTGACCATCCAGGCCAGATAGCGGCGCTCCTTGATCGAGCGGGGCAGGGTCAGGATGTCGAGCTTGGCGTGGCCGAAGGCGTCGTTGATCTCGGCGGCGACCCAGAGGTTGCGGCGGCCGATGCGCACCTCGAGGATGAAGTGCGGATGCATCACGCCCTTGCCGAACGGATGGTACAGTGGGGTGACCTCGGGCAGGTGCAGGATCGCGTTGATGGCCTCGGGATCGTCGATGAAAATCTCCTTCAGTCCCGCGGGCTTCTTGCCGATGGGCTCGGGCTCGGCGAACTCGATCTGCTTCTCGTGCACGAGCTTGGCGATGCCGCCGGTGATGGGCCGGCCGTCATGATCGTAGACGCGGCTCATGACGTAGGCGTCGGCGTTGCGGAAGTACCCCGGGATGATGGCTTCCTTGGAGAAGCCCACGGTGCGCCAGGAGTTGGAGTCCTGCTTTTCCACCAGGGTATAGACTTTCTTCAACTTTTCACGGGCGGCCATCTCGTCGAAGATGTTGCACTTGAGCTTGTACTGGCCGAGCCGGTAGTCGACGATGCGCATGTGCTTGTGGTGCGGCGTGACCAGGAGGCTCAGGTTGAGCTTGCGGTCCGAACGCCGGCAGATGTACTCGTCCAGCGCACGAGGATAATGGGACATGTCCGAGCAGGGAGGACACGGACGGATCGTGGGCGTCTCCTGGACGTTGGGATGCTCGATGTCGAAGAGACTGGGACTCGTTTTTTTATCCATGTTGGATTGACCCCTTTTGTGGGAGAGCGGGAGAGTAGGGAAGCGAATTGTGCGTGTCGGGCATAGGAGGATGAACCTTCAAACACCTCAGCTAAAGCCCCGTTATAGGGACAGTACTCAGGAAGTCAACCCCTTTTTCCCCAAATCCGCCCGCTTTTCCAGAAGCGCCCGCTTTTCCGGAAGCGCCCGCTTCTCATGAAGCGCCCGCTTCTCATGAAGCGGCAGGGATTTGGATTTCCAGCACGAAGTGCCCGCCAACCTCGTCGGGGACGCAGGTGAGGGTGCCGCCGGCCCGGCCCGCGAGCATGCGGCACACCGAAAGACCCAGACCGGTGCCCGTGCCGGGGTCCTTGGTCGTGAAGAACGGCTCGAAGATGCGCCCGGCCAGCTCCGCCGGCACGCCCGGTCCGGTGTCGCGCACGTCGAGGCGGAGGGCGTCGCCGTGCCTGACCAGGCTGATGGTGACGGTGCCGCTGCCGTCCATGGCCTGGGCGGCGTTGACCAGCAGGTTGACCAGGATCGACTTCCATTCGCCGGGCACCGGGATCGACATCGCCTCCGGGGCCGCATCGACGGTGAACGTCACATCGCGGCACCAGGCCTGGTGACGGAGGATGTCGACGGCGTCGGGCAGCCACTCCGAGGCGGGGCCGGAGGCCAGGCCGCCTTCCTCGCCGCGGGCCAGCAGCAGCAGGCGCCGGATCAGTTCATCCATGCGCCGGATCTCGGTCTGCATCATCGTCAGGTGTTCGGTGGTGCGCGGGTCCAGTCCGGCGTCGGTGAGCAGGTCGAGGTGGGCGAAGAGGGCCGCCAGCGGGTTTCCCAGCTCGTGGGCCAGTCCTGCGGCCAGGTGACCGAGGGTGATCAGTTTCTCCTGGGAGATGAACTTCTCGCGGGTGTTCAGGATCTCGCGGTTCTGCTCCTCGATGATCGCCAGCTGGCCCGCCAGGCGCTCCTCCTTCTCACGAAGGGCCGCGGCCATGACAGCCACGGCCTCGAAGGACGGCGTGCGAAGATCGGTGCGGGGCATCTCGCCCTGGGCCAGCTTGCGTGCGGCATCGACCAGCTGGGCGTCCTCGCGCCGCCGGCGGCGCTCGTCGAGGGCAAAGGCGACGGCC
>PHAZ01000259.1 GCA_002841825.1 Deltaproteobacteria bacterium HGW-Deltaproteobacteria-22 | reverse complement strand
GTGGCGGTCACGGCGCTGACCACCTTTGTCGGATTTTTCTATCTTTTTGTGTCAACTGCAGATTGAATCTATGGACTTCAGGAGGTTTACCATGAAGAAGCAGGCTGCTCATTGGCGTTCACTCAGAGGTTTCCTGGCGGCAGGATTCGTCACACTTGCGCTGGTCGCGTGCGACGACTCGTCGGGCAAGACCAACAACGTCAACAACGTCAACAATGTCAATAATATAAATAATATCAACAATGTGAACAACCTGAACAACGTCAACAACACGAACAATCAGACCGGTGTCTGCGGGGCGGCCGCAGGACAGTTGTTCAGCGCGAATCATCCGTGGAACCAGCGGGTGGACGCGGCGGCGTTGGACGCAGAATCCGAGGCAATCATCACGTATCTGCAGGGAAATCACGCTTCATCGTGGGCTGAGTTCAAGATCGACGGTCCCAGCGACGAGCCCGACAACCTCTACGGCATCACGATCCTTCGCAATGACGGGACTGCCGCGTCGTCGTTCGAGCCCACCGATGATCACTGGTCCCCCGACTGCGACACGGCTCCCGTGCCGCTGCCCGCAGGCGGAGCCATCGAGGGCGAGACCGGCTACACCTGCGACAACGACGGGGACTGCCACCTGATCGTGCTCGACCCGACCGCCTGCCGCCTGTATGAGATGTGGCGCGCCAACGTCGATGGCGGCACGTTCTACGGCGGCTGCCTGTCGGTCTGGGACCTGAACCAGGCATACACGCCGTCGCTGCGCGGGGAGTGCTGCACCAGCGCCGACGCCGCAGGGCTGCCGATCGCGGCGCACATGTTCGGCCCCGACGACATCACCGCTGGCGAGATCACCCACGCGCTGCGCTTCATCCTTCCCAACGAGAACATGCGCGAGCGCATCTACGTGCGTCCGGCCACGCATTCCACTGGTTCCACCTCCGCCGGAGCCGATGCTCCCCCGTACGGGGCCCGGCTGCGCCTGCGCGCGGACTTCGACCTGCAGACGCTCAACCCTGCCGCCCAGGTCGTGGCCGTGGCCCTTCAGCGCTACGGCATGATCCTGTCCGACGGCGGAAACCTCACCTTCACCGCGCTCAATGATCGCTTCACCACCAACACCTGGGCCGAGGTCGGCCTGGGCCCCAACGATCTGATGGGCCTCGAGTGGACCGACTTCGAGGTCGTCGAGCTCGGCGAGCGCTTCGCCTGGGACGATAACTGCAACTGCGAACGCACCCCGCTGACTAATTAATTGTAGATTTTTGCCGTGAGGCGCAAACCCTCTCCGGAGGGATCGACTTCGGCCAGCCAGGTCACGCCGCGGGCGTTGCCGGAGGTCAGCCGCATCTGGGCCAGCGGGGTGACGACAAGGCGCTGGATCGCACGCTTGAGCGGTCTGGCGCCGTAGCGTTCGTCGGTGCCGCGGGCGACCACGAAGGCCAGCGCATCATCGGTCCATTCCAGGGCGCAATCGTCAGGGGCCAGCCAGGTGTTCACGCGCTGCAGCTGGAGCCTGGCGATGACACCCAGCTCGAGCGAGGTGAGCGGGTCGAACACGACGATCTCGTCGACGCGGTTGAGAAACTCGGGACGGAATTGACCTCGCAGCGCGGACTCCACCCCCGCCTTGGCGGCTTTCAGGTCACGGTGGGCCAGCTCCGGATCCCAGCCGAGGTTGGTCGTCATGATCACGACCGTGTTGTGGAAGTCCACGACCTTGCCCTGGCCGTCGGTGAGGCGTCCGTCGTCGAGCAGTTGGAGGAACACGTGGAACACGTCCGGGTGCGCCTTCTCGATTTCGTCGAGCAATACGACCGAATAGGGGTGCCGGGCCACGGCCTTGGTGAGTTGGCCGCCCTCGTCGTAGCCTACATACCCCGGAGGGGCGCCGATCAGGCGTGACACCGCGTGCTTCTCCATGTATTCGCTCATGTCGATGCGGATCATGCGCGAGGCATCATCGAAGAGCAGCTCTGCGAAGGATCGTGTCGGCCACCGCCTGCACGGCCGGATCCTGGCCGATCACGCGCTCGTGCATCCGCTCAGCCAGTCGCAGCAGCTTGCCATGCTCGCCCTCGAGCATGCGCTCCACCGGGATGCCGGTCCATCGCGCCACCACGCCGGCGATGTCGTCCTCGGTCACCTCCTCGCGAAGAAAGGATCCGTTCACGGTGATGGTCCGCAGCTCGGCGTCGAGCTCGGCGGCACGCTTGTCCAGGGCCGGCAGCTCACCATACAGGATCTCGGAGGCCCGCTGGAAGTCGCTCTGGCGCTGGGCCAGCTGGGACTGGGTGTTCAGTTCGTCCTTTTTCACCTTCAGGTCGCGCAGCGATACGATGACGTCCTTCTCCCGCTGCCAGCGTCCCATCGCAGCGTCGACCTCCTCCCGGAGCCCGGCGATCTCGGCGTTCACCGCGTCGGCACGGGCGGCGACCTTTTCTGCCGGCTCGCGGGAGAGGGCGGCCTTCTCCATCTCCAGGCGCAGCAGGCGGCGCCGGCGCTGATCGATCTCGACGGGCACGCTCTCGATCTCCATCCTCAGGCGCGAGGCGGCCTCGTCGACGCAGTCGATGGCCTTGTCGGGCAGCTGGCGGTCGCCGATGTAGCGCGACGACAACTGTGCCGCGGCGATCAGCGAGGCGTCGGAGATGCGGATGCCGTGGTGGGCCTCGTACTTCTCACGCAGGCCGCGCAGGATGTGGATGGTGTCCTCCACCGACGGCTCCTCCACGAGGACGGGCTGGAACCGGCGCTCCAAAGCCTTGTCCTTTTCCAGGTGCTTGCGGTACTCGTCGAGGGTGGTCGCGCCGATGCAGTGCAGCTCTCCGCGTGCCAGCGCCGGCTTGAGCATGTTCGAGGCGTCCATCGCGCCCTCGGCGCCGCCGGCCCCGACGAGGGTGTGGATCTCGTCGATGAACAGGATCACGCGGCCCTCGGCGGCCTCAATCTCCTTGAGGATGGCCTTGAGCCGGTCCTCGAACTCGCCGCGGTACTTGGTGCCGGCGATCAGCGCGCCCAGGTCCAGCGCGAACAGGCTTCGGTTCTTCAGGCTCTCGGGGACGTCGCCCTCGGCGATGCGCTGGGCGATGCCCTCGGCCACGGCGGTCTTGCCCACGCCGGCCTCCCCGATGAGCACGGGGTTGTTCTTGGTGCGGCGCGACAGCACCTGCAGGGCCCGCCGGATCTCCTCGTCACGGCCGATCACGGGATCGAGCTTGCCACGACGCGCCAGGTCCGTCAGATCGCGGCAGAAGCGCTGCAGCGCCTGGTACTTCGACTCGGGCTGATCATCGGTCACGCGCTGGGTGCCGCGGATCGTCTCCAGGGCCCCGAGCACGCGCTCCCGGGTGACGCCGGCGGCTCGCAGCGGCCCGGCGGCGGGCAGGTTCGGCAGGTCGCACAAGGCGAGCAGGAAGTGCTCGGTGCTCAGGTAGGCGTCCTTCATCTGCGTCATGTCCTGTTGGGCGCGGTCGATCCAGCCGCGCAGGTCGCGGGACATGGCCGGCTCGGCATGATCGCCGGACTGCCTCGGGAGCTTGTCCAGCAGGCCCTGCACGCCATCCAGGATCGGCCCGACTGTGGCGCCGATCTTCTCGAGCACGGGCACCACCGAGCTCTCGGCGCCCTGCGCCAGCAGCGCGTGCATCAGGTGCTCGGGACGCAGCTCGGGGTGGCCCTTCTCCTGCGCCAGTGCAAGCGCAGCCTGAAGGGCTTCACGACTTTTCATGGTCCATTTTTCGAGATTCATGGTTCACCTCTACGTCAGCGCACGCAGGCGCCGGATGCGTTCCTCGATGGGCGGATGCGTGGAGAACAGGCCGGAGAAGCCTCCGCGGAGCTTGGGCATGGCAATGTACAGATGGGCCATGGCGGGCTCGGCGTGCCTTGAGGGCGCGCGCTGGTGGTATTTTCCCAGCTTGGCCAGCGCCGAGGCCAGGCCCTCGGGCGTTCCAGCGAACCGCGCGCCGGCCCGGTCGGCCTCGTACTCCCTCGTGCGGGACACCGCCATCTGGATCAGCGCGGCCACAAGCGGCGCGAGGATCATGAACACCAGCATCACCAGGGGGTTGGGCCCGTCATCATCGGACGAGCGGCCTGCGAACATGAGCATGTACCCGGCCAGGTGCGCCAGCAGCGAGATGGCGCCGGCCAGGGTCGCCGTGATCGTCTGGATCAGGATGTCGCGATGCACGATGTGCGCCAGTTCGTGGGCCAGCACACCCTCGATCTCACGGCGGCTGCACAGTTCCAGCAGGCCCGTGCTCACGGCGACCAAGCCCGAGGCCGGCGATCGGCCGGTGGCGAACGCATTGGGCGCCGGATCGTCGATGACGTACAGCGTCGGCTTCGGAACGCCGGCGCGGTGGGAAAGCGCGGTCACCATCTCGTGAAGCCAGGGAAGATCCCGTGGCCCGAGCCGCCGGGCCTTGTGCATGGCCAGCACCAGGGAGTCAGAGGAGTACCAGGCCAGCAGGTTCACGATGGCCATGATGCCCAGCGCCGAGAACGCCCAGCCCATTCCACCGAAC
This sequence comes from Deltaproteobacteria bacterium HGW-Deltaproteobacteria-22, assembly GCA_002841825.1. Classification (GTDB taxonomy): domain Bacteria; phylum Myxococcota_A; class Polyangia; order HGW-17; family HGW-17; genus HGW-17. The sequence goes on along the minus strand of PHAZ01000259.1, from coordinate 3,262 downwards.
ATGTAGCCGATCCCGCCGGCCAGCGCGGTCAGCGAGGCGATCAGCAGGAAGGTCTTCGAGGTGTTCCACAGTGCGGTCATCAACGGACTCCCGGCCTGCATGGGAGAAACACAATCAAATCATGCAGCCGAAAGGGAAATTAAACACGCGAAGGGCGAGGTCAATGAGGCGGAAAAAAAAAGCCGTCCGCGGAGCCGGTGCCGGATCATGATCAACCCCGCATCCAATTAAGGTGGGTCCCACATACCCAAAGCCTGCTTCTCCTCCACTTTAACGAGGAGCTTGCGCGGTTCGGACAGAGGCAGAACCCGGGGTTGAAGCGTTGGGATTGAACCTATTTTAATCCAACTGCCAAACCCCGCAGACGGCAACAGTCACTATACCTGAGCCGGAACGGTGATACAAGGGGGCCAAGACGGGGCTTGAGTGCAGGGCTTATTCGTTGGCGGCGTAGCAGAGGACGAGGGTGCAGTTGTCGGCGCCGCCGCGGGCCAGCGCGGTTTCGATGAGGATCTGCGGCATGTTTGCGTAGAAGTTATGAGTGAAGAGCCGCTCGAGCTCATCTTGCTTGAAGTAGTTCGACAGGCCGTCAGAGCACAGGAGAAAGACGTCGCCGGCGGAGAAGGGGACCACCTGCATGTCGATGTTGATCTCCTCGCCGAAGCCGACGGATCTCGTGATGACCGACTTCCACCGGGAGACGGCGGCCTCCTCGGCGCTGATGTAGCCTGCGCGCAGTTGCTCGCTGACCCATGTGTGGTCTGCGGTCAACTGGGTCATCTGGCCGTCGCGGAACAGGTAGGCCCGGGAGTCGCCGACATGGGCAAGATGGAAGCGGGAGCCGTCACGCAGGATGGCGGTGCAGGTGGTGCCCATGCCCGCGAGCTCGGGGACGCTCTTGCCGTGTTCGAAGATGGTGTAGTTGGCCGCGCGCAGCGCCTCGTGGAGCGCCTGCTCGGAGGTCATGCCGTTCTTGCGCTCGAGCAGGCTCTTCTCGACCGTCTCGGCTGCGAGCCGGCTGGCGATCTGGCCGCCCGCGTGCCCGCCCATTCCATCGGCGACCAGGAACAGACCGAGGTCGTCATTGACGCAGTGGTTGTCTTCATTTTGTTCGCGGACGTTACCCACGTCCGTCAATGCCCAGGAATACAGTCTCATCGGTCAAACCTGCCCGAATGAATCAAGTGCTTTTTTGCGGATTTGTCAACCGGAATCTCGGTGCGATCCCCACGCCCTTGCACAACGTCCCGGCCTGTGCCAATCTTGCGTCCGGGAAAGATGGTGTGAGATGCGAATCTGCCGGATCTCCGTGACCGCCTGGTTATGGTTGGTTTTTTTGGCGTTGACCGCGTGCTGCGGCTGCGAGGATCCATCGTCGCCTCACACCCTCCCCGACGTGGCCGACCTCGACGCCGACACCGACAGCAATGTCAATAATCTGAACAATATCAATAATTTACAGCCTGCCGAGATCGCCGTCGTCGAGCTGCCGCTGACCGGAAACGCCGCCGGTGCGCTGGCCGAGTACTCGGCGCTGGCGTGGTTCGGCGACACGCTGATCCTGGTGCCGCAGTTTCCTTCGCGCTTCGACGATGCCCTGGTGGCCCTCGAGAAATCGCAGATCCTGGCTTATCTTGACGGCGCCCCGGCCGAGACGCTGGCCTGGTTCACGGTGCCTTTCGATGACGGAGGACTGGGAACGCAGATCGCCTCGTTCGAGGGGTACGAGGCCATCGGCTTCTCGGGAGGGACCGTGTACATGACCATCGAGGCTGGCAGCACGGCCGGCACGACCTGCACCGTAGTGCGGGGGACCGTGACCACCGAGCCCGCGCTCTCGATCACCCTTGACCCGCAGAGCCTGACGGAGATCCCGCAGGCAATCCAGCTCGACAACATGGGTCACGAGGCGCTGCTGGTGCTCGAGGACCGCGTGGTCACGTTCTACGAGGCCAACGGCGCCAACGTCAACCCGTCGCCGGTCGTCCAGACGTTTGACCTCCAACTTGCCCCGCTGGCGGGGGTGCCCATGGTGTCGCTGGAGTACCGCGTGACCGATGTGACCACCGCCGACGCCTTCGGTCACTTCTGGGCGTTGAACTATTTTTATCCAGGCGAGGCCGACCTGCTCGATCCGGCGACGGATCCCCTCGCAGCCGAGTTCGGCGAGGGAGCCACCCATGCAGCCTCCGACGTCGTGGAGCGCCTGGTGGAGCTGGCCTGGTCGCCCACCGGAGTCACCCACACCGGTGAGGCGCCGATCCAACTGCGCCTGATGCCCGGAGACGCCCGCAACTGGGAGGGGCTGGTGCGCCTCGACGATCGGGGTTTCCTCGTCGTCACGGACAAGTTCCCCACCACCATTCTGGCGTTCGTCCCGTTTCCGGCGCGCTGACCGCCCCCGAAAGAAGGCTTTCCGCATGAAAAGGCTCCTCCTGCCGATCCTGGTCCTTTGGTTTTGCGCGTGCAACGGTGCGCTGGACGCCGGAGCGCCGGCGCTATCGGAGCTGGATCCCTGCGATCTGTGCGGGGAGGGCACCTTGTGTCTCGACGGCACCTGTGTTCCGGAGACGCTGATGTGCGGCGGCGATCTGTGCGAGGCGCCGGGAGTCTGCATCGAAGGCGCATGCCGGCCGGCGCTCACCGTGGCGACCTTCAATCTCTACGACCTCGCGCTCCCAAGCTCGCCTTCGCTTGTTGTGGCCGTTCTCCCGACCGAGCCACGCCTACGACCGGAGGTCTCCACCCCCCCTGAACTTAGGATCGTGGGTACATGGTTGTGCTGGTCAGGACGATGGACATGATGAGCATGGTAACCGCGGCGATACTCTCGGTGACGGCCTTGGCCAAACGGTCGCTCTCGGCGAAGGCCTTGAGGCGCTGTTGGGTTTCCTTGTGCGGGTGGTCGGGAAACACCTCCCGACCCAGACTGCATGCGTGGATCAGGCAGAGCAGCGCGGCGCAGTCGGGCGTCGGCGCTTTCCCCTCGAACAAAACGCCGTGGATCTCCTTGCGGATGGCACGCTCGGGCCGTTCCTCTTCGGTGGGGTACCGCTTGAAGTGAAAGACCCAGAGCACCTCGCGTGTTTCCCGGCGCAGCACCCCGGCCTGGACAAGCCGGTCAAGAAGTCGCTCCTGCAATGAGGGCGCCAGTTTCTGGTGTGAGAGAAGCCAGTCACGCGCCTTGCGCGGTTTTCGGGCGCCGCTGATATTCAACAATGCGTTGTCGAGGATGGGATCGCCCGTGGGGCGGGCATCGACG
>PHAZ01000258.1 GCA_002841825.1 Deltaproteobacteria bacterium HGW-Deltaproteobacteria-22 | reverse complement strand
TGATGGCGTTGAGGAGCTCGGTCTTGAGGTCGGGGGAATTGGCGAACTGCTCGCGGGTGTTGTTGGCGGCCTGCTGGCGAAGGATGGCGGACTCGAGGAGCTTGCCCTTGAGGACGTCGCGGACGTAGACCAGGCGGTCGTCGTCGGTGAGGTCGCCCTCGAAGAGGTCGTTGAGCTTGGCGATGATCGCGGAGAGGTAGGCCTTCTGCTTGTCCTGGGCGATGCCCGAGCCCACGTCGGTGACCGGTGCCAGCTTGGGCGCGTCGCCGCCGACCAGCGGCAGCGTGCGCTGGCCCAGGTTGCGCAGCGTGTAGTGGGTCAACTGCACCTTCGAGAGGTCCACGCCCTCGCGCTCGCGGCCGAACTCCAGCAGGCGCAGCACCTGGCGGAAGAAGATCGCGCGCTTCTCGATGGCGGGATTGCCGTAGTTGAAGATCTGCGACAGGTAGGTGTAGAGCTTCTGGAAGGACTCCATGTCCTTCTTGAACAACTGCAGCGCGTGCAGCTCGTCGCGGGCGGCCTGCGCGGTGCGGGCAGAGGGAACTGCCCATTCAGTTCCCTCTGCAAGGGCAGCTCCCGCTGCCCCCAGCTCGGCGGCGCGCACCTGCTCCTGGGCGGCCCGGTAGCGCCGGTGCAGGCGGTCCACCACGGGCTCCACCGCGGCGGCCAGCTCCCCTTGTTTGGCGCCTTCCTTCATCTCCACGGCGACCACGCGGTCCACCTCGAAGTCGTCGTAGAAGCCGGCGGCGTCGAGCTTGGCGCGCAGGTTGAACACCAGGTCGGGGTCGGTCACGCCGGCCAACTGGGCCGTGGTGTGGTACATGCGGAACGACTGCAGCACCTCGTCGGGATCGTTGACGAAGTCCAGCACGTAGGTCGTGTCCTTGCCCGGGTGCGCGCGGTTCAGGCGTGACAGCGTCTGCACCGCCTGGATGCCGGCGAGCCGCTTGTCCACGTACATGCCGCACAAAAGCGGCTGGTCGAAGCCCGTCTGGAACTTGTTGGCCACCAGCAGGATTCGGTACTCGTCGGCGCAAAACGCCGTTCGGATGTCGGAGCCGCGCAGCTCGGGGTTGAGCGTGCGGCTGTGCTCGGTGAAACCCTCGTCGCCGGACTCGGGGTCGTTGACCTCGCCGGAGAACGCCACCAGCGTGCGGAAGGCGTAGTTGTGGGTGCGGATGTACTTGTCGATGGCCAGCTGCCAGCGCACGGCCTCGACGCGGCTGCCCACGACCACCATGGCCTTGGCGCGGCCGGCCAACAGCGGCGCCACGAACTGCCGGAAGTGCTCGACGACGATCTCGACCTTCTGCGCGATGTTGTACGGGTGCAGGCGCACCCAGCCCATGATGCCCTTGGTCGCCGCGCCGCGCTCGACTTCGCGGTCGTCGAGGGTGCCGCCCTCCTGGGCGAGCTTGAACGCGATCTTGTACGACGTGTAGTTCTGCAGCACGTCGAGGATGAAGCCCTCCTCGATGGCCTGGCGCATCGAATACACATGGAACGGCGCCGGCAGGTTCTCGCCGCCGGCCGGGCGCGCCGGATCCGGCCGCGTGCCGAACAACTCCAGCGTCTTGCTCTTGGGGGTGGCCGTGAACGCCACGAACGTGATGCCGTGGTCGTCGGCGCGGGCGGCCATCTGGGCAGCCAGGATGTCTTCGGTGCTTACCTCGCCGCCGTCGCCCAGCTCGGCGAGCTCCTCGGGGGACAGCACGGCCTTGAGCTTGGCCGCGGCCTCGCCGGTCTGCGAACTGTGGGCCTCGTCAGCGATCACGGCGAAGCGCTTGCCCCGAGTCGCGGCCAGCTCCCGCACCGCCGACAGCGCGAACGGGAACGTCTGGATGGTGCACACGACGATCTTCTTGTCGCCCGAGAGGGCCTGGGCCAGCTCTGCGCTCTTGCTGCCGCCCTCGCCCTTGATGGTGGCGACCACGCCCACGGTGCGCTCGAAGTCGAAGATGGCGGTCTGCAGCTGGGAGTCGATGACGTTGCGGTCCGACACCACGAGCACCGAGTCGAACAACTTGCGGTGGTCCGCGTCGTGCAGGTCCGACAGGAAGTGCGCCGACCACGCGATGGAGTTGGTCTTGCCCGAGCCCGCCGAGTGCTGGATCAGGTAGCGCCCGCCGGGCCCCTCGGCGAGGACGGCCGCCACCAGCTTGCGCGTGGCGTCGAGCTGGTGGTAGCGCGGAAACAGGATGGCGGTGAGGTTCTTCTTGTCGTCCTTCTGGGAGACCAGGTAGCGCCCGAGGATCTCCAGCCACCCCTCGCGCTCGAGGACCTGCTCCCACAGATAGGCCGTGCGAAAGCCGCCACCGCCCTCGGGGTTCCCTGCCCCGCCGTGGTCACCGCGGTTGAACGGCAGAAAGCGCGTGTCCTTCCCATCGAGCCGGGTAGTCATGTACACCTCGGAAGAGGACACGGCGAAGTGCACCAGCGCGCCGCCGGGGAACTTCAGCAGGGGCTCGGATGCGCCGCCCTTTTCGCGGACGGGGCGGTCGAAGCGGTACTGGTCGATGGCGTCCTGCACGCGCTGGGTGAAGTCGGTCTTGAGCTCCAGCGTGGCCACCGGCAGACCGTTGCAGAACAGCACCAGGTCAAAGCTGTTTCGGTTGTGCGTCGAATAGTGCACCTGCCGCATCACGCGCAGGCGGTTGGCGCCATACCGCGCGACGATCTCCGGGTTCATGGCCAGCGCCGGCTTGAACTGCGCCAGCGAAAGCGGCGCGCGCAGGCCCAGCATCTCCACGCCGTGGCGCAGCACCTCGAGGGTCCCGCGCTGGTCCAGCTGGGCCCGCAGGCGGGTCAGCAGGGTCTCGCAGGCGGCAGCGCCGTGGCTCTTGGCCAGGGTCTCCCACGCCTTGGGCTGGGTCTCCTGCAGCCAAGCGACGGTGTCCTCCGGGTACAGCGCCCGGGCCACGTCGTAACCCGCGTCGTCGGGGGACACGAGCCAGCCGTGGGCGCCCAGGTACTCGCAGATCTCAGTTTCGAAGTGAATCTCGCGGTGCAGGTTCATGGGGCCCTCACAGGGTCAGTTCCGCGATGGGTTTACGCAGGGCCACGTCGAGGCGGATCAGCGCGTCGATCATGCGGTCCTGGAGTGCGGGCCATTCGGACTCGGGCAAGGTCCAGCCTGCATCGGGCATCATATATACGATTCGGCAGGAACGGTTTTTCTCCACAGAACGCCACTCCAGGGGAGCGCCAAACCGTTTCTCGATCTCCTCGCGGCGTTCCATGAGCGCATCGAAGGCAGCCACGGATTTCTCTTTGTTTCTCTCTACGAGGATGTAGCAATCCACCAACGCGTATTCCTTGGCCAACGCAATGTCCAGGTTGAAGCCCCGGCGTCCGATGCTGCAGGAAATCCAATTACTCTTGGCAGGGGAATGGCTCGACAGCATTTGGGTTTTCTGATCTGCCCGCGCCAACAGTTGCGACCAAAACCTGTGGAAAATCTCATGGCGGACGCTCTCGACCTTGCGCTTCTCTTTCTCCTGCTCGCGCAGCTTGACCTCGTACTCGGCGGCCTCCGGCAGCGGGATGATCTGCGTGGCGTCGATGAGAATCTCGTTGCCCATGCGGTACGGGCGCAGCCGGATGCAGGTGATGTCGAGCTCGCGCTGGTTGAGCCAGAGCACAGCGGTGGTCAACTCAGTGGAGAAGTCGGCCGAGACCAGGATGATGCGCACGTCACCGGTGAGTTCGGCCTCATCCTCCGACTCCAGGCCAAGGAAATCCAGGATCTCAGCGCGGGCTGTGTCGTGGTCGCCGTCCCGGGTGCGGGCGTAGACATCGATGACCTGATCCAGGGTCATGCTCGACACCATGGCCGCATAGCGCAGGGCCTGCAGCTCCATGTGGCCGCCATCCTCGGTCCGCTTGAGCTCAACGACCACGAGGCAGGCGTCCTTGCTCAGGCACAAGAGGTCGATGCGCCGGTTGCTGTCCTCCCACTGGCCGAACTCCTCGGCGATGACCATCAGGTCGTCCCCAATGGGCGAGAGGTCCTGTCGCAGCAGGCGCTGCAGGTCCCGTCGCTCCAACAACTTCTCTCTGGCGAACGTGGTGGTGGGCACAGGTTCCATGCGGTCGGTGGTGATGCGAAAGAGGCTCATGCGGTCTCCTTTTGTGCGATGGTGCGGACGTCGATTTTCCCGGTGACAGCCGCCGAGATGAGCGCGGTCCGCCGCTCCTGCAGCAGTTCGATGGCTCTTTGGGCCTCAGCGGTGAGGGTGTCGAGTTTGGCGGTCTCCGTTCGAATAGAATCCAGAATTGCGGTCTGCTCATCCAACGGCGGGAGAGCCATGTGGAAAGCCTCGATATCAGGCATGTAAATAGTATTGTGCGTGGAGCCCATCATGATGCGGTTGAATTCTTCTCTCATCGCGCGAAAAGTAAAAAGCAAAAATTCATTGAAAAGCTTTGGACCACAAATCCAATTGGCGAAGTCCTGTGTTGTGGCCATTGCCGTTCCCATTATTGCAGAGAATCCAACAGATGCGGTGCGTGATAATATCACCGTCCCCTGAGGAAGCAGCCTAGCGGACGAATTTGCCAAGCCAAGTTCACTCACTTTTTCATTCGTCTCAATAACTACATCTTTCTTTCCCTCTCGTATTTGCCAAACATCGGCTAGAGAGAACCACGGAACGGTGCAATTCTCCCAGTATTCTGGATGTTGTCTACTCGGCGTGTGACCTGACTCCAACCTGGCAACAAATTTTATAGGAATTGAAAGCCAATGCGCCGGAATAGCACCAATCCACTCGATGCCCGAGGGTTTCATGGGGGCGGCGGGGTTCAGGCCCTTGGTGACGGCGTGGGAGATGACGGCCTGGCGCTTCTCCTTCAGCAGCTCGACGAGGCGCTGCTGCTCGGCCACGAGCGCGTCGATCTTCGACGTCTCCCGGTCGAGAAACCCCGCGATGGCGGTCTGCTCGTCGAGGGGGGGCATCGAAAGCAAAATATTTCTCATTTCCGAATAGTTAGTACTCCATAAATCTGCGACAATTCCTTTTCCGTAACGATAAAATTCTTCCTGGAATGGACTGCACCGCAGAAGATGATGGATAAAAAGTGGGTAAACTGTTTTCATCGGGCGGAGAACGGTACAAATTAGCGATACGGACCCATTCAACACGGAAATGCCGGAAGATCCCTTTCGATCTGAGCGGCTGTTGATGACAAAGTCCCCTGAACACACTAGTTTTCGATTGTCGCCATCGTCAGTTTTTGCAGCAGTTTCAATCTGCGGAACAATTCCATTTTTTGTAACGGAGAGTGCCGGATAATCTTTGTCACTTACCTTTTCTCGCCGTTCGGAAAAGAAAAATCCGACCCTTTTTAATTCCCAATGCGCGGGCACGTCGCCGAGCCACTCCACGCCGCTGGCCTTGTACTTCGGGTAGTGCGGGAAGCTCATGCGGCACCCACGGATTCACCACCGCTGTTGCCCGCGGCGCGGGCGCACGAACCCGCCTGCAACGCAGGCGTACAGACCAGCGAAGGCATGGAGACACCCCAACGGGGTGCGACATGCCTGGTGAAGAGGAAAGAGGACGTTGTACCCGGAGAGGAAAGACCCGGCGCGGCGGGGGTGCGTAGACGCAGGAGGCCACGCAAACGCATATGGAGTGCGGTCACCTGGGACCGCGCATTCCCCGGCGCCGGGCGGAGCCCCGCGACGGCTTCGCCGCGGCGGGGAAGAAGACGCGGTGGCAAGCCCCCGCAGTCCATATGAAGCAGCCCCGCGACGGCTGCGCCGCGGCGGGGAAGAAATCGCGGTGCCAGGGCACCGCAGTCCCATATCGGAAGGCCCCAGTCCGATACCGGAAGGCCGC
>PHAZ01000257.1 GCA_002841825.1 Deltaproteobacteria bacterium HGW-Deltaproteobacteria-22 | reverse complement strand
ACCCTGAATGGAAACCCGCTCGATCTCGTTTCGACGACCGATCACACCCAGCTCGGCCTTGACGGCGCTCTCGGTTTTTTCCGGGGAAGCGCCGAGGGCTCCAATGAGCAGAATATGGTCCCCACAAATGAAACCGGCGACTCCAATTCGGAAACTGAAAATCTCGCATTTCTTCACGACCTCGCCTGGGCGCGTCAGGCGCTGCGGGGGGGCCTCCGCCGTGGCTGTGGCGCTCGTGGTCACCGGGCGCGGCCGGCAGGCGAAGAGCGTGCAGGACAGTACGAAAATGAGTCCCATCGTCAGGCCTCGAGAGGATGTCGTTATCAGAAGCATCATCCTTTTCCTCCGTTGTTTTCACGCGCGCCGGTTTGGCTGCGAGGCATAAAAACTGGGACCCGTCGTAGGAGCCGCCGCCGCCGCCTCTTCCGTTCCCCATCCGTCTTCTCCGCAGTCTCTTCCTCTTCCCCCTACAGCAGGTTCCCGGCGTACACCCGGTACGCCTCGCGGGCGGCCGCCACGCGGCGCCGGAACGCGACCAGGCCGTCGGAGGCCTCGGCGTACCGACGCGAGTCGAACAGCGACACCAGCCGGGTCATCTCACAGTCGAAGTCCTCGTCGTCGCGAAGCAGCTCGGCGCGGAGGCGTTCGAACTCGCTCCACCGCTTCTCGTCCAGGGCGTTTTCTCCGGACTGGAGACGACGCAGCTCGCCGAGCTCGCGCCGGATCGTCCCGAACTCCTTGGCGCAGGAGTCGATCCGCCATTTGTTGAGCGCCGAGATGTGGAACGAGCGGACCACGGCCTCGCTCATCGGGGTCCCACGGTAGAGGTCGGGCATCTCCTCGAGGTGCGTCATGATCTCCCACACCGTGTCAGGGCTTTTCCCGAAGCGGGCCGTTCGCTCGGTCTCGGTGTAGTGCTCGAAGATGTCCTCCTCGGAGAGGTACGCCCGATCGGTGGCCAGGAAGGCAGCCGGCTCGCCAGGATTCTTGGACAGCTCCGCGAGGAGCGCGGCGGGCGTCCGGCCGGCCGCGTGGCGGATGCCATCGAGCATGGCGAGGTAGAACGCTGCGCAGGCGAGATACGAGTTGGTGTGCGGGTTCGGTGCGCGGACCTCGAAGCGGATCGACAGCGGTCCGTCCCCGCGCACCAGGCCGGCGAGGACCGTGCGGTTTCGCGACGGGCTCCGCGGATCGGTCCCCAGCGAGGTCACGATCGACACCGGAGCCTCGAAGCCTGGCTGCAGCCTGCGAAGCGCCGAGTTCGTGTGGGAGACGAATGGATTGATGACCTCCCAGTGACGCAGCAGGCCCATGATCGCACCAAAGCCGAAGTTCGAAAGGTGCAGGTCGGGATCATTGGGATCGAAAAGGTTCACGCGCCGGCCGTCGCGCAGCAGCAGGCCAATCCCGACGTGCATGTGCTTGCCGCTGCCGGCGATGCCCTCCACGGGCTTGGCCACGAAGGTGACCGACAGGCCGTGGCGCATGAAGACGTCCTTGATGATGAAGCGCGCCAGGATGTCGTTGTCGGCCGCCTGCACCGGGTCCGAGAAGCGCCAGTCGACCTCGAGCTGCTCCATGACGTCGTGGAGCCGTCCCTGCTCGGAGATCTTGCCGTGGACTCCGCCGACCTCCTTGTGCCCCATCTCCGGCTCAAGGCCATAGCGCTGCAACTGGATCAGCGCATCTTCGAGACAGGTGCGGATGTCCCCGCGGGTGCGCTTCCAGTAGGACTCCTTGAGCGCCTGGGTGACACGCAGCTCGTGCTGTGAGACATTCTTCGCAGGTGAAGAGACCCAGAACTCCAACTCGGTCCCCAGCGAAAAATATACATCGGCGATGTCCGAATCCCCGATTCCGTGGGCGGCGAGGAACTGCGTGTCTGCGGCCAGCAGCGGGCGCAGCTCGCGCCTGACGTGTTCGAGCGTGTCGTGCAGCACCGACCGGGAACAGTAGAATCGATCATGGTGCCTGAAGAACACGGGGATGCGGATGGTGCCTGTGGGCAGCCCGTTGTCATCGACGAGTTCGTGATTGTAGTCCACGACCCAGCGGCGCTCGAAGTCGATGATGAAGTCGACCTTCGCGTCGTTGAGCTCGGCGATGCCCGGCAGATTGACCGAGGAGCCGTCGGTCTGCACGCCGCCGGCGAAGATGTCCTCGAGGTTCTTGAGGAAATGTTCAATCGGGATGCGCTCGTCGGTGTCATTGCCAAGCAGGTCGATCCCGACCAGCGAGACGAACCTCAGATAGGGGTGCTTGAGGATGAACTCCTTGAGCTCATCGCGGCGCTTGGATTGTTCCGGGACCACAGTGACCAGTTCGCGCATCATGATTGCCTCCTCGGGCGGGGGGGTTGACGGAGGGAATGTACCGATCCGGATAAAAAAAGCCAAGCGTTTTCATCCGACGACGACGCGGTGGACACGCACCTCCACCGCGCCACCCGCGCCGACGGAAAATCGTTGCATTATCATAAGCTTGAAGCGGGGCGCTTCGTCCTGTACCGTGTCACACGCGAGATAGGTGTTCCTACTTGTATGACTTCGACGGACTGGCGTTGAGGTGCGTAAGGCGCAGCAAATAGGGGATCTTCGGACTGCCGGCGTTACCGGATTTTTCCTTCACACGGATGAAGTAGCGGTGGGTCGGGTGCAGCGCCGTTTTGACGCGACGAACGCCGCTGTAGATGCCCCGCGCGTCCTCCACCGTCACGTTGCCGTACGAGTCGATGATCGCCAGGGAAGGGTCGATGGCCTCGCCACCGGACAGTTCCACCTGGACCACGGGGGGGTTGGCAGCGGTCCCCCCGATGGAGAAGCCGTAATAATCGACGTCGGCCGCCGGCAGCAGGAAGCCCCGGATCTGCGTACCCGGTGTGATCCTGCCTGCTTGTCCCACCTTGTTGTTGGGCTCGCGCTCATCGGTGTCGGAGGCCACCTCGAAGCTCCATCGCAGCGTGTAGGCCGCGTCCGGATGGAAGGACTTCCCGCCTTCGATCTCGATCCAGTACTTCCCCTTCGCAACGACCTGGTGGTTGATCTCCATGGTCTCGGACCAGGTCGTGACGCATCGGTTGACCGGCATCAGGCAATACCTGATCTGGGACAACTGGGCAGGCGCCAGCAGCGACAGGGAAACCGACATGTCGCGGGTGAAGGCCATGGAGAAGAAGTCCCGGTCCGTGCCGTGGGGAATGGCGCCGATGACCGCGCCCGAGAGGCCCGTCAGGGGATTGGCCCGCGCGACCTGATCATTGGGCTCGACCTCGAACTGGTCCCCTGTGCTCTCGAACGAGACGGTGATCTCATATTGCCCGGTCAGGCTGTGGGCGCCGCCGGCGCCTGACACCGACAGGTAGTCCGCCCCCAGCGCCTGCGGTGAGAAACGTCGCAGCACCAGGCCGTCCTTTGGCTGCACGACCATCCGTCGCAGGGGATCCTTGCCATGGGCATCCCAGAAACCGACCGTCAGCGGCACGTTCGGAATCGGGCGAAAATCCAGGCGCAGCATGCGGGCCCCGAAGTTGAGATGAAAGAAGTCCGCGTCCCCGGCGGAGTGAATGTAGCCCTTGACGCCCTGCCCTGCCTGCAGGGTGTTGGCCGTCGTCCGTGAGTCGTTGGGCTCGATCTCCTCGCCGGGAGAGGGCTCGGAGAGCCTCCAGGAGAGCTTGTAGGGGTTCTTCAGGTCCTGGCCGAAGTTCGAGGAGAGCCAGCGCTCACCGACCTGGAAATAGTACGTCCCCGGCGCCATGGTGAGGTTGACGATGATCTCGTCCCCGCCGTCCTCGTTGGCGTCCTGCATGTAGATCTTTTCGTTCTTCTGGTCGTGGATCGAGAGATACAGGTTGATCTTGGGCACGCCCGTCAGTTTCGCCCACAGGATGTGGGGTCGATCCCCGGGCACCTCGAAGCGGTAATAGTCCCGATCCGGCCCGAGCTGCTCGGTGCGCATGCGCGGTTCGTTGATGTAGCCGCGCCCAGACGTTCCCGGGGGAAGCGCCAGCGCCCAGGTGTGGTAGTCGTTGGGCTCCTTCTCTTCTAGCACCGGGTCCGTGTCCTCACGCTCCCTGGACGGATCCTCGGGCGGCACCAGATGAACCGGCTCGGCGGTCTCCGACTGTCGGGGAACCACAGGCTTCGGCCCGTGTTTTTGGGATTTGCAGGAGAGGCAGGCGAGCCCGGCCAACAGCAGGACCAGCGCCCGGGCGCCCTGGCGCTTCACGAAAGACTCACCGGCCCGCGTCAAGGGCGGCGATCAGGGCGGTGGTGATTTCCATCTCGGGTTTGGCGAACAACAGGACCTGCGGATTGGTGGGGTCGTGGGCGATGATGAATGCATAGCCCTTGGCCTTGGCCAGGCCCTCGGCGACCGACTTGAGCTTCTTGGAGAACGGCTCGGCCACGTTCTGGAACTCCTTGGCCATGTCCTGCTGACGCTTCACCAGGTCGGCCTGGCCCTTCTTCACCTTTTCCATCCACGCGTCGTACTTGGTCTTGATGGCCTCGAAACGGCGGGCCTTCTCTTTTTCGTTGAGCACGTTGGCATTGGACTGCAGGTTCTTCCATTCGGTCTCGATGGCGTCCTTCTCTGCTTCCAGGGGCTTCTCGGCCCGTTTCCGTTCGGCCTCGAACTGATCCTGGAGGGCTTTTTGCTTGGCGAGGACCTTCTTGCCCTCTTTGGAGTTGTTCAGCACCTTGGCGGGGTTGAACCAGGCGATGGTCTGGGCGGAGGCGAACTGCGCGAACACCATGCAACCGACGAACAGGGAAAGGGAAAACAGACGTTTCATCATACACACTCCTTGAGATAACCTAAAAAATAACCTGTTGTGCCTGTCCGGCACTGTTCCAACAGACAGCTGACCTGCGAAAAAATTCTAGGGTTCAGTGTCCATTATTTTTTTTACTTCGCTAGTTATGTCCACCCGGGGCCCGGACCACACCACCGGCCCCTGCTGCTGGTGAAGCAGCACGAGGTCGAGCTTGCGCCGTTTGGCCACGATGCCGGCGCCATCACTGATCTTCGTCATCAGATCCGAGATGAAACGGTCGCGGACGCGGGAAATCTCGTCCTGCATCTGGGAGCGCATGACCACGCAGCCGTCGTACGTCTGCCGCTTGGCCATCATCACGGAGGTCTTCTCCTCGTCGGCGTCGGGGCGATCCAGGAGTTCCTGCAGCCGGGCTTCGATCTTCTTCAGTGGCTCGACGCACTTTTCGTCCAGAATCTTCTCGCGGGAGGAGATTTCCTTCTTCAGGGCCTCCACCTGGCCGAGGGCCCAGGGACTCTCGTCCATCACGACCTTGACCTGGATCACGCCCACGCGCGGTCCTGAAGAGGCGCAGGCCGAAGCCAGCAGGGCCACGAAAACCACCATGAAACCGCGCATCAGAAAGAACCTCCGATGTTGAACTCGAACACGATCTTGTCCTCGCCGGGAAGCGGAGAGAACGGCAGGCCCCACTCGAAGCGCAGGGTGCCCAGGAAGGTGTACCAGCGGATGCCGAAGCCCCAGGACGAGCGCAGCTTGGTGATCGAGTAGTTCTCGTCGTCGTTGTAGGCGTTGCCCGCGTCGATGAACAGCACGCCCTTGATCATCATCTCCTTGAGGATGTCGAACTCCAGCTCCCAGTTGAACACCAGGCTCTTGTCGCCGCCCTTGCGGAACGAGAACAGCGCGGCGTTGGGATCGGGCGACACCGGGATCTGGATCTTCGGACCGAGGGAATAGGGACGGAAGCCGCGTACGGTGTTGATCCCGCCGAGGAAGAAGCGTTCGAAGATCGGCACGCCGGACGCCTCGGAGGAGCGGATGAGGCCGATCTCGGCGTTCATCTTGAAGATGAACGGCTTGAAGAGCGGGAAGTAGATGCGGGAGAAGGCACGGTACCGATCGAAGACGTTCTGGGATCCGAACTCAGGGCGCGCGCTTGTCATAGGTGAGTGACGCCCTCATCGACGAGGTGATGCCGTCCTTGAACAGGTTGGCCACGTAGGCGGTGGACGGGATGGTGAGGCGTGACCCGGAGCCCAGCAGCGTGCCCGAGGAGGATGTGTTGATGTTGACGTCCTCGAGGGTGTACGTCAGGAAGACGCGCCACAGCGGGGAGAGCGCGTAGCCCCAGGTGAGGCTGCCGCCCATGGTCTTGCGGTTGAAGCTCTCGTACGAGTAGAGCGAATTGTACAGCGAGAACGAGAAGTACCACTTGGTGTCGAAGAAGTACGGCTCGACAAAGCGCAGGCTGAAGTACTGGCGCAGCGAGGACAACTGTCCCTGCAGGGTCAGCGTCTGACCGCGGCCGAACAGGTTCTGCTGCGTCACCTGAAGCTGGGCGACGAGGTTCTCGACGGTGGAGTAGCCCGCGCCGATGTTGAACGTGCCGGTGGAGCCCTCGGCCACGGTGAACTTCAGGATGGAGGCGTCCTCGGCCGTGCCCTTGCGAGGCTCGACCTTGACGTCCTTGAAGAAGCCCAGACGGAAGATGGCGCGGCGGGAGGCCTCGATCTTCGAGTGGGAGTAGAGGTCACCCTCGTAGATGATCAACTCCCGGCGGATGACCTTGTCCTGCGTCTTGGAGTTTCCGGCGATCTCGATGCGCTCGATGTAGACCTTCTTCCCGGGGCGGATGCGGAACTCCACCTCGATCAGGCGCTTCTCGTCGTCGATCTGGGTGAACGGCAGCACGTTTGCGTGGGCATAGCCCATGTCGCGGTAGTGTGTGGTCAGCACCTGGAGGTCGCGGGCCATGCGGGTCCGGTTGAACCAGTCGCCGGCCTTGCTCTTGACCATCTTCCTGTGTGCCAGGTTCAGTTCGTTCTTCACCTTCAGATCGCCGGCGGCGACCTTCAGGTTCTGTTTCTCGGTGCCCAGCAGGTCTCCGGAGACCGAAATCGCAGAGATGCGGTAGCGCGGCCCTTCCTCGATGGGAATGTGCACGAACACCTTGTTCTGGGCCGAGGAGAACTCGATCTCGGCCGGGCCGACCTTGGCACGGATGAAGCCGGCGTCGAAGTAGAGCGCGCTGATGCGCTCGACATCGGTCTTCAGATCGGATTCCTTGAACACGCCCGAGGTGTCGCTGAAGAACGCCAGGATTCCCGGGGGGGAGGTGGCGATGGATCCCCGCAGGTGCTTGCCGGAGAAGTGCCGGTTCCCTGAGAACGAGACGCCGCCG